>JBDKTA010000004.1 GCA_039680605.1 Planctomycetaceae bacterium | reverse complement strand
GCTGATCGGATCCAAAACAAGTGAAAAGACCCTTTGGGGTAGCAGAATGCCGCCATTGCACCGCCATTCCTGCACAAATCGACCGAAAATAATCTGCATAAATCTATAACTGCGGAAGTTGGGCTAAGGCTGCCGCACTCCACATTACGCCTGCGGCGTCCCATGCCAGCCGTGGTCGAGGCATGCGCGGTACATCGCCGCCAGGTTCGCCTCACTCACGCGCGGGGGCAAGTTGTTGGCCTCTCGCAGAACAAAGCGGCCGCCTTCCTTGATACCGGAGTTGAGGATCCCCGCCGTGCGCGCGTAGACGGCCTCGCTCGTGCCGTGCAGCAGCAGTCCGACCTCCGGCCCGCCGAGGATCTCGACGTCCGGCCCCAGTTCCCTGCGCAGCGCGCCGTGGTCGACGGGAAAGCCCGTGTCGAACGATCGCACGTTCAGTTCGCTCGCGATGACGCCGAAGTGCCGCGTCGCGTCGCCGCAGAGATGGATGCCGTGCGGACCCCCGCCGCTCCACTGGGCGTACCACTGCCGGTGCAGCGGCAGCAGGAACTGGCGGTACATGGTGCCGGAAATCAGTTGGATCGAATCGTCGGCGAAGAACCCGCCCGCGGCCGCGAAGGGGTTTAGGCCGAACTTCTCGTTCAAGGTGTTGTTGCGGATGACGACCGCGCGGCCGATGAAGTCCAGCAGACGCCGCACGTAGGGCGGGTCCTCATAGAAGTCGCTGTACAACTCCCCGCCGCGCAGGCACGTGGCGATGGTCAGATGGCCGTCGAAGCCCATCGCCGGGGCGGCCACGCCCAGTTGCACGCCGTGATACGACATGCCCGCGACGGCGGCCTTCATGTTGTCATAGAGTTGCAGACGCCGGCGGATGAACGGATTGTCCAGCGGGTGGTCGAGGTCGACGGAGAATATCTTCTCCTTGTCCGTCCCGGCCAGGATCGGCTGGGTGTCGGGCACTTCGTCGTCGCGATAGTGGATCGGACAGCCGAAGTACAACGAGTCGTAGCTGTTCATCGCGTCGACATAGAAGCTCCACGCGGCCGGCCGCCCGGTGGGATCGTCGCAGTAGTTGTTCAGAAACTGGGCCTTGTACTCCAGCAGGCCAAGCTGCGACTCGATCATCGCATCGGCCCGCGTGAAGTAATCTTCAAACGTGATCCCGTGCGGGTTCCACGCCGGATCAAGCACCACCACGCGCGGATTGGCCCCATACGTGACTGGCACGCGAACAGGCGTGCGCGCCCGATACGCCCGCAATACTTCGGCTTTCTGATCGTTGGTCGGCATGGCCGCACTGTACGCTCGCCCCCGCGCGGTGTAAAGCCATGTGGAGGCTATATGGAGTGCGGCAGCCTTAGCTGCCGCTTTGGAAGTTTCTGGAATCCGACAACTCTTAAAGCGGCAGCTACGGCTGCCGCACTCCATATTACGGGCGGAGGTATTTGTCGACGGCGGCGGCGGTTTCTCGGCCGCTGGCGATGGCTCGGACCACCAGCGAGGCGCCGGACTGGGCGTCGCCGGCGGCATAGACGCCCGGGACGCTGGTGGCGCAGTTGGCGATCTTCACGTTGCCGCGCTCGTCGAGCTGGCAGCCGAGGTCTTCCACCAGGCCGCTGTGTTCGACGTGTACGAAGCCCATCGCGATGAGCACCAGGTCGGCGGCCTGGGTGAAGTTCGTGCCGGGCACTTCCTTCATGTCCCATCGCCCGCCCTTGTGCGTCCAGGCGACCTCGATGCCGTGCAGCTCGCGCACGGTCTCGCCGATGCCGCTGAGGCGCTTGGTCAGCACGCACCAGCGTCGGGTGCAGCCTTCTTCGTGGCTGGACGAGGTGCGCAGGATCCGCGGCCACGTCGGCCAGGGCGTGTCGGACGGGCGGCGGCGCGGCGGCTGGGGGAGGATCTCGTACTGGTGAATCTCGCGGGCGCCCTGGCGGCGGGCGGTTCCGACGCAGTCGCTGCCGGTGTCGCCGCCGCCGATGACCACCACCACGCGCCCCTTGGCCGAGATGATGTCGCCGTCGACGATCTCGCCGCTGTTGATGCGGTTCTGCTGAGCGAGGTACTCCATCGCCAGGTGTACGTTCTCGAGCCCGCGACCGGGCACGTCCAGTTCTCGCGGGCGACCGGCCCCCATCGTCAGCACGATAGCCTGGAAGCGGTTGCGCAGGTACTTGCCCGAGAGATCTTCACCGATGACGGCGTTGCACTGGAACTCGACGCCCTCGGCCTTCATCTGCTCGATGCGGCGGTCGAGAATGCGCTTGTCGAGCTTGAAGTCGGGAATACCGTACCGCAGCAGCCCGCCGGGGCGGGCGTCTTTCTCGAACACCACCACGTCGTGACCCATGCGGGCCAGTTGCTGGGCGGCCGCCAGGCCCGCCGGCCCGCTGCCGATCACGGCGACGCGCTGCCCGCTCTTGACGGCGGCGGGCATGGGCTTGATCCAGCCCTGCTCCCAGCCGCGCTCGGCGATCTGCAGTTCGATGTGCTTGATGAGCACCGCGTCGTCATTGATGTTGAGCGTGCAGGAGGCCTCGCACGGCGCCGGGCAGATGCGCCCGGTGATCTCGGGGAAGTTGTTCGTCGAGTGCAGGATCTCCAGCGCCTCGGCCCAGCGGTTCTGGTAAACCAGGTCGTTGAACTCGGGAATGCGGTTGCCCAGCGGGCAGCCGGCGCCGTGGCAGAACGGGATGCCGCAGTCCATGCAACGCGCCGCCTGCGTGCGCAGGGCCTCCTCGTCCAGGGGCAGATCGATCTCGAAGAAATCTTTCACCCGCTGCCCGACGGGGCGATGCGGCACGTCCTGACGCTGGTATTCGGTGAATCCGGTCGGCTTACCCATGGTACACCTCCTCGGTGGCGGGCTCGTACTCGCCGCCGCGGGCCTGACGCTCCTTGAGGCGTTCCAGGGCTTTGCGATAGTCCAGCGGCATGACCTTCACGAAGCTGCCGATGACCTGCTCCCAGTTGGCCAGCAGGTCGGCCGCGCGGCGGCTGGCGGTCAGCGCCTGGTGCCGCTCGATCAAACTCTTGAGCAACTGCACGTCTTCGTCCAGATAGACCGTCTCGAGGTCAACGGTGTCGAGGTTGCACAGCGTGTCGAACAACTGGTGCTCGTCGAGCACGTAGGCGATCCCCCCGCTCATGCCAGCCGCGAAGTTGCGCCCCGTCTGACCAAGCACCACCACGCGACCGCCGGTCATGTACTCGCAACCGTGGTCGCCCAACCCTTCTACGACGGCCACCGCCCCGCTGTTGCGGACGGCGAAGCGTTCGCCGGCCATCCCGTTGATGAACGCCTGCCCGCTGGTGGCGCCGTAGAGCAGCGTGTTGCCGACGATGATGTTGCGGTGGGGCTCAAAGGGCGAGCCGGCCGGCGTCTGCACGATGATGCGCCCGCCGCTGAGGCCCTTGCCCAGATAGTCGTTGCTGTCGCCGATGAGCTTGAGCGTGATGCCCGGCGCCAAAAACGCCCCGAAGCTCTGGCCGGCCGAGCCTGTGAACGTGCAGGTGATGGTGTCTTCCGGCAGACCGGCGGCGCCGTGGGCCTTGTTCACGCGGTTGCTCAGAATCGTGCCGACCGTGCGGTGTACGTTGCGGATGGGCCTCTCGATGACCACCTTCTGCTTATTCTCCAGGGCGGGCTTGGCCTGGGCGATGATCTGCCAGTCCAGGTGGTCGCCGAGGTGGTCGGTCTGCTTTCGCGTCAGTCGCAGCGGCACCTCGGGCCCGACGGCGGGCTTGGCGAAGATCGCCGAGAAGTCCAGCCCGCGGGCCTTCCAGTGGTCCAGGGCCTTTCGCGTGTCGAGGTACTGCGTCTGTCCGATGAGGTCTTCGACCTTCCGCACGCCCAGTTCGGCCATGATGCGCCGCACTTCATGGGCGACAAACATCATGTACCGCTGCACGTGCTCGGGCTTTCCGGCGAAGCGGCTTCGCAGGGCGGGGTCCTGCGTGGCCACGCCCACCGGGCAGGTGCCCAGGTGGCATTTTCGCATCAGGACGCAGCCCATCGAGACCAGGGCCGCCGTGCCGAAACCGAACTGCTCGGCTCCCAGCAGCGCCGCGATCACCACGTCGCGCCCGGTCTTCATCTGCCCGTCGGCCTGAACGCGGATGCGGTCGCGCAGGCCGTTGAGCACGAGGGTCTGCTGCGTTTCGGCCAGCCCGAGCTCCCAGGGGCATCCGGCGTGTTTGATCGACGACAGCGGGCTCGAGCCCGTGCCGCCGTCGTGGCCGGAGATCAGCACCTCGTCGGCGTTGCCCTTGGCGACGCCGGCGGCGATGGTGCCCACGCCGACCTCGCTGACGAGCTTGACCGAGACCTTCACGCCGGGATTGCTGCACTTGAGGTCGTAGATCAACTGCGCGAGGTCTTCGATCGAGTAGATGTCATGGTGCGGCGGCGGGCTGATCAGCGAGACCCCCGGCGTCGAGTGGCGCAGGCGGGCGATCTCGTCGGTGACCTTGTGCCCGGGCAGGTGTCCGCCCTCGCCGGGCTTGGCGCCCTGGGCCATCTTGATCTGAATCTCCCGCGCGTGGGCGAGGTAGTCGATCGTCACGCCGAACCGCGCGCTGGCGACCTGCTTGATGGCGCAGTTGCGGCTGTCGCCGTTGGGCTCGGGCGTGTAGCGCTTGGGGTCTTCGCCGCCCTCGCCGGTGTTGCTCATGGCGCCCAGGCGGTTCATCGCCACGGCCATGCACTCGTGGGCCTCTTTGGAGATCGACCCGTGCGACATCGCCCCGGTGCAGAAGCGTTTGACGATTTCCTCGGCCGGCTCGACGTCCTCCAGGGGGATGGGGGATTGGCCTTTGAAGTCGAACAACCCGCGCAGCGTGCAGAGGCCCTTGCTCTGGTCGTTGATCGCCCGGGCGTAGTCGTCGTAGGCCTTGGCGTCGTCGGCGACGACGGCGTGCTGGAGGCGGCTGACCGAGTGCGGGTTCCACAGGTGCTGCTCGCCGTCCTTGCGGAAGTGGTACTCGCCGCCGTACTCGAGGGGCAGCTCGGCCGGGGCGGCCGGCTCGTACGCCTTGTTGTGGCGGCGCAACGTTTCGGTGGCGATCTCGCCCAGCCCCACCCCGCCGATGCGCGAGGCGGTGCCGGTGAAGTACGTCTCGATCACGTCGCGTGCCAGGCCGATGGCCTCGAAGAGCTGGGCCGAGCGGTAGCTGCGCAGCGTCGAGATGCCCATCTTCGAGATCGTCTTGAGGATGCCCTTCTTGATCGCGGCGATGTAGTTGTCGACGATCTGGACCGGCTCGAGGTCCTCGCCCAGCTCGCCGCGGTGGCGCATGTAGTTGAGGGCCTCGAACGCCAGGTGCGGATTGATCGCGTTGGCGCCGTAGCCGCACAGCAGGCAGAAGTGCGCCACCTCGCGCGGTTCGCAGCTTTCGATGATCAGCCCGGCCTCGCCGCGGAGCTTGCGTCGCAGGAGGCCCTGATGCACCGCCGAGGTCGCCAGCAGGATGGGGATCGGCGCGCGGCGGGCGGTGGTCTCGCGGTCGGAGATCACCAGCAGGCTGGCGCCGAGGCGGATCTCCTCCTCGGCGGCATTGATCAGGTCGTCCAGCCCTCGCCGCAGGGCGGCGGCGGGGTCGGCGTCGTCGGCGTCGAAGTGGGCGTAGATGGTCGCCACCTTGAAGTCGGCGCGCTTGACGGTCCGCAGGCGCCGCATGTCTTCGTTGGTCAGGATCGGGTGGGGCAGCTTGAGCTGGCAGCAGTGCTCGGGCGTCTCTTCAAGCAGGTTGCGGCGCTGGCCGGTGTAGAGCATCAGGCTCATCACCAGGCCCTCGCGCAGCGGGTCGATCGGCGGGTTGGTCACCTGCGCAAAGAGCTGCTTGAAGTACGCAAACAGGCTCTTGGGCTGGTTCGACAGCACCGCCAGCGGCGTGTCGGTGCCCATCGAGCCGATGGGCTCCTGGGCGTTGACGGCCATCGGCGTCAGCACCATGCGCAGCTCTTCGCGCGTGTAGCCGAAGGCCTTCATCGCCCGGACGAGCTGGTCCATGTCGGCCGGTTCGCCCTGGGCGGCGTCGAAGAGGCCTCGCAGTTCGATGCGGTTGTCGTCGAGCCAGCGGCGGTAGGGCTTGCTGCGGGCGATCTTGCTCTTGATCTCGTTGTCGGTGACGATGCGTCCTTCCTGGGTGTCGACCAGGAACATGCGTCCGGGCTGAAGTCGGCCCTTGGTCTGGATCTTCTCGGGCGGGAAGTCGATCACGCCGGTCTCGCTGGCCAGCACCACCAGCCCGTCGGTCGTCACGACGTAGCGGCAGGGGCGCAGCCCGTTGCGGTCGAGCGTTCCGCCGACGACGCGCCCGTCGGTGAAGACCATCGCCGCCGGTCCGTCCCAGGGCTCCATGATGGCCGAGTGGAACTCGTAGAACGCGCGCTTGTCGGTGCTGATGTGGTACCGCGCGCCGAAGGCCTCGGGGATCATCATCATCATCGCGTGGGGCAGCGGCCGGCCGGCGCGAGTGAGCATCTCCAGCACGTTGTCGAACTGGGCCGAGTCGCTGCCGCCCTCGGCCAGCACGGGCAGCAGGTCGCTCAGGTCGTCGCCCAGCAGCGGCGAGGCCATTTTCGTTTCACGGGCGCGCATGTGGTTGCGGTTGCCCGAGAGGGTGTTGATCTCGCCGTTGTGCGCCAGGCAGCGGAAGGGCTGGGCCAGCGTCCAGCTCGGGAAGGTGTTGGTGCTGTAGCGCTGGTGGACGATCGCCAGGGCGGTGGTCATCGCCGGCTCGGCCAGGTCCGGGTAGTACGCGAAGAGCTGGTGGGCCATGAACATGCCCTTGTAGACCAGCGTCTGGGCGGAGAAGGAGCAGATGTAGAACTCGCTGTCGGGCCCGAACCGCTCGCGCGTGAGGCGCTCGACGCGCTTGCGCGCCATGAAGCACTTGCGCTCGAGGGCCTCCCCCTCCAGGCCCGCCGTGTCGGTGAAGAACTGCCGCACCCCCGGCTCGCTCGATCGGGCGATCTGACCCAGGCAGCTATTGTCGGCAGGGACCGTGCGCCAGCCCAACACCTTGAGCCCGTAGTGCGCCAGACCCTGGGCGACGATGTTTTCCCAGACGGCGTTGGAGTCGCCGCTGTCGCGCGAGACGAACGCCATGCCCACCGCCCAGGCGTTGTCGCGAGGCAGCGCCACGCCCGCCGCCGCGGCGGCCTTGGGCAGAAACTCCCGCGGAACCTGCATGAGGATCCCCGCCCCGTCGCCGGTGACCTCGTCGCTGCCGGCCGCCCCGCGATGGTGCAGGTTGAGCAGGATCTGCCTGCCGTAGTCGATGATCGCGTGCTCGCGGCGGCCGTTAATGTTCACCACCGCGCCGATCCCGCACGAGTCATGCTCGTTGGCGGGGTCGTAAAGTCCCTGGGCTTTCTGAGGCCTCAACATCGTTTGCCGAACCATCCTTTCCATTCGTACGCCGCACGCTGTCGCCGGATCGGGCCGGGCCGCCTATTGTAGCGGTTTTGCCCGAAACGCAAACACTCGCTGCGCCAGCATACGAAATCGTCTGCCCGCGAATTCGTTTGCCTCGGCCTTTCCCGGTGGCACGGGCTTTCCAGCCTGTGAGGTCTGCAGCGGGAAGCCACAGCCTGGAAAGGCTGTGCCACTTAACTGTCGTAGTACATGTGGAACTCGTGCGGGTGTGGGCGCAGCGCCATCGGAGCGATCTCCTTCTCGCGCTTCCACGTGATCCACGCCTCGATGAGGTCCTTGCTGAACACCTTGCCCTTGAGCAGGAACGCGTGATCCTTCTCCAGCGCCGCGATCGACTCTTCCAGCGAACCGGGCACCTTGGGGATCGTGTCGAGTTCCTTCTTGCTCAACTCGTAGATGTTCTTGTCCAGCGGCTCGCCCGGGTCGATCTTGTTCTGGATGCCGTCGATCACGGCCATCAGCATCGCCGACCAGGCCAGGTACCCGTTGGCCGTCGGGTCCGGGCAGCGGAACTCCAGGCGCTTGGCCTTGGGGTTCTTGGAGTACATCGGAATCCGCAGCGACGCCGAGCGGTTTCGGGCCGACATCACCAGGTTCACCGGCGCCTCGAAGCCCGGAACCAGGCGGCGGTACGAGTTGGTCGTCGGGGCGGCAATCGCCAGCAGCGCCGGGGCGTGCCGCAGCAGCCCGCCCGCCGCGTACAGCGCCATGTCCGACAGCCCGGCGTACTTCTTGCCGGCGAACAGGGGCTTGCCGCCCTTCCAGATCGAAATGTGCGTGTGCATGCCGCTGCCGTTGTCTTCGAAGATCGGCTTGGGCATGAACGTGACCGTCTTGCCGTGACGCTTGGCGACGTTCTTGATGATGTACTTGTACCACATGAACTGATCGCACATCTTGGTCAGCTCGTCGAACTTCATGTCGATTTCGCTCTGGCCTGCCGTGGCGACCTCGTGATGGTGCGCCTCGACCTTGATGCCGACCTTCATCATCTCATGCACCATCTCGCCGCGAAGGTCGTGAAACGTGTCGGTCGGGCTGACCGGAAAGTACCCGCCCTTGAAACTGGGTTTATAGCCGAGGTTGGGCTCCTCG
This sequence comes from Planctomycetaceae bacterium, assembly GCA_039680605.1. NCBI lineage: Bacteria > Pseudomonadati > Planctomycetota > Planctomycetia > Planctomycetales > Planctomycetaceae > Planctomycetaceae bacterium. Next base: position 285,891 of record JBDKTA010000004.1, on the reverse strand, counting down.
AATCGCGCGGTGTTCCAGGCGCCTTCGGACGAGTCGATCTGGTAGTAGCCGGTGTGCTGGTTCTGCTCGTAGCGCACCTCGTCGAAGATGAAGAACTCGGCCTCGGGGCCCAGGAAGCACGTGTCGCCGATGCCGGTCTCCTTGAGCCACGCCGCCGCCCGCTTGGCCACGTGGCGCGGGTCGCGCGAGTAGTCCTCGCGCGTCTCGGGGTCGACGATATTGGCGATCACGCTGACGGTCGGCCGCGCGAAAAACGGATCGAGCACCGCCGTGTTCGGGTCGCAGACGGCCATCATGTCCGACTTGTGGATCTCCTGCCACCCGCGGATAGACGAGCCGTCGAAGCCCAGACCCTCTTCAAAGACGCTCTCGTTGATGGTGGCGATGGGATAGGAACAGTGCTGCCACGTGCCGAGCATGTCGACGAACTTGAGGTCCATCATCTCGGCTTTGTTCTTCCTGGCGAACTCGAAAAACTCTTTGGGCGTCATGTTCGTCTCCTGACTTTCGGGTCGGGGAGAGCAGGATTGCACGGATTCAGGGGATTAAGAGGATTGGGAAAAGACGGAGCAAAGAGACGGGACACGTCTTCGTCTTCCATCATCTCTTTGTTCTTAATCCTCTTAATCTTTTCCCAATCCGCGCAATCCCGCACTCTTTCTTTTCCGGCGTCGGGCGGACAAAAAAGCCGGGGAGACTGTCGAACGCGCCGCAGGCAGCCTGTCGGCCCAGCGCCACGGTAATTCGACAGCCCCCCAGCCCAACGCACTCCATCATGCATCCAGCAGCCTCGCATCCACTGCAGAGACACCGGTGGCCTGCCAAGATATAAAGCATGGAACGTGCCAGATACCCATTGTTAACATAAGAATCTATTTATCAATAACTTAAAACGACTTGTTTTATATGAGGTGGCTGCATTTTGTTACATACTTGTCGCGATTTCGGCGGATTGGCTACATTATTGTAGTCAGCGACAAGATTGGACTCAGACGCGCCGGGTGCGATGGCGGCCGTTTATCAGCCGCCATGCTCCAGGGCAGGCACAGACATGGCGGCCGCCAGCGTCGCACTGAAGGCGACGCTACTGGGAAATGCTATACGCCTTGTCCAAGACCATCTTGATGAGACCCACGTGTTTAGGAAGATCTTCCGGCTTGAGACGGATTCTCAGAGCTCCCCACTTATAGCTCATAAGATCCAAGCCGGCTTCATCCAACTGGCCTGAGAGCGATTCGTCCTTTGGTAACCTGACGTTCAGCCGGAGATGGGACTTGTTCAATTCACACCAGATAAAGTTGTTCGTGATCCCACCCTTGGCCATCCCGATATAAAACTTGTTGTACTTGAAGTTGAATGCCGGATCGGTCTCGTTCACAATGCCCAAGATGCGGTCTGCCAATTCCATGATGGTTTTGGGGGTGCGTTTTTCCCAATAAGCCCGGTCTGTGACCACTATATCTTCATCCTCATCAACAACACCCAAACTCCGTTCGTCGAGGACCTTTGTGAAATTGAGCCCGATCCCTCCGTCGGCCTTGATTGCCGTCATTTGAAGGGCAACTAGGGGGATTGTTCCGTTGAACAGGTTAATGACATTGAGAAACCTGCTTGTGATATCTTCCGCCACAATAACTGCACAATGCTCATACTGCGGGTAGCGATTCCTTTCGATATCCCAGTACTCAATCGTCCCGATGATATGCGTTTCATCCGTGGCTCCTAATTGAATCTCCACTTCATAGCGTTTGTCGTCGCTGTCTTGAAGCAACAGATCGAGTCTTCCGGCTCGCGGCTGAGGGCGTTCTTTGTCCCGAAGGACCAAATCGCCTAAGCCCAGGATTGCCGGGTCATCTGCTATGACCTTCTGAATCCAAGCCTCGTTGAGTTCAGAGTGGTTCTTCAAGGACACCGTCTCAAGTTTGACATGTTTCATAGAGGCCTCTTAATTTCCGCATCTTCATGAGAATGTCTTCACCGCGTGTTATCTGGCACCGGCCGCTCCGGCCAGAAGTTCGGCTACGAAGTTGCCGATGTCTTTGACCAGCGTTTGCGGGTGGTCAGCCGTCCGCTTGGCGATCTGGGCCACGATGGCCGAGCCGACAATCGCGCCGTCGGCGGCCTTGCAGACCTCGGACACCATCTCCGGCGAGGAGATGCCGAATCCCACGCAGATGGGGGTGTCGGTCTTGGTCTTGAGCTCGGCCACTGCCGCCAGCGTCGCCGCAGGCAAAGCGGTGCGGGCCCCGGTGATGCCGGCTACCGACATGTAGTAGACGAACCCGGTGCTGGAGCGGGCGATCTGCTCGCGGCGTTCAGCCGTCGAGGTCGGGGCCACCAGCATGATGCAGCACAGCCCGTGCGACGCCGCCACCGGCTGAACCTTCAACGCCTCCTCCAGCGGCAGGTCGGGGATCAACAGCGCGTCGAACCCAGCCTCTGCCGCCGCGGCCGAAAACCCCTCATACCCGCGGCGATAGACAATCGAGTCGCTGACCATCGCCACCAAGGCCATCTTGCCCCCGCCCTTGCGATAGGCCTTGACCATCTCGAATATCCCCTCGCACGTGACCCCGCCCTCAAGCGCGTGATAATACGAGGACTGAATGGTCGGCCCATCCGCGATGGAGTCCGAGAACGGAAACCCGATCTCGCAGACCGCCACCCCGCGGGCCTCGATCTCCGCCAGCAGCGCCCCGGTCGTCTTCAGGTCCGGAAACCCCGCCGTCAGAAACGGCACCATCGTGCGCTTGCCAGAGGCACGCAGGGCGGCAAAACTCTTTGCCAGTCGATTGTCGTTGCTCATGTCCGCCACTATACCCGCAGGCGGGAGGGCATTTCCAATTTCCAATTGGCAATTTCCGATGGGGAGTGCAGGGTCAGGGGGCGCCCTAGAGAAGCAAATGGGGGTAGTTAGTGGCGATCCATTCTTCTGTGGCCTGCCGTACGCTCTGCGCCGCCTGAATGACCTCAACCACTTCCTGATCGGAAACAGCGCCAACGCGTTCGTATCCGGTCAGATTGCGTTTCTTGCGGAAAGCGTCGTGCTTGCGGATAACCTTGGCATCCAGCCCCACCGTGAGTGCCAGCGACTGGAGAACTCGAAAATGGTGCGCGTCACGAGTAGCACGATATCCTGCCGCCGCCAGTGCGGCTGTGGCTGTCTGCAAGAGAGCGTTGTACGCGATGTTGAATCGCCAGTCAGCGCTCAAGCCTTCGGACTGGCAGTCCTTGAGGTCCCGGTCTGCTACAGCCAGCAGATCAATGATCTCCTGCGGGCTCGACTGGTGCTCCGTGAGCCAACCGTTATTTTGCCAGTCCTGCAAGGTCATTGGCATCTCCTACTATGAATATCTTGGGTCCCTTCATGACGGCGTGAAGGAAGTGGTGCCCTGAGGCCATCTTGGTTTTGAATTCAGTCGGCGAGAAAACCGTTGGATTGACTTCTCGGGTCAATTCATCCTGCGCCGGACCCACAGCGGCAACAACCCGGGCGAACGACACATTACCGACCACCATCAAGTCCACGTCGCTGGAAGCCCCGGCCGTGCCGGCGGCCTGCGAACCATATACAAAGGCGACTGCAATGCGCCTTGCCAGTGGTTTGAGCGCCTCGGCAAGCACGTCGGCCATTCCGGATGTCTTACGAACGATCCCTCTCAGTTCCGGGCCGATGGGACAATTTGCCGCCGCCTGATAGTACGTACGGTTTCCGTCGCGCGTGGAAGTTACGATGCCGCAGGCTGCCAGCCCCGTCAACTCGCGGCGGACGCTGCCGATGGCGCAACCGGTTCGGCGGACCACGTCCCGCAGGTGCCAGCGCCGCTGAGGGTCGCGTAGAATCAGCGTCAGCACAGCGCTGCGCACGCGAGGAAACAACCAGATGATCGCTTGTCCCTGTGATGTTCTCATTATGCGCACAATTGTGCGCCTAAAGCGCACAGGCATCAAGGCAATTTTTCAGGATCCAAAACAAACCAACTGCCGGGACGGGGCGGGGACGCGGAGGGACGACACTGAGAGACACAACGTTTGCGCCTAGAGGATAACGCGTTTTAGCCCCTTCGCCAGCGTCGGCTGATTGAAGTTCATCAGCAGCCCAATTCGTTTGCCAGAGGCTTTCAGTATGCTCCTCAATTGGGCTACATGGATAGCAGCCAAGGCTTCGACGGATTTCAGTTCAAGAACAACTTGATCGTCGACGAGCAAGTCCAGGCGGTGCTGTCCGACAAGGAAGCCCTTGTAATACACATCGAAGCTCTTCTGCCGTTCGACAACGCGGCCGCGCGACTCCAGCTCGATCACCAACGCGTTTTCATATATCTGTTCAAGGTATCCTGGCCCCAGCTTTCGATGCACATAAATAGCCGCCGCAATGACAGCGTTGGTCAGTTCCTGCAACGGATACTCGTCTGCACCAAACTGCCTGCCACCCTTATTTTGATTCATACCCGCGTCGTCATTCATTCTCATTCCCCTTGCTCAGCAATCTCCATATTCTGCGCGGCTTTCTTCATCCTTGTCATTCTTCTTGTCTCTTTTGTCTTTCTTCTCTTCTTCTCTCTTCTCTTCTTCCCACCTCTGTCCCTCAGCGTCTCTACGTCGTCCCTCCCCTCCCCGTCATCTCTGTCCCTCAGCGTCTCTGTGTCGTCCCTCCCCTCCCCGTTGCTTGAGGATCTCGGCGATCTCGTTGCAGTCTTTGTCGCCGCGGCCGCTCAGGTTTACCAGGAGGATCTTGTCCTTGCCCATCTTGGGGGCCATCTTGACGGCGTGGGCGACGGCGTGGGCGGACTCCAGTGCCGGGATGATGCCCTCGCTGCGGGCCAGGGCCACCACGGCGTCCAGGGCTTCGTCGTCGCGAACGGAGACGTACTCGACTCGCCCGATTTCTTTCCAGTACGAGTGCTCGGGTCCCACGCCGGGATAGTCCAGGCCAGCCGAGATGCTGTGGACAGGCGCCGTCTGCCCGTCGGGGTCCTGCAGCACATAGCTGAGCGAGCCGTGCAGCACGCCGGGCTTTCCGGCGCCGAGGCTGGCGGCGTGGTCGCCGAGGTTGGGCCCGCGCCCGCCGGCTTCGACGCCCACCATCGCCACCTGCGCGTCGTTGATCATGGGGGCGAAGATGCCCGCGGCGTTGGACCCGCCGCCGACGCAGGCGACCACGGCGTCGGGCAGGCGGCCTTCCATCTCAAGCATCTGCCGCCGTGCCTCGCGCCCGATGCAGCTCTGAAACTCGCGGACCATCACCGGGAACGGGTGCGGGCCCACGACCGAGCCGATGATGTAGTGGGTGTCCTCGACGCTGGACATCCAGTCGCGCATCGCGGCGTTGGTGGCGTCCTTGAGCGTGCGCTGGCCGGAGTCGACGGGCACGACCCGCGCGCCCATAAGCTCCATGCGAAAGACGTTCAGCGCCTGGCGGCGGATGTCCTCGGTGCCCATGTACACGTCGCAGGCCAGGCCGAACACCGCCGCGGCCGTGGCGGTCGCCACGCCGTGCTGTCCGGCGCCGGTCTCGGCGATGACGCGTTTCTTGCCCATCCGCAGCGTCAGCAGCCCCTGGCCGAGGGTGTTGTTGATCTTGTGCGCGCCGGTGTGGTTCATGTCCTCGCGCTTGAGGTAGATTCTCGCCCCGCCGAGTTGCTCGCTGAGGCGGCGGCAGAAGTACAACTCGCTGGGTCGCCCGGCGATCTGGCGCAGACAGCGGTCCAGTTCCGCGGTAAAGGTCGCGTCGGCCATGGCGCCGTTGAACTGCTCTTCGAGTTGGCGTACGGCCTTGATGAGCGTCTCGGGCACGAACTGCCCGCCGAAGGCGCCGATGTAGCCTCGGTCGTCAGGGTGGTCTTGAATCATGTGGGGCCTGTCCTTATCATGGCGTTTGACCTATCCTACAGCAAAGGCGGCTGCTGCAACAAGCGCCGCCCCGGGCGGGGGCGAAAGGAAACGATCATGATCTCGACAAGTCTGGCGGCATGGGCGGTCGTCATCGCGGCCGCGGCCGGTGCAGCGCCGTCGCCGGCGACGAGCCGACCTGCCAGCGGTCCTGCCGCGGCGGCGCCTAAAGTCACCGCGCCCGAGGTCCAGGCGATCATCACCCAGCTCAAGGCGACCGACCAACCCGGCGAAGCGGCAGGGTTGTTCATGCGCGGGCGCACCCTCGACCGGAACAACCTCGACCTGTGCCGCGCCTACATGCGCAAGATGCTCACGCTGGGTTACCCGCGTGTGGCATACCACGGCGCGTACGAGGTCGTCCGCCTGGACAGCGGCGACGGAACGGCCTGGGCGACGATGGCGTACTATCTGGCCAGGGAGGGCAAGTTCGCTCTGGCGATCGATCCGGCGGTGCGGGCGGCGGCGCTGCTGAACAACGACGCGTCGGCCCTGAGCAACCTCGGACAGCTCATGGGCTGGTCCGACGAACTCAAGCACACCGCGTCGCTGTCGGCCAAAGCCGCCGGGATGTTCAAGGAGAATGAAAAAGCCTGGACCAGCGCGGGCGCCTACAGCGGGGCGTACAAAGCCGCCCGAAGCAAGATGAAGACCTACAACGACGCGATGAAGAAGAGCACTGCTGCCGTCGACGAGGCCGATAAGCAGGAGAAAGAGGCCCTGACCGTCATCCGCAACGGCACCATCTTCGTCCGCAACGCCCGCCAGCGCGTCGCCGAGTGGACCGAAGAGAACAAGAAAAACCAGACCCACCTCGACCTGATGAACCGCTCCGGCGGAAGCGGTAACTACAAAAGAGACCTCGAAGCCAGGATCAACAACACCAAGAACGGCATCAACACCCTCAACGGTCAGATCGGCCAGGCGACCAACAAGGTCAATGAAGCCGTCCGGACGGTCGCCAAAGCGCGCGACAACGCCGCCAAGGCCAAAGCCGACGCCGCCAAACTCTCCATGCCCGAGCTGGAATGGAAAGTCCCCTCCGTCGACGGCAGAGCCACGGCCGATGCCGAGGACAAAGGCAAGCGATTCACCCTGATGCCCGCGGCGCCGGCGCCCGCCCCGGCCGACACCGGCGACCTGCCCCCGGTCGAACCCCCTGCCGCCACCACCCGCCCCACCGCCTCCGAAGCCCAAAGCGCGTTGGATTTAGCCAAGATGCTGCTGCAGAACAATCGCGTCGACAAAGGGCTGCAGAGCCTGCGCGAGATCGTCCTGAGATATCCCAATACCGCCGTCGCCAAGGAAGCCCAGGAACTCCTCAAGCAACACGAAAACCCCTGAGTAAGACTGTCATGACGCCGCGCCGATATCTGCCGGAACTGGCCGCACTCGCCGCAATCACCCTGGCCCTGGGGCAGGCGCAAGCGGCCGCCCCCGCCGCGTCGCAACCGCATGACAACCAGCCCACCCAGATCGAGATTCTAACCGAATTGGTCCGCCAGATGGCCGCCGCGGAGAACCTGACGGCCTTGAGCGACTACGCCTCGCGGGCGCAGGCCATCGATCGCAACAACCCCGCCGTCCACCAGGCCCACATGAAGCGGGCCCTGCAGTTGGGACGTCCCATGGTGGCGATGGCGGCCGCCCTCGAACTGACGCGCCTGCGCGACGATTGGCCGGCGGCATGGAGCGTGATCGGCTATTGCCAGGGGCGGCGCGAGAAGATGCTCCTGGCGCTGGTGGCGATGTCCAAGGCGATGGACCCCCTCGGCGACGACCCGGGCATCCTCAACAACGCCGCCATCTGCCTGGCGTGGTACGAAGACCAGCAACCGCCCCCCCGCATCTCGCCGCTGCTGAAAAGTTCACTCGAAAAAAACAAGCCCGCATGGATGGCCAAACCCGCCTTCTCGAAAGCCTACGCCGCCGCCGCGGGCGCCTTGGCCTCGAGGCGCGCCCGAATGGCCGATCTCGAACGCCAGGCCGAGAACGCCCAAAGCGCCTACTACCAGGCCAAGAACGCTATCGCCATCGTCATCGAGGAACACAATCGCACCGTCCGCGAGATCGCCAATCAACGCAGCGCCCTGGAGCAGATCGAAAAGTCCGCTGCCGCCGCCTCCAGACCCGCCGACAAGCCCGCGCCCCCCACCGCCGCAAAACAGCCGACGCCCCCGCCGGCAGGGAAGGCCAATCGCGACAAGATCGCCGAACTCGAAACCCTCAACCAACAGCGGGTCAAGCAGGTGGGGGATCTGACAGCCGAGGCCCGCGCCCAGCGGCAAAAGGCCACCCAGCTCCGCCAGAGGCTATATAAGGTAGAGCACTCGCTGCCGACTTTGCCGTGGATGCCCCCCATCGTCGACGGCAAGGCGTCGGTCGACCGCGACATGCCCTCCACCGCCCCCGCCGCCGGCCAAGAGCACCAACCCGACTCCGCCGACGATCCCGCCAGCGCCGAGACCTCGCCCGAGGTGAAGGTCAAGCTGGCCGAGATGCTGCTGAGAAACGGTCTGCCCGGCAAAGCCGCCGCGACGCTCAATGAGGTCATCGCCAGCCATCCCGGCTCGCCCGCGGCGCAGCGGGCGCGGGAGTTGATGGCGCAGCACAAGCTCCGGTAGCGTTTGCCCGTATAATGAACGTGCCGCCGTCAGAGGCGGCGGGAGAATGTCATGGTCACACAGCGTCTTTTCACCGCCATCGCAACCGTCCTGCTCCTGGCGGGGGGCTTATGGGCCCAGAGCCGCCCCGCCGTCGACCGCAGCGCCAAGGACCTCGATCAGATCATCGCCGACATCCGCAGCGCACCTGACCTCAACACGGCCGCCGCCGATTACGCCGAGGGGCGGAACATCGACCGCAACAGCATTGCGCTCTACGAGGCATATACCCAGCGTATGCTGCAGTTGGGTCATCCGCGCATCGCGGTGTATCCGGCGACGGAGTTGACGCGTCTCAAGCCCACCGACGGCCTGGCCTGGGCGGTGCTGGCGTATAACGACGCGGTGCAGGGGCGATATTTCCAGGCCTTGCAGGAAGTGCTTCCGGCGATGAAGCATCGGCCCGACGACAAGACCATCCAGCACAACGCCGCCAACCTGATCGCCTGGCACGAAGGTACGCAGCCGCGCCCCGCCCTGCCCAATGAGCTGGCGCGCATTCTCGACCAGTCGCTGGAGAAGTGGAAACAACTGCCGCAGTTCGCGGCCACATACGCCAAGGCCCGCCAGACATACACCGGGCGGGCCAAGCGCTCGCAGGAGATCGCCGAGCAGACCGCCGCCGCCCAGGTGCGCCGCCAGGGCGTGCTCAGCGAGGCGCGAGAGATCGACTCGGTCGCCGGACGCAACGACCTGCAGATTCGCGACCTGTGGGCGATGATCAACCATTACCGCCTGCGCCTGTCCCGCATCGAGGGCGACCTGCTCGTCGAGACCGACCCGGGCAACCGACTCCTGCTGCGCCGACAGGCGGACGACGTGCGGGCCGACATCGCCCGAGCCCTCCAGACCATCAACGACCGACAGCAGGAAACCAACACCGTCGCCCTGCGAAAACGCGAACTGGTTGAAGCCCTCAAACGCATCAACGCCGAGATCGACAAGCTCAAGGCCGAGGAAAGAACCCTCGGACCCGTCGCCCCGGCATTCACATGGCACCCGCCCGTGGGCGACAAGCCCCCCGCCGCGGGCGCCGCGGCGGCAGCCCCTGCCGCCCCGCCCGCCCCCGAGGCCCTGCGCCTGCTCGACATGGCCCGGCTCCTGCGCGCCAACGGGTTCGCCGACAAGGCCGACGAAACCCTCCGCGACATCATCAAACGATTTCCCAACACCGCCCCGGCCCAGGAAGCCAAAGACCTGCTGGGGCAGAAACAGGACCGATAGGCCGGGACAAGCGACAGGAAAGAAGCTTATGGAAGAGAGTATTCAGAGTCACCGGCTGGGGTTGAGCGATAAAGCTGCACGCGTACTGGCGTGGCCTGCCCTTGTGCTGGCTGTCCTAGGGTCACTGGGGTTCTATCTGTGGGAAATGCTGCCCTATGGGTCGGGGCGGCTGTTTCTCATTCCACCTCCCTATTTTCTGGTGTCGGTTCCACTGTCTGATTCAGTTGCCCATGCATTGGCGGCATGTTTGCCTTGGGCGGTAATTCTCAGCAGCACATTAGCAACAGGGCTTGCAATAGTCTCCCGTCGAAAAAGAGTAGGCAAAATTGCCCTTATTCTGGCAATCGCAGGACCGGGCTTTGTATATTTGGCGGTGCAAGTCCTTGCTTTTCATGCCAAATGGTACGCTGATTCGAATGTTAATATCCCGTTCTGATCGGTGGCATTCACTGAAGTAAGCACGCTCAAGCATGCTGGGGCACTTAGATGAACGGTCCCCCCTCGCCCACAGGCCAAAGGCCCGTGGCTATCCCTGACTTCAGCCGAGCGGGAAATTGGAAATCGGAAATTGGAAATTTCCCCCGGAATCGTATAATGCCCCCTCTATCGGAGAACCGCACGGCCATGGAATCTCGCGAGGCTTTACACGACCGGTTTGGACGCAACACTGTCTTTGACGTGCTCCTGCGCTTTTCGGGCGACAACGCCGCCCTGGGCGCGGCCATCGGCGCCATCACCGACGCCGGCGCCCGTGTGGGCAATATCGACTTCACTGCCGCCGCCGACAAGGTCTTCAACTACCGCCTGCAGGTCTTCACCAGCGGCGACGCCCAGATGGCCGCCGCCAAAGCCGCCCTGGAAAAGACGGCCGGTTTTGAAGTGACCGCCGTGCTCGACGCGGCGCTGGAAGCGCACCGCGGCGGTTCGACGTACGTCAAGAGCCGCATCCCCATCCGCACAAACACGGACCTTCGGATCGTCTACACGCCGGGCGTCGCCCGCGTGTGCAAGGCCATTGAGGCCAAGCCGGAACTGGCCCGCACGTACACCGGCGTCGGCCAGCGCATCGCCATCTGCACCGACGGGACGGCGATCCTGGGCCTGGGCAACATCGGCACCCTCGCGGGTCTGCCGGTGATGGAAGGAAAAGCGGCGATCTTCGCCGAGTTCGCGGGCCTGTCGGCCGAGGCGGTGCTCATCAACACGCGCGACAGCGACGACTTCATCCACGTGATGGAGACCATCGCCGGCTCGTACGGCGCCATCCAGGTCGAAGACGTCAAGGCGCCCGAGTGCTTCGCCATCACGCGCGAGCTCGACCGGCGCCTCGACATCCCCGTGATGCACGACGACCAGCACGGCACGGCCACCATCGTGCTGGCTGGGTTGTTCAGCGCCCTTAAGCAGATGGGCAAGAAGATGGGCGACCTGAGCTGCGCGATCAGCGGAGCGGGGGCGGCCGGCACGGCGATCGCCGACTTGCTGGTCCACTGCGGAATCGCCGACGTGGTGCTCGTCGACAGCCGCGGGATCGTCGAAGAATCTCGCGGCGACCTCAACGAAGAGAAGAAAGCCCTCGCCCGCCGCACCAACAAGAGCAAGATCAAGGGCGCCCTCGCCGACGCCCTCAAGGGGCGCGAGCTGTTCATCGGCGTCAGCCAGCCCAACATCGTCACGCAGGACATGGTCCGCTCGATGGCGCCGCGGCCGCTGATCTTCCCGCTGGCCAACCCCGTCAGCGAGATCTCCCGCCCCGATGCCCTGGCCGCCGGAGCGGCGCTCTACGCCGACGGCCGCATGATGAACAACGCCCTGGCGTACCCGGGCCTCTTCCGCGGCGCCCTGGAAGCCGGCGCGAAGATCTTCACCCTGGAAATGCTGATCGCCGCCGCCGAGGCCCTGATGGCGTTGGTGCCTCCCGGCCAGTTGCTCCCGGAGATGATGGACCCAGCCACGCACGAAGCCGTGGCGGCCGCGACGGCGAAGGCGGCAAGCAAAGGCGGAACTGCTATTAACAGATAGAAGAAGATCCTAGATCCTAGATCCTCGATCCTAGGGGCATGACGCCACGCCTTGTTGGGGCGGAGGATCTCGGATCAAGGACCCCAGGATCTGGGACCGAGGATCGAGGATCTGGTTTTTGAACAAAGAGCCCGTCTGTGAACGGGCCATGCGATAAAGGAAGATACAAAGATGAAAGCTCTGATCGTTTACGGCGGTTGGGACGGACACACTCCTAAGCCGGTGTCGGAAATCGTGGAAAAGGAACTCAAGGCCGCCGGTTTCCAGGTTGAGCGGCACGACACGCTCGACGCGTTGAACGACCCGGCCAAGGTCGCCTCGATGGACGTGGTGGTCCCGATCTGGACCATGGGCCAGATGAGCGGCGAGCAATGGGGCAGCCTGAACGCGGCCGTCCGCGCGGGCACGGGCGTGGCGGGCCTGCATGGCGGCGCCGGCGACGCCTTCCGCGGCAACCTGGAATACCAGTGGATGATCGGCGGACAGTTCGTCGGCCACCCGCATGTCGGCAAGTACGAGGTCTTCCTGACCGACACGCAGCACCCCATCACCCAGGGCGCCCCGACGGCGTTCGAGTACGAGTCCGAGCAGTACTACATGATCGTCGACCCGGGCATCAACGTCCTGGCCAACACGATCTACAACTATGACGGCCACAAGATCATCCACCCGGTCATGTGGACCAAGAGCTGGGGCAAGGGCCGGGTGTTCTACACCGCCCTGGGCCACTGCGACGCCGAGTTCGGCAAGTTCCCGCAGGTCCATGCGATGACGATCAAGGGCCTGATCTGGGCCGCCCAAGGCAAGGCGCTGGCCAAGTAGCACGGGCGTCTCGCCCGTGCAACGTTCGAAGTAAACCACGCGTGCGGCAGGATCTTTGCCGGAATCCTGCCGCACGTTTTTTTTGCACGGGGAAAATAATAGCCGCTGAGGACGTTGAGGACGCTGAGGAAGAAGACAGACGGGGAAGGAGACCGGGAGAGAGCGGGCAAAGAGGAGCGGGAAAGACAGGCCTTCGCACAAGTAAGCAGCCCAGGTGCCGTGGCGCGCAGGGCCGAAGGCCCGGAGAGCCACGATCCCTGATCTCGCGGTGGGAGTTTCGGCTTTGGCGTCAGGGACACGCACAACGGAGTTGTGCGTGCCACCCGGGTGGCGGCCCGGAGAGCCAGGATCCCCGATCTGACGGCCGCTCTGCCCCATCGTGGCTGTCTTCTCCTTCTCCGCAGCTCCCCGTCTCTCTCCGGCCTCAGCGTCCTCAGCGACCTCAGCGGCTAATTCCAGAACCCAACAATAGTGCTTGACCTTGCCGCTTTGATCCCCGACCATAAGATCGCGCACAACCGCCATGCGATCATAGACACCACGAGAGGACCCGCCCCAAGACGCCATCATGACGCTGCGTGCAATCATCCTCGGTCTCGTGGCCGCCGTTGCCATCGCCTGCGGAGGCTATCTCTGCGGGCTGTTGGCCATTGGCAAGATCCCGGTGGGGCATTTTCCGGTTTTCCTGTTCGGGCTGCTGTTTGTGGGCCTGGTGGCGGGCAATCCGCTGCTGCACCTGATCCGCCCGTCGTGGCGGTTGAGCGGGCGCGAGGTGGCGCTGGTGCTGGGGATGTCGCTGGTGGCCTGCAGCCTGCCCAGCGACGGGCTGATGATCAACTGGACACAGAGCCTGATCATGCCCCGGGCGCTGGCCACACGAGACGTGGCCTTCAAGAACACCCACGTGCTCGACTACGTGCCCGATGTGCTGATGGTGGATGTTTCCGAAAAAGACCCCGCCCTGCTGTACTGGGCCGACGGCTTTGATCAAAAGGATCGGCCGATAAGCCTGGGGCAGGTTCCCTGGCGGCTTTGGAAAGGTCCGGTGGCATCCTGGGGCGGGATGACGATTCTTCTGGCGATCGTCGCCATCTGCATGGCCATGGTGGTGCATCGCCAGTGGGCATATTCCGAGCGTCTGCGCTACCCGATCGCCGAGTTCGCCGACACGATCCTGACCGACCGCCCCGGCCGCGCGCTGGGGGGCGTCTTCAGCAGCTCCCTGTTCTGGATTCCGTTCCTGCTGCTGACGCTGATGCGGGTGATGCACGGGGCCCAGCAATACACCACGCGCGTGCCGAACTTCGACCTGGGGCTGGATGTTTCGGGATTCTGCAACGTCCTTCCGGCTTTGCTCAAGACCCCCAGCGCGAATTACCTGTACTACCTGTCGATCATACCGGCGGTGGTGGCGATCACGTTCTTCCTGGGCAGCGACATCGGTCTGAGCCTGGGGCTGCTGAACCTCGTCAGCGTGGTGGTGCTGTTCCTGCTGGCGCAGGCGGGGGTGAGTTTCGCCGGCGACTCCAACGTCGGCGGGCTGCTGCCGTGGCAGAACTTCGGCGCGTTCCTGGGCTACGGGCTGCTGATCGCGTACGTCGGGCGGCGATACTATCTGCTCGTCGCCCGCAGCGCTGTCTGGCGCCGCCATGGCGAAGTGCCCCGCTACGCCGTCTGGGCCTGCCGCCTGGGTCTTCTGGCGGCCGCCGCGCTGGGGTATATCTTCGTGCGACTGGGTCTGGCCTGGCCGCTGGCGGTGGTGGTGCTGGTGCTGGTGGGGCTGCTGTTCATCGTGATGGCGCGGATGAACGCCGAGTGCGGCATCTTCATCTACACTCCCTTGTGGGCGGTGTCGGGCGTGGTGGTGGGCATGTTCGGTCTGGCGGCGGTGGGACCCTCGTCGCTGGCGTTGATCGGGCTGATCAGCGTGGTGCTGATCGCCAACCCCATCGAGTGCGTCATCCCCTACGCCATCAACGCCCTGAAGATCGGCGAGAGGCAGGGGCTCACCCCCGCCAGGTCGGGAGCCTCCATGACCGGGGCGTACGTGCTGGCCCTGGTGGCGGTGATCGTGGTGGGCCTCTGGGCCGACTACAACTTCGGCTCGAGCAAAGCCGGGGAGAATCCCGCCGTGGCATCGGCCTTTGTCAACGCCCAGACCGCCATCAAGAACCTCAGACCCACCGGTCAACTCTCCGATTCAGAACTGCTCTCGCCGTTGCAGCGCGTGGCCACGATGCAGCCGCATCCGAAATTCATCGCCGCGATGATCTTTGGCGCCGTGGGGCTGCTGGTGCTGGGGCAGATGCGGCTGAAGTTCCCGTGGTGGCCGCTGCATCCGGTCCTGCTGCTGGGCCTGGGGGTCGGTCAGTTGCAATTGCTCAGCGCCTCGTGCCTGCTGGGGTGGATCATCAAGACCGGCGTCATGCGATTCGGCGGCGGACCGGCGTATCAGAAGACCAAGATCATCATGATCGGCGTCATCGCCGGCGAGCTCGTCGGCGCCACCGTCTGGCTGGTCACCAACTGGGTGCTCTACGGCGTCACCGGCATGTCGTGGGTCTGGTACGTCCTGATCCGCCCGTGGCGGTATTGAAAGCCCGTAAACTGCATGAACCGCAGAGATCGCAGAGTACGCAGAGAAGCAAATGGCTCAAAACAAGACCATCTAACGTCGCCGTCGGCGTTAATCTGAAAAACAGACTGTCCATGCGCCCCGCTTCGCTAGTCTTCTGTAAGTCTTTTCGCTCAAAATACCTCTGCGGCCTCTGCGATCTCCGCGGTGAAATATCCGGGCTAGCCGCATGAAATAATCTTCGCGGGAAAATAAGAAATGGACGGTTAGCATTGCAGAGGCCGCAGAGAAGCAAGTGGCGCTTTGGATTCAGGCTGTCCGGCCGCCATCAAGCACTTTGATCTCGTAAGGGCCAAAGTCCGTCAGGTCGATCCCCATATCCCGCGACTCGGTCACGTAGAACGACGCCCCTTTGCCCTCGCCAGGCGCGATGCACTCGCCGTGGGGCACGTCCTTGAGCATGGTGAAGAAGCTCGCCTGCGGGTCGTTGTACCGAACCTTCAGGCACACAAAGTCGGCCGCTGTCAGCCGCCCCGCCGCGATCTTGGCCGCCAGCTCCTCGCGCATGCACAGCGCGACGACCAGATACATCGCCCGCCAGTTGTTATCCCCCAGCATAAGAAACTCTTCGTTATCGACATGCGTCCCAAACGCCGCCAGAGTCTCACGGTTCACCGTCACCGCAATCAGCTTGTGAGGCCCCAGCGACTCCGCGGCCTCATAGATCGACTCGCCCAAAGTCTCCCCCGCCCCGGCCGCCAATTCATGCCGCCCCGGCGCAAGCCGGATGATGAGCTTACGATCCTCCAGCATCTGCATGACATCCGCCGTCATCTCGACCGGCTTGAGCACGATAGTCTTTGCCATAAAATCATTCTCCGTCAGCACGTCAAATCCAACCTTGACCGTCTTCGGTAAGATGCGGATGAAGCTCAATAAGCTGATAGAACAGCTTAAAAGGTAGGGCCTTGCCACAGCTTGGGCATGCATGATCCTTATCCAGGGGGATACCGCAGCCAGGGCAGTAGACCCGGGAAGCGACCGCACCAGTTACGTCACTGGTTTTGGTTTGCTGAACTGGATAGTTCTCCTGCAGGAGTCTCTGAAAGTGCCGGCTAAGCGGCATGTTGCCTTTTTCACAGGTCAACATACCTTCGTTGCATGTCATCACTCGCCCACATTTAGGGCAATACATATCGACTCCGCGGCGACTGGCTGGCGCCAAAGGTTATTACATTCCCAGCATTCTCTTCCACCAGGGCCTTCGGGAAGATACCGCAGGTACCTGTGGATACCTGGAAAACATTCGTTCGACGTAATTCTCTTGAAAAACTTCGCTGTCGAATTCGTAGAACTCATCCATCTGGCGAAACCACTGTAGGCCAATGGTTTGGAATTCATCCCTCGTTTCAGTTCGTACTATGCCCAAAATGGCCAGTCCCTTATTGATAGGCCCAATGTCTTCTGATACTTCGGGCCCATAGGCAACCTTTCCCGACTTCCAAGCAACGGCACTTTGTGTTCCCGTGCCGCCGAAGTACTCGGTCTCGATGTAAGCAACCGGGTCCATGAGAGACATATCCTGCAGGACTTTCCAGACGTGAGAGGAGAGCAGCATAAACCGAGAATCATGCTCGACTGCGTCATCAACACCCATCTCATCGTGGAGGTCGCCAAGCATCGGCACCATCGCAAAGCCATTGGCAAGTTTCACAACTTTGGCATGTGTATATTTCTCCTCAAGCACTTTGAGGAGTTGCTGGCTTCCAATGATCGCCTGGATGTGATGTGCCATGCATGAATCTTACGACACGAGCGATTTGATTAGAATAGGGTAACGTTGATCTTACTGCCACGGCATGCAACTCACTCATTCTTCTGTTTTCTCTGCGTCTCTGTGTCGCATGAATCGCGGCCGCGCGGTAGTATCTTCGCTCACGCGCCAAAGCGCAGAGGAACCCCCTATGGCCGCGAAGAAACATGTGCCTGCGTACAAGAATCCGGACTTGCCGTCTGAGTGGCGGCTGGATGATTTGATCGTCCGGTTGACGGTGGATGAGAAGATCTCGCTGCTGTCGGAGACGGCGCCGGGGATCGCGCGGCTGGGGATACGGCCTTACAACCATGGCAACGAGGCGTTGCATGGGGTGGTGCGGCCGGGGCGGTTTACGGTGTTTCCGCGGCCGACGGGGCTGGCGGCGACGTTCAATCCGGCGTTGATCCGCGCGATGGCGTCGGCTGTCGGCGACGAGGCGCGGGCGGGGCACAATCGCAATCGCGGGCGGATGATCGGCGGGGACTTCGGCGGAAAGTACAACGGGCTGCTGACGTTCTGGTCGCCGGTGGTGAACATGGTTCGCGACCCGCGCTGGGGCCGCACCGGCGAGACCTACGGCGAAGACCCGCTGCTGACGTCGCTGATGGGCAGCGCCTTCGTCCGCGGTCTCCAGGGCGACCACGCGAAATACATCAAGGCCGTCGCCACGCCCAAGCACTACACCGCCAACAACGAAGAGCACAACCGCTTCAGTTGCAAAGCGGTCATCCCGCAGCGGTGGCTGCGCGAGTACTACCTGCCGGCGTACCGCGCGTGCGTGGCGGCAGGAGCGCAGTCGCTGATGGCCGCGTACAACGCCGTCAACGGCGTCCCGTGCTCGGCGAATCACTTCCTGCTGACCGAGGTGCTGCGCTGGCAGTGGGGCTTCGACGGCTACGTGGTGGGCGATTTGAACTCGACGCTGCTGGTGATGAAGGGGCACCACTACACGGCCACGCTCGAGCAGACGGCCGCGGCGTGCCTCAGGGCCGGGCTCGAACTTGACAGCGGTTTCCTGTGCTATCCGGCGCTGGCGCAGGCGCTGGCGGACGGGATGGTCAGCCGCCGCGACATCGATCGGGCGGCCTGGCGGATCCTGCAGGGGCGGATGCGCCTGGGGCTGCTGGACGAGCCGGAGAGCGTGCCCTTCAACAAGATCAAACCGGACGTGATCGGCTGCCGCAAGCACCAGGCGCTGGCGCTGAAGATCGCGCGCGAGTCGATGGTGCTGCTCAAGAATGCGCCAGTCTTGTCATCCAAGAGCATGGCCGAGACGGCCATGCCACACAGCAAGAGCATGGGCGAGACGCCCATGCCACACAACAAGGCGCCCTTGCTACCGCTGGATAACACGAAGATCAAGTCCATCGCCGTCATGGGGCCCAACTGCCTGACGTACAAGCATCATCATTACAGCGGCGAACCGATCAACGAGCCCATCACGCCGCTGGCGGGGATCGTCGCCGCGGCAGGCAAGAACGTGAAGGTCACGCACGTGCCGTGGCTGAGCCTCGACGCCAAGGGCTTCATGGTGATCCCGGACATGTACCTGCGCCCCGCAGGCGGCGCCGAAACGCAGCAGGGGCTGGCGGGGGAATACTTCCACAATCACGACCTGCGCGGCAAGCCCGCGGGGCGGCGGGTCGACGCCCGCATCGAGTTCCACCGCGCCGACCAGCAGCCCGACCCGATGTTCGCCAGCACCCCCCTGTCGATCCGATGGAGCGGCACCCTCACTGCACCCTCGGCGGGCAAGTATCAACTCGCCGTCACCTGCGGCGGCGGCGTGCGGCTGCACGTCGACGGCCGCACGATCATCGACAATTGGGACAAGCGCCAAGCCGGTCGCGACGCAGCCGCGGTAACCTTCGCCGCCGGCCACCAGGCGGCGGTTGTGCTGGAGTATCGCGACCTGCCGGACAAGCGCATCGAAGAGGGCGTGACAGCCGCGGTGAAGCTCGAATGGCTGCCGCCGGCGGGCGCCATGGCACGCCGCAACGACCCATACCTGGCCGCGGCGGCGCAGGCCGACGTGGTCATCGCCGTGCTGGGCACCAACGTGCAGTACGCCGGCGAGGGCAAAGACAAGTTCTCGCTGAACCTGCCCGCCGAGCAGGAGAAGTTCATCCGCCGCGTGGCGCGGGTGAACCCGCGGACGATCGTGGTGCTGGTCAACAGCGAACCGCTGGCGATCAACTGGGTCGACGCGCACTGCCCGGCCGTGCTCGAGGCGTGGTTCCCCGGCGAGCAGGCCGGACGCGCCATCGCCGACGTGCTCTGGGGCCGCTACAACCCGGCCGGGCGGCTGCCGATGACGTTCTACAAGAGCACCGGACAACTGCCGCCGTTCAACAACTACGACATCGCCCGCGGCCGCACGTACATGTTCCTGCGCCAGGAGCCGCTCTACGCCTTCGGGCACGGGCTGAGCTACACGACGTTCAAGTACTCGCCGGCGGCGCTGAGCCGCGGCAGCGCCTCGCCGGGCGGGCGCGTCATCGTCAGCGTGAGCGTGACCAACACCGGCTCGCGCGACGGCGAGGAGGTGGTGCAGCTTTACGTGCATAACCGCCGCTCGCGGGCGCCCCAGCCGATCAAGCAGCTCAAGGGCTTCAAGCGCGTGGCGATCAAGGCCGGCCGCACCGTCAAGGTCGACCTCCCGCTGGCGGTGGACGATCTGGCGTGGTGGGATGAGCGAGCCGGCGACGAGGGCGGGTGGGTCGTCGAGAGCGGACTGTACGACATTCTCGTCGGCGCCGCCAGCGACGACATTCGTGCAAGAGCAACGCTTCGAGTAGAAGAGGCTGCAGTAGTGAACGCTTCGCAGATGTCCCGTACTCAGAAATAATGAATTGTCCGGGGAGCGAGGGCAAGATGCCCTCGCCACGCGCGGGCGAGACGCCCGCGACACGAGGAAACCATGAAAGGCCGCGAAATCGCCCTGGCGACGCTGATGCAGCAGGATGTCAAAGAACCCTGCATCAACTACTGCTGGATGACGCACTCGAAGTATCTCAGCAAGGCCGCCGGTCGCGACTACTGGGCCGATAGCGAAAACGCGTTCTACGATTATCTTCGCTACGCCGGGATCAACCTGGTGCCGCAGTACTACCTGCCCGGCGAGGGCCAGCGCAACATCGAGCTGGGCCACATGGCCCACGAGCCTCAGAGCGGCGGCTGGGAGGGCGTCAGCGGACCCGAGGGCGTCCTGGCGGCGATCGAACGCCTGCCCGACGACGAGCAGGTCATCCGCGAGTTCAACATCGAGAAGTCCGCGGCCGATTACGCCAGGGCCAACAACGACCACATGGCGCGGGCCCACGACGAGACGCTGTTCATCGACTGGTTCGGTCAGGCGGACTTCATGGGCGGCTACAACCGCTGGGGCTATGAGAACTACCTCATGGCGATGCTGGACTACCCCGAGGCGATGGGGCGGTACTGGCATCACACGGCGCTGCAGGGGCGGCTCTGGAACCAGGCCATCGCCCTGGCGGTGGCCAAGCATGGCATCGCGCCGTTCGTTTACAGCGGGCAGGACATCTGCTCGGGCAAGGGCCCCATCGCCTCGCCGGCGCTGCTGCGCCAGTGGTACTTCCCGCAGCTCAAGTGGTGCATCGAGCCGCTGATCGAGGCCGGCGTGGGCATCATCTGGCACTGCGACGGAAACATCATGCCGATCCTCGAGGACATACTGGACCTGGGCGTGGCGGGGCTGCAGGGGTTCGAGGAAGAGCACGGCGTCGACTATTCGCAGATGGTCGCCCTCAACAGCCGCGCCGGGCGCCCGCTGATTATCCTGGGCTGCGTCTCGGTCACCAGCACGTTTCCCCACGGCAGCGTCGAGGACGTGCGCCGCAGCGTCGAGCGGTCGTTCACGCTGGCGGGCAAGGGACGCGGGTTCGTGCTGTCATCGACCAGCAGCGTCATGCCGGAGACGCCAATCGAGAATATTGAGGCCTTCTTTGCTCATGGGTTGAGTTTCGGGCGCGAGTTCCTTGCCTGACGTGTGCCCCCCCTGCGCCGAAGCCGGCGCAGATGCCCGCTGCGATGCCGGCTGCGTATCCGCCGGAGGGGCCTGATTCTGGCGGTGATTGGTCACCAGCCAGCGCCGGCCGATGTGCCCGAGCTCCCTGACGCGTCCGGCGGCGTGCAACTGCATGAGGGCCTCTTTGCCGGTGACGAAGAAGTACACCGGCGCGTCGGACTGCAAGGCAGCCGCGGCGATGGCTTTTCGCCGCGCCTGGTGTTCGGGGGATGTTTTCAACTGCTCGATAAAACCGGGGTCGGCATAGTACTCGAACGAGCGGTTCTCGTCGGACCAGTAATAGTACCTGGCGATCTTGGCCTCGGCCGGATCGATCAGCCGGGCCAGTTGCCGCATGCTCTTCTTGTTGTAGCCGGCAGGAGCGATGTGGATGATCAGATACAGGAACGAGGCCATCACGCCGGCCACCGACAGGATCAGGACCCACCCGCGACGATTGCGGACCAGGGCGACGATCATCGCGGCGATGACCGCGGCGGCCACAACCGCCGGAAGAATAATCGCCGGCGAGAGGATGCCCAGCAATCGCTCCAGCACGGCCAGCAGGATCACAAAACCGCCGACGGTGATCATCATGGAGATGGCGCCGTGCTTGAGCATGCCGTCGCGCTGGCTGGACTGGACCCATTGCACGGCCAGGGCGCCCATCAGGATCGTCAGCGGTGCCAAGACCGGCAGGATGTAGACCGGCAGCTTGGTCTTGCTGAACATGAAGAAGATCAGCGGCAGCAGGGCCGCCAGCCATAGAAACATAACCGCCGGCGAGGCGTTGCGAAGCCTCCACCGCCGCGGGAACATCCGGATGTACGCCCCGGGCAGGTACGTCGTCCAGGGCAGCAGCCCGCCCAGCAGAATCGCAATGTACGTCACGCCCGGAAAGCCGTGTTCTTCGGCGCCGCCGAAGGTCTGCGCACCAAACCGCGCCAAGGTGTGCTGACCGAAAAACTGCTGGGCATACTGCGGCACCGACCAGCACACGCTGATGTAGAACGGCAAGGCGACAAGCGAAAATCCCAGCAGCCCGCGCACGTGGAAGACCTCGAACAGCCGGCGAGGGCGGCCCGACAGCAGCAGGTAGCCCCCCACGACGATGCCCGGAATCCCCAGCCCCGCAATTCCTTTGAACAGGCACGCCACGCCGCAGCAGATATAGAAGCCCAGCCACCCCCCCCATCCGCTGCCCTGGCCTTTGAGACGCTGGTCCTCGCCGCGCCAGAAGAACCACAACGCCGCCCACATGGCCGCCGTAAAGGGCATGTCCATCCGATACCAGCGCGCCACGAAGAGGAACATCCCGCTCGAGGCGAGCATGATCGCCCCCAGCAGACCGGCCTGGGGGCCGAAGATCCGCCGCCCCAGGCGCCAGGTCACCACCACCGCCAGCAGGGCCGACAGCGCCGAGACGCCCCGCCCGGCCAGCTCGCCGCTGCCGGTGAGGATCTCGGCGGCGCCGACGAGCCAGAAGTACGGGGCAGGCTTGTCGTAGTAGATCCCGCCGTCGAGCATCGGCACCCACCAGTTGCCGCTGCGGATCATGTTGCGCACGACGATGGCGCATCGCGGTTCGTCAGGGTCCAGCAGGGGCAGCGAGTTAATCGCGGTGAAGAACAGCGGCAGGCAGACCGCCAGCAATACCATCAGGTGTACAAACGTCTCAACGCGCGGATCGCGCCAAAACGATCTCCCTCCTGCATCCTGTCGTGCCCGCGTCATGCCCTATAGCATACCCAACGACGCTCCTGAAGGCCAACACTTGCGACGCCTCCGGGGAAAAAGCCGCGGCAAAGGCACCAGGTATTTATCAAAGCCGTTGTGTGGCTTTGATGAATACTTGCGCTGGGGAGAGTACACGGGCACCAAATGAAGAAGTAATTCAGACAACGAATTACTTCTTCATTTAGTGCCTCCGCCGCGACTTTTCCCCCCGGCTTGTTCCTACAGCAGGGCCGCCCCCGCGAAGAGCAGGTGCATCAGACCCAGAACGATGCATGCGGCGCCCAGGGGCATTTGGTACTTCTCCAGGGTCTTGATCGTCCCCTGGTGGCGGATGAGCAGGTTCTCGGCGCCGGCCAGGCGCTTGGTAGCCAGGAACTCGGCCGCCAGGACCAGGCCCGTCACGATCGCCAGCGCCTGCGGCAGCAGGTCCGCATGCGGGCGCAGCCGCACCAGGTTCCACAGCAGCAGCACGACTCCGGCAGCCAAAGCCACCACGCCCAGGACGGCCTTGTGTGCGGCCAGCTTGCCCAGCAGGCTTGCCGCGGCCGGTACGTATCGGACGATCAGCGGCGTGGCCACCAAAACGCCCAGGGAGATCAGCGCCAGGCTCAGAACCAGGCGGAACAGGATGAACGGGGCGTTCGAGCCGGCCGTGCCCGCCCTGCCGCCCGTGCTGCCGGCGACGACGCTGCTCAGGTCTGTCAGCGCCGCGCCCTTGAACGCTCCGCTGCGCATCCAGCGATTATCGCCCACTGCCGCGATCTTCCACGGCGGACCTTGCTTGAGGTCGTGCGTGTACATCGACATCCAGAACGACTTGACCACGTCGCGCCCGGCCTTGCGGTCTTCGTGCGAGTACAACGCCACCTCCACCGGCAGACCCCAGTTGATCTGCATGCCCAGGGCGTTCTTCTCGGCCGCATGCCAGTCGCCGGCGACCCTCAGGGCCACCAGCGAGTACTGGTTCATCCACTCGCTGTTTTTGAACCACGCGATGGCGCTGTCGGCCAGGGCGTCGGCGCTGCCGGGACCCTGAAACTTCTTCGAGGGCTTGGGATCCCACTGCTCGGCGTCGATCTCCTTGTTGATCTTGTCGATAATCCCCTTGCGGGTGGCGTCGAGGTTCTTGAGCGTGTCAGCCAGCGCCGCGTTGGCCGGGTCGTACCCCGCCGCCAGCTCGAGGCGCTGCTTCTGCAGGGCGAAGAACGCCTCCTGCTTCTGCTCGTTGTACTGGCGGAAGTTCTTGATGGCGTCCTGGGCTTCTTCCAGCAGCACCTTGGCCACCGCCGGGCGAACCTCGTCCATCTTCTTGAACCCTTCGTCCAGGTCCCGGTAGGCGGTGCCCGGGTCGCGGTCGTATTTCAGCGGGGCGTTGAGCAGCTTGGCCATGGTGTTGTCGATGTCCATCGAGTTGCTGCCGTACTTGGCGCTGAAGTCCTTGAGGAAGGTCTTGGCGGCGGCCGCATCCGTCTCGAGGGTCTTGAGTTTGGGCAGGAATTGCTCGTATTGCTTCGCCCGTTCGTCGCTTTGGCGCGCCGTGAGGATGTCGGCGACCTGTCGGAACGGCTCTTCAAACTTCGCCCGCAGGTCGAGAATCGTCTTGGCGTCCTTGTCGACGTTGTCGCGCCCCGCCGTCACCTTGGTCATGGCGGGGGCGGCCTCTTTCTTGAACCGCTCGATCTCGGCGATGGTGCGCAGGTACGCCGGGTGCTCCTTGAGCTTGACGGTGACGCGTTTGGTGTCGCCCTGGTCGAGGGCGCGTTCGACGGCCTTGTGCATGCGCTCGATGTCGACGTCGATGTCCTTGAACTGCTCGACGCCTTTATCCACCTCGCCGCCTTTGACCAGGATCGTCGCATACCATGCGCGGTCGCGCAGGTTGTCGAGGCTGCGCCCTTCGGGCATCGGCTTTTCGCCGAAGGCGAAGCTCATCCACATGCCGCAGGCCTCCATCTTCTTGCGCATGGCCTCGACCTTGGCCTTGACCTCGACAAGCTGCGGGTCGCTCTCGGGCCAGCCGTCCTCCACGGCCTGGAAATACGCGTCGATGACGTTGCGCAGTTGGCCGGCCATCGCTGACGTGACCTCGATATGGCGCACCGTGCCATTGGAGGATTTCTCCAGCGTGCCCTGCTCTTTGAAGTGGTTGTACTGGGTGAAGAGGGCTTCGGCGCCCTTTTCGAGCTTTCCGGCCTTGAACACCGCGTCGTTCTTGTTGTAGTTGGACGGCGGGGCCGCCCAGGCCGCGACAGCCGAAGCCAAAACAACACTTGTCGCCAGTGCCCATCTCGTGAAAGTCTGGTGTCCCGTCATGGCTGCACTCCTTGTATGTTCGATGAGAAGCCGATCCGGCAAAGGGTAATTGACCGCGCAGATGATAGACCCGCGATGCGATGTCGGCAATGATTTGTGTCTGAATTCGCGCCGAGCGGATTTGCCGGATCATTTCACCGCCGAGAGCGCAGAGACCGCAGAGAGGATCGGAGTGAAAAGACCTACGGACGAGGATGAAAGAAGCTTCTCCCCGTTCCGATCTTTGTTTTAATCCTCTTAATCCTCTCAATCCCGTCCCAATCCCGCACTCCCCCTCCCCGTCCCCGTCCCCGTCCCCGTCCCTGTCTCATCCCCCTCTGTGCTTCTGTGGTAAATCCCATCTCCGTCTTCACGCCTTGGCCTGGATCTCCTTTGAGATCGCCTCGAGGGTCGCCTGGAACTGCGGGTCGCTGTGGGCGACCCCTTCGATCGTGCGGTGGGCGTGCAGCACCGTCGTGTGGTCGCGGCCGCCGAAGTAGCCGCCGATCTCTTCCAGGCTGTGCCGCGTCAGGTTACGAGCCAGGAACATGCAGATCTGCCGCGGAAACGCGATCGAACGCGACCGCTTCTTGCTCTGCAGGTCCGCCAGGCGCACGTTGAAGCGTGACGTGACGGCCGTGAGGATATCCTCGACCGTCACCTCGCGCCGGGTGGGGACGGGGGCGGCGCCCAGGGCCTCTTCGGCCACCGCCAGGTCGATGGGCCGGTCGGCGACCTTGGCGAGCATGGCGACTTTGGCGATGGCGCCTTCGAGCTCGCGGGTGTTGGAGTCGATGGTCGCGGCGATGAAGCACGTGACGTCTTCGGGCAGTTCGATGCTGCGCAGGCGCGACTTCTTGTGGACGATCGCCACGCGCGTTTCGTAGCACGGGCGGTCGATGCGGGCGACCAGGCCCCAGTTGAAGCGGCTGACCAGGCGGCTCTGCAGGGCGGGAATCTCGCCCGGGCCGCGGTCGCTGGTCAGAATGATCTGCTTCTGGCTCTGGTAGAGCGTGTTGAAGGTGTGGAAGAACTCTTCCTGCGTCTGCTCGTGGTCGGAGAGGAACTGGATGTCGTCGATGGCCAGCACGTCGGCGTGGCGGTAGCGGTAGCGGAACTCGTGGAGCTGGCCCTTCTCGACGGCGTTGATGAAGTGGTTCACGAACGTCTCGCAGGACAGCACCATGATCTGGGCTTGGGGGTTATCGAGCTGCACCTTGCCGCAGGCGGCCTGGAGCAGGTGCGTCTTGCCCAGCCCCACCGAGCCGTGCAGGAACAGCGGGTTGTACGTCTTGCCCGGCGACTCGCTGATCGCCACGCACGCCGCGTGCGCCAGGCGGTTGCACGGGCCGATCACGAAGTCGCCGAAGGTGTACCGCGGATTGAGCGAAAATGCCGCCGGCTCGGTCTCGAACTCGCCCTCGCCCGCCGCCGGCGCCTCGTCGCCCGCGACGCCGTTGGCCTCTTCCGCCGACGTCAGAAAGCACACGCTCACCAGCCGCCCCGTCGCCGCCTGGGCCGCCTCGTTGAACATCCGCGTGGCATGCTTGCGGCAGTATTCCTGTTCCTTGCGGCCGGGGACGAGGATCTCCAGCAACCCGTACTCGAGGCTGATGGGCTCCAGGGCGGTGAACCAGGGGCGGATGATGTTGCCGCCGGAGGCAACGACTTGCTGAATGATTTTCTGCCACAGGGATGATTCCACGCCGGCCATTGAATCAACGCCTTTCTACGCGCAGTGACAGCACATCGGTGTATCCACGGGATTGACGCCGCACATCCGGCGTCCGGTCTCAGACAGGCCGCTCCTTGCCCCGCTCACCACGCATCCATGCAGCGGGAGACTCAACGCGTCGGAATATACCCCCGCGCCGCGCAGGCGTCAAAAGCAAAATCCGCAACAGCGCTGAGTAATCTGTGACCAGTGGTCAGAAATATGCACATCCCATCGCTTAAGACGGGGAGTGCGGGATTGACGGGATTGGGAAACGATTAAGAGGATTAAAATAAAGACGGGGATGGGGCGTATCTTCTTCTCGTCCTCGTCCTCGGTTTGTTCTTAGCCTCCTCGTTATTCCCGGATGAACCTTTTTCTTTTGCGTGTTTTGTGCTTCCATAAGGGCTGAAGGAGTTCTTCATGACCGACAAGACGGCTTGGTTTGCGCAGTGCGGGTGGGGCGTGTTCTGTCATTATCTGGGCAGCCCGCCTTCGACGCATGGCATCGGGACGACGGCAGACCAGTGGAACCGCCAGGTCGACGCGTTCGATGTGGCGGGGCTGGCCGAGCAGCTTGAGGCGGCGGCTGCGCGCTACTTCTTCATCACCGTCGGGCAGGGCTCGGGGCATTACTGCGCCCCCAACGCGACGTACGACGCCCTGACCGGTCTGACGCCCAGCAAGTGCTCGCGGCGCGACCTGGTCAGCGACCTCTACGACGCCCTGCACGGCCGCGGGATCGAGCTGCTGGTCTACACCACCGGCGACGGGTCCTGGGGCGACTTCGAGGCCCGCAAAGGCCTCAAGCTCGACCGCCACTGGAACGACCCCGGCGGCAACTTCGACTGGGACGCCAGCCGCAACGTCGAGTTCCAGACCAACTGGGAAAATGTCAATCGCGAGTGGTCGCTGCGATGGGGCACGAAGGTGCGCGGCTGGTGGGTCGACGGCGCGTACCATGCCCACG
This sequence comes from Planctomycetaceae bacterium, assembly GCA_039680605.1. Lineage (NCBI taxonomy): Bacteria > Pseudomonadati > Planctomycetota > Planctomycetia > Planctomycetales > Planctomycetaceae > Planctomycetaceae bacterium. The sequence continues at coordinate 258,137 of JBDKTA010000004.1, read as the reverse complement.
TGCGGTACCCGGAAAATCAGCCGCCGAACTTCGAGACGTTTGCGGCCGCACTGCGGGCGGGCAACCCCGACGCGATCGTGGCGTTCAACCCCGGCGTGAAGCTGCCGGTGATTCACTACACGAGCCACGAAGACTTCACCTGCGGCGAGGTGGCCGACGCCCTGCCGCAGTGTGACGGCGCGTGGGTCGAGAAGGACGGCCACAAGGCCCGCTACCATCTGCTGAGCTACCTGGGCAGCACGTGGTGCGGCGGGGCGGCGCCGCGATTCCCCGACGATCTGGCGGCCGCCTACACCGCGTACATCGCCGGCCGCGGCGGCGTGATGACCTGGGACGTCCCCATCGAAAAATCCGGCCTCATCCCCGCCGCGTTCGTCGACCAGCTAAAAGCGATCGGCCGCCGGATGGCGGGAAACGTTAGCCGCTGAGGTCGCAGGAGGACGCAGACCAAGATTCTGCGGGTGCCGTGGCGCGCAGGCCAAAGGCCGGAGAGCCACGATCCCCGAACGTTGCGGGAGAGGTTGCGACGGTCTGAGTTCAGGGACACGCACAACGGAGTTGTGCGTGGCACCCGAGCTCGCCCGTCCCCAATTTACGGGGAGGGCACCCAGCGCGTGCCGGCGGGGTTGGCCAGGCCGGGTTGGACGGAGATTTGCGGAAGCCCGATTGGGCGCGGGGTTACCGTCAGGGCGGTGTTGGTGAGGTGGTTACGCGTGGTGACGCCGTTGAGTGTACCCGTCCACTGCGCCGGCTGGACCTGCGTGCTGACCGAAGGCGACAGCGCCGCGGCCGGGCCGACCGTGGAGAGACTGCCCTGCCCGGCGGTGGCCACCACCGAGGGAATGGCCGACTGATCGACCGTCACAATTTGCCGTCTGCTGCCGCCGGGCTGATCGTATTGCACGTCCAGCGTCACCTGGTTGCCAAAGGTGCTTATAACCAGCACATTCACTTTCGCGCCGGTGAGGCTTCCATCCTGGCGATAGGTAAACCGGTCGCCGGTCTTGACCCGCATGGGAGCTGGCGCCGGCTGACCCGGCAGCGCGACGGCGCGGACAGCCGGGACGACGGGCGCGACGGGTTGCAGATTCGGCGCCTGGACCAGCGGTGGCTGTTGCCGCAGCAGCGGCGGAACCGGCTTGGCCGGCGGTTGCGCTGGCGCTGCCGGCAGGGCTGCGGCGGCGGGCTTGAGCTTGTCCGTCACGTCGGGCAGCCGCGCCTGGCGGGGCATGTAGCTGGCCATCGCCACGCTACCGGAGAGGATAATGGCTGCCAGCAGCGCCAAGCCCAGCAGGTCGCCGGCCGCGGCGGCAGAGTGTACCTGCGGGCTGACCAGCCGCCGCACGCGATAAAAGAACGTTCCGCCCCCGTCGGCGGCCACTGCCGCTTGCACTGGCCGACAGGGCATCGCCAGCTTCGCCGTGGCGGCCAGCGCCCGCGCGAACGTCGTAGCCCCTGCCGCTGCGGCGGCAATGTCGTCGCAGCAATATTCGCGATGGCGGCGGATCTGCCGCGACAGCCACCACGCCGCGGGATGGTAGAACAGCAGCGTCTCGGCGGCCGCCTGCACCAGGTTCACCAGGTAGTCGCAGCGGGCGATGTGCGCCAGCTCGTGGGCGAGAATCGCCTCGAGCTGGGCAGCGGTCAATCCCGTCACCGCCGACAGCGGCAGCAACACCACCGGGCGCAGCCAGCCGATCACGACCGGCACGGCCACCCGCGCCGACTCGAGCACGCAAACCGCGCGGCGAATGCCCAGGCGCCGAGCCAGCGCCGAGGCCGTTGCGGCCAGCGACTCGCTGACGGGCCAGACATCGCGTCGCACCAGGCTGCGGGCAAAGCGCCAGGCCCAGACGCGCCTGGCCGCCCCGGTCGCCGTGCCAACCAGCCATGCGGCCACCAGCCACGGCAAGGCCGGAGGCAGCCAGACCTGAACGTCCAACAGGGCCTGCCACGCCGGCCGTGCCGCCGCGGGCGCCTGGGCGGAAAACGCCTGCCCCGCCGCCGGCGCCGGGACCATCGCCTGCGGGGCGCCCGGACGAGCGGCGCAGATCAACGCCGTCGCCGCCGTCAGCAGCACCATCGCCAGCAGCGCCGCGCAGGCAGTAGCGTATCGCGCCCGCGAGCGGACCGGCGGGATCAGTCGCAGAGCCAGCGCCGCGGCCGCGGCGATCAGCGCCCCCTGCCAGAGCGAGTGTACCAGCGCCCAGCCCAGGGCGTGGATCAGCAATCCTGCAATGGCTGTGGCGGGGGCGGTCATGGCGACTCCGGGTCGATCTTGTCCAGCAGCTTTTCCACGGCGGCCAGTTGGTCGGCGTCGAGGTCGGCCCCGTCGAGGGCCTGGAGCACCAGCGTTCGGGTCGAGCCGGCGTAGGTGCGTTCGAGGAAGTCGCCCAGGAGCCTCTGCTGGGTTTGTTCCTGCGTACACGCCGGGCGGAAGATCTGCGGGCGCACGCTGTCGTCGCGGATCAGCAGGCCCTTGTCGACCATGATCTGCATGAACTTCAGCGTCGTGGTCATGCCCACGTTCTGGCGGCGGTTCATCGTTTCGTTGACCTGCCGGACGGTTGCGGGCCCGACGTCCCACAGCACGCGCAGAATCGCCAACTCGGCCTCGGTAGGCATCGGCGGTCGCGATGCCTGCTCGCGGCGGGCTGCGCCCTGGCGTTTGTCACGTTTGCCGGACATGGCGGCCATTATTGTATCTACCGGACCGGAGGAAGCAAGTTGGCGTCATCCCCGCAGGACCGGCAGAGACCCCCGCCCCGCCGCGTCCTCCCCCGAGGGACGCAGCGGGACACAGCTTATTAACGAATACCTTCGTATATCATACGAATGGGTTCGTATCTGTCCAGTGATCTTTCGGAATTCTCGCAAAAATAGTGGTGCCCGCCTGAGACCGAGCCGGATCGCTCGGGGGGGAGGTTGGGCAGACATCGACAGGCAAGACGCCCCGGAATCGTTCGGCGGAGTTTTTTTCGCCAGCGGGGATTTCCGCCCCCGTGCAATCTGCCTTTCGCTTGTGCTAATATTAGCCGAAAGATGAGCGACCGGAATCCGACCCCCGGTTCCTGGTTTGCGGTTGCCTCAACGAAAGGAGATGGCTTGTGCTGGACCCCCGAATGAAGAAACTCGCCGACGTGCTCGTGAGCTACTCGTGCAAAGTGCAGCCGGGAGAGCGCGTGCTCATCGACGCCTTCGATATCCCCGCCGAGATGGCCTGCGCGCTGATCGATCGCGTCGCCGAGGCCGGCGGCGTACCCTTCTGCGACCTCTACCAGGCCCGGGTCATGCGCTCGTTCGTCGCCACCGCCACCCAAGAGCAGATGGCACTCTACGCCCAGCGCGGCCTGGACTTCATGAAGCAGTGTCAGTGCTACATCGCCGTCCGCGGCGGCCACAACATCACCGAGATGTCCGACGTGCCCGACGAGCGGATGAAGACCTACCGCTCGGCCATGAAGCCCGTGACCGACCAGCGCGTCAAGCATTCCAAGTGGGTCGTGCTGCGCTGGCCGACGCCGTCGATGGCGCAGCTGGCCGGCATGAGCACCGAACAGTTCGAAAACTTCTTCTTCGACGTCTGCACCCTCGACTACGCCCGCATGGCCAAAGCCGAGGACATCCTGAAGGAGCGGATGGAGCGGACCGATCGCGTGCGGCTGGTGGGCCCCGGCGAAACCGACCTGGCGTTTTCGATCAAGGGCATGGCCGCCATCCCGTGCGTGGGCGACCGCAACATTCCCGACGGCGAGTGCTACACCGCCCCGCTGCGCGACAGCGCCAACGGCGTGATCGTCTTCAACGCCGGCACGATCCACGACGGCAAACCGTTCGACAACATCCGCCTGGAGTTCCAGGACGGCAAAGCCGTGAACGCGACGGCTTCGGATACCAAGGCGTTGAACGAGATTCTCGACATCGACGAGGGGGCGCGTTACATCGGCGAGTTCAGCCTGGGGTTCAACCCGCACATCAACCGCGCGATGCGCGACATCCTGTTCGACGAAAAGATCGCCGGCTCCATCCACCTGGCCCTGGGCCAGGCCTACGACGAGGCCGACAACGGCAACCGGTCGAAGAACCATTGGGACCTGGTCATGATCCAGACCGAGCCCCAAGGCGGCGGCGAGATCTGGTTCGACGACGAACTCATCCGCAAAGCCGGCCGCTTCGTCCCCGAGTACCTGCACCCCCTGAATCCCGAGAATCTGGTGTAGGCGGACAGTTAAGCGAGGATCCCAGAAAATCAAGAAAACCATCTCGTTGTTTTACGAGCAATAGCTCGTAAAATTACGAGAGATGGCTCACAAGAAGCTGCTCGTCGGAGGGCAAGATGAATTTCTGGCCACCGAGCCCGAGGCGTGGTTTTGAGCCGAACGATGGGCATGGTCCAGACCGACCCCCACGGCGGCGGCGAGATCTGGTTCGACGACGAACTCATCCGCAAAGCCGGCCGCTTCGTCCCCCAATACCTCCACCCCCTGAACCCCGAGAACCTGGTCTGAGCGTCTCGGCCCAGTGCCTGGCGCGAACCATGCAATGTGATGGACATTGTGGACGCGGTGGACGAGATCGTGGACGAAGTTGCTTGGGACTTGTGCCTCCGTTGTTTCATAATGCCGTGGTCCAGATGCTGTGAAAGGGTTGGCACATGGCCTATGGGGCAACAGGCAAAGAGCCATTGATTCCGCCGCATGGCGGGTACCGCAGACTCAAGAGCTTTCAGATCGCCCAACTGCTCTATGATGTCACCGTGCGTTTTTGTCAACGGTACATCGACAGAGGCAGCCGCACGCGGGACCAGAAGAGATTATCGGTTCCTGGCCGCTCTACCTGGGCGGGCAAGGGCCCAGCGGCGAAAGTGGTCGGCAAATTGCACGTCACCAACCGCAATATTTGTTTCGACGCCGGGCTTGCTCTCCAGGAGAACGCCGCGACCGAGCTCAGCAATCGCACACAAGCCTTTGAAACGCTGGACCAGCGACTGTCCATTCCCATCAAGGACATTCGCGAGGCCGCTATCACGAGGAAGTTCCTGATCCTCAAGTCGCTGCAGTTGGTGCTTCAGGCCAGCAGTACAACATTCACTTCGGCGCCGCCTCCCCACAGGACGCGATCCAACGCGGGATGAACATTCAGTAAACTCTCAATCAACGGGGCATGTAAGTCACTTCTTGTCCAATTTGATCTTATCTGCCTGTTGGCGATAAGCTTTTGCGTCCGCTTCACGGCCTGATTCCTGGCAGCACTTGGCCAGGCTTTCCAGGGTCCCCAGGACGATATCGGCATCTGCGTCCTTAACCTTGTCCAGCACCGCCAGCGCTTGCTTGTATTGCTCCAAAGCCGCCTCGTGCTTCTTTTGCGCCGACAGCACATCGCCTCGGCTATTCAGAACGACGGCCAGTTCTACACATTCAGGGTTCTTTTCCAATATGGCCAGTGCGCGCACAAAGAAAGCGTCGGCCTCGACGAGCTTAACCTGCAGAAAGTGAATGCGCCCGAGGTTCAGCAAACTGCCGGCAATCCCGCTTTGGTCATTGTTCTTGCGGCGTATGTCAAAAGCGCGCTGGTATATCGCTGCGGCCTGCTCGTGTTTGCTGATTGTCTCATATAGGAAACCGAGTTCATCCTGAAGATCGGCAAGCAGGAGATGATCAGGCCCTAGGGATCGTTCGATGATAGCCATCGCCGTCTTGTATTCCTTCTCGGCGGGATCATATTTCTTCTGCTCCCAGCAGACTCTGCCCAGCATGCGATGACACTCCACCAGATAGAAATGGTCGGCGCCCAATGCTTTGGCACGAACGGCCACCGCGCGCCGAAACGACGCCTCGGCCTGCGGAAGTTTGCCGGACTCAAAATATACATATCCCAGGCTGTACAAGCCCCGCCCTACTGCAACATCCTGATTCGAATCGCACTTCTCCAGGATGCCCAGGGCTTTCGTACATATGGATGCTGCTTCGTCAAGTCGCCCCAGAGAACCAACCGCTTCGGCCTGAAAGATCATCGCATGCCCCACGGAGGCGTCGTCAGGCCCGTTGGCTTTTTGAAGCACTGCAACGGCGCGCGATATGATTGGTTCGGCGGCTTGAGGATTCTTAGGTAGATATCCGCCCCCCAGCCGCAGGAGAGTAAAGCCCGTCATCCTGTGCTCAGGCCCGATCGTCCGCTCGAAGATTGTGATCTGCCGCTGGAACAGCGGTCCGGAGGAGGCAAAGTCATCACGATGCTGGTAGAACAGCGCCAGCTTCTGGATCAAAGAATGCAATTGGAAATGCGCGCGACCAAGCCGTTTTTCGGCAATCGCGAGTGATTCCTTGTACGTGGCTTCAGCTTTGTCGGGGCGTTGGCGAATCTCCTGAACCTCTCCCATGCGCTGCAGCGAGAAGGCGTATAGCAGGCTGTCGGTTCCAAACGATTTAGCCAGGACTTTCAGCGTGCGGCTGCAGAACGATTCGGCCTGGTCGTACTGTTTCATCGCCTGATACGTCTTGCCCAGGCTGGTTAGCGGGTAGGCACAATCGGGATGCTCTGCCCCCAGCGCCTGCTCAATGATCTTCAAGGACCGCTGGTGGACCTGCAGCGCGTGCTCATACTGCCCCTGAGCAAGATGCCATTTGCCGATGGATTCCAGTATCCAGAGCAACCGTGTGTGTTTCTTGCCGTAGATTTTCTCAGCGGTTGCCAGGCACTCCTGCAGAAGCGCCCCAGCCGGCGCGAATATGCCATCAGAGGTATATTGCTGTGCCAGCGAAAGCTTCAGCCGGCAGGTGGTCGGATGATTCGCACCCAATGATTTTTCGGACCGGTCCAGCAGTGCCTTCATCGCCTCCTTATAGCCAGCGAACCGGAAGACGCTGGGATAGAACTTCGCCAGCGCCGCCTCGGCAGCAATCGTGGAGGGGTGATCCACGCCCTGTTGCTTGCGCAGGATGGCAATGATCCTCTTGTACAGACCTTCGGCCGCCGGGATGTCGCCCTGGCGCTGCCGGATCTGGGCCAACGAGCCCATCGGCCAGGTGACGCTGATATGGTCTGGTCCAGCGGCCTTTTCGGCGATGGCGATGGCTTGCAGCAGGAGCGGCTCGGCCAGGTCGTCGCGCTGGGGAAACTCGTATTGAGCGCCCAGATTGTTCACGCACATACCGTATTGGGCTGATTGTTCTCCCAGGCAGTGGCGAGCGATCTTGCAGGACTGCTGGGCGTGCTTGATCGCTTCCTCATAGCGGCCCAGCGCGGCGCATAGGGAAGACAGGCCATCGTGCATGTACACCAGAAGCGGGTGCTGATCGCCCAGCCTCTCCTGCGCAATCTCCATCGCCAGGCGCAGGTGTTTGCCGGCCAGATCAAATTGCTCCGTTTGCTCGCAGAGCCTCCCGAGCCGGCCATGGACTCTTGCGGCGGTCAGGTGCCGCGCCCCCAGTGTTTTTTCACAGATGGCCAAAGCCTGTTTAAGCGACTTTTGTGCCGCCGCCCAATCCAACTGCTGTTCCTGCGCGTCCGACAAAACCTCTATCGCGACGATCAGGTCGGGATGTTCCTTGCCCAGGACCTTCTCCCGAAGGGCCACCCCGCGCCGTGCCATCTCAAGCGCGCCCGCTGTATCTGCAAGTTCTTTAAGGCAGTTGCTCAGCCCCGTGCAAATAGCAGCATTATCGGCATGATCGGGGCCGACGGCTTTGCGGGCGATCTCCAGCGCACGGCGGTACAGCGGCAAGGCCTGGTTGTAGTTATGCATGAATCCTTGACTGTCGGCCATCCCCATCAGCGAACGCGTGACATCAATGTTGCCGGCGCCCTGTGCCTTGAGCCGGATTTGATAGGCCCGCTCAAACATGACCAGGCCTTGTTTATATTGCCAGCGATCCAGTTTTCGACGGCCCAAGGATTCCAGGCACGCCGCCACATCGCGATGATCCTCCCCCAAAGCCTTGATTCGTAGTGCCAAGGCCTCTTCGACCAAAGCCTCACCGTTATCCTTTTCCCCAAGACTCCGTTGCACGTCGGCCATCGTGCATAAGGACTTGGCCAGCCCCAAACCGTCCGCCCCGCTCTTGCGCGTTATGTCCAAGGCCTCGAGAGCCAGCGGTTTGGCCTGAGCATATTGCCCCAGCCCCAAAAGAGCCTGAGCGACCAGGTCCATGGCCGCCGCTGTCTGGCGCGAGTGCTTGCCGAAGCTCTTGGTCCGAACCTCCAGTGCCGCCCGCGCAACCGTCAGCGCCTGGGCGTACTTGTACTGGCTGCAAAGCTCGCGGAACTGCTGCTCCAAACGACCGGCTTCGTCGGCGGCAGGCAAATTCGCTCCGGCGGCAAATATGACAACCACCAAAGCAATGACTCCGCCGACGCGTCTCGATTTGGTTTTCAGGCACATTGTTCTTAACTCCCGACCGCTTTGGCTACTGATGATACACGGACCTGAGTGGATAAAACTTGCCGCTTCATCGCCCGTTCCCTTTTTCACATTAGGGCACCTTCGCGCAGGACTGTTCCAGGTTTTTGAAGCCTTGGACGATCTGGAAGAAGCGGGAGGGTTTGTTGCGGCTTGGCCAGACTGCTTTCAGGTGGGCGATGGTTTCACGGGACTGGGTTATCAGGTCGGCCTTGTTGGGGACGGGTTTGGCGGCCTGGACGTGCTTGATGGCGATCAGCCAGCGGCAGGCGAAGGCGTCGAGGTGGGCGGCGACGGCGAAGTCGGCGTAGGTGTCGGCGAGGAACTTGGTGGCGGCCTTTTCGGGTGCCGGCCAGCTCAGGCGCTCGAGCTTTCTTGCGTGGGCTTCCAGGCGGGCGCAGACTTTCGGGTCGAAGGGCGTTTCTTCGCGCTTGAGGCCGGCCAGCGGCATCCAGAGGCCCCAGTACGCCTGCGGCCAGGGCAGGCCTACGCTCTCGTCCAGCGAGCCCAGGGTCTCCAGCGCGTCGGCGAGCTTCCAGCCCTCGCGGCCGAAGGTGTGGCGGCAGAAGCGCTGCACGAATCCGCGATCGTCCACGCCGCGCAGGTTCCACGAACACGCCCCGCCGTAAGCCATGTTCGCCAGGCTCACGCCCAGCGGGTTGCGGTGGTTGCCGTCGCCCCAGTCGGTGTTGAGCACGCCCTCGGCGCGGCGCTTGAGCCCCTCGGCCGTAAACTCGCGGATGTTCCGCTGCCCGTGCCGCAGGCGGCAACCGTGCGAGGCCCAGGAATTAGTGCCGGGGCAGACCATGCACGCCAGGCCGCGGTCGGTGATCTCGCGCGTCCGCGGCACGCGGGAGCCGTGGGGATCGTAGTCCCAATTCAGCATCACCACATCCTGCGGCCAGCCCTCAAGCGACTCGGGGTGCTCGAGCACGATGTCAGCCCACATGTTCATCCGCTTGCCGTGCTTGCTGCAGAGGCGGTGGACCTTGAGCAGAAACTCCTTGTACAGACCGCCGATGCCGATGCGGTCGGCCCGGCGCTTGCTGCGGCCTTTGCCCAGCTCCCAGGTCTCGTCGCCGCAGATGTTGAAGTCGACGGCCTCGAACAGCGGGACGTATTCGGCGTAGAGTTCGGCCAGCAGGGCGATGGAGCCCGGGTCGGTCGGGCAGAGGGTCGAGCATTTCTTGTCGGGGTCGACGAACTCGCCCAGCGGTTTGTACCGCGGCTGGGCCAGCACGCGCTCGAGGTGCCCGAAGCTCGCCAGCGACCCCACCAGCCGCACGTGATGCGCCTTGGCGTGCTCCTGCAGGGCGAGGATCTCGTCGGCCGACAGGGCGCTGTAGCCCTCGTCGATGCCCGGGTGGCTGCGGAAGGCAAAGACGTTCTCGACGTACAACTGCAGTTCGTTGATCTTCCATCGCCCCAGGTGAGCGACGAGGTCCTTGAGCGTCGAGAGTTTGGGCACCTTGCCGCGCGAGCAGTCGTGGTACACGCCGCGCCGGGCGAAGGCCGGGGCGTCGTCGATCGCGCAGCACGGGAGGCTGCGCCCGCCGGCGGCGGCCATCTCCCGCAGCGTCTGCACGCCGTAGTACGCCCCGGCGTCGGCCGACGAGCGAATCTCGATTCCTTCAGGGCTCACCGTCAGGCGGTACGCCTCGTCGCCCTGCACGCTGCGATCGCGCACGATGCGCACAGCCGCGGGCAAGCCCGCCGACGCCTCGACGCGCGCCGCGATCGCCGCGGCGGCCAGATCGGCGGCCAGTTGCCCCAGCGGCATCTGGTCGATAATCCGCGGCGAGGCCAGCACCGCCTGTGGCGGCCAGACGAACCGTCCGCCGCGGGGGGAGAACTTCCGTACCGGGATCAGCAGGTCTTTGTCGATGCTCATAGTGGTTTGCGAGTATAATCATTTTCGCAAGAACGGGAATAGCCGGGGACTTTTTGCCGAAGAGGACAGTATGGACTCCGAACGAATGGACGACATGTTTCGCGAATTGATCGAGGAGGTCCGCCGCGGCTGGATCCGCTTCGACGCGCAGGTCTATCGCGACATCCTCGACTGCATCCCATCGGTGGTCATCCTGGTGGACATCTCGGGCACGGTGGTGGACATGAACGCGGCCGCCGCCCGGTTCGTCGACCTCGACAGGGAGACTGCAGAGAAACGGCTCTGCGGCGACTTCCTGCACTGCCGGCACTGCGCGGAGGAAGTCTGCGGCAAAACCGCGGCGTGTCCGTGCGACGTGCGGGTGGCGGTCGAGATGGCCTGCCGCGGCAAGTCCACCCGCCGCAAGAAGACGATGGTCAAGCGCCTGATCAACGGCGCCGCCGAAACCCGCTGCCTCTGGGTCACGGCCATGCCCTTCCAGTTCACCGACTGCCAGATGGCGCTGCTGACGCTGGAAGACATCACCGAGCTGGTCCCGCCAGAGGCGAGCTGATTCGAGGGCGGGCAGAAAACCCATATTTCACCGCTGAGATCGCGGAGACCGCAGAGGGTGAATCCGGTTCAGGGCTCTTCCACTGTGACCTGTACGCCGTCGTCGGCCGGATGCGCCAGCGCCTCTGCGGCGCGTTGAGACCGCCAGCGCCGCAGGGGCGCCAGCCAGCGTTGAGACAGGCGGGCGGGCCAGTCCTTATACATGAAGGGCTTCTCGAACAGCAGGAACAACCCGCCGGCCGCCGCGACGACGAAACCCGCCATCAGCGCCGACTGCACGAGGCTTCGCCACGTCAGAGCGGCTTCGATGCGACCGGTCAGCCCCGCGGTCGGCCACAGCGCCGGTTCGATCAGGAACCCGTGATAGAGGTAGATCGTGTAGCACATCCCGCCGATGGTGGCGATCAGCGGGTTGCGGAAGAACACATTCAGCAGCCGCCCGCGAAAAGCCCCCACGTACGCCAGCAACATCGCCGCCGGAAGCAGCATCCCGTCCAGCACGGCCGCCACGTCGCCCAGGGCGGTGGCGGCGGCGTGCTGACCGGCCAGCGTCCAGAACGGTTGTCGGGCGGCCTGCAGCCATTGCGGCAGCGTCTGCTGGGCCGCCACCAGCACCGGGATAACCGCCCAGGCGGCGGCGCCGGCGGCGTCCCAGGCGAAACATTTTCGCGGCTGACCCTTCCACACCGTCAGATAAATGTCGGCCAGGAGGAACCCGACGAGGAAGAAGCGGATCTGGCCCAGCAGGGTCATGTGGACGTCCATCGTGCTGAGGAAGCCCACCAGGTTGTGCCACCACGCCCCCAGGGCGGCGGTGTCCAGCGCGCCCAGCCAGGTCCAGTGCATGTAGTAGCGGTGCTCCATGAAGCACGACAGGGCGATAGCCCCAACCAGCACGCCCCGCCGCAGCCAGGCTCTCCGCAGGGCGAACACGCCCGCCAGCAGCGGCGCCAGAATGTAAAACTGCACCTCGATCTCCAGCGTCCAGGTCACCCAGTTGATGTAGCTCATCTCCTGGTAGACCAGGTTGTGCGAGTACGCCAGGCTGGCCGCGAAGTGCTGAAAGTATTCGCCCACGCTCAGCGACGCGAACTGCGGCTCGCGAACCACCGGACACAACAGCATCAGCGCCAGCAGCAGCACCAGGTTGATGATGTAGGGCGGTTCCAGGCGCGTCACACGACGGAGGAAGTACTTGCTGATGGGGATTCTCGCGCGGTTGTTGAGGTGGTGCTCGGCGAAGGGCGTGCAGAGAATGAATCCGCTGATGACGAAGAACAACTGCACGCCGAACCACCCGCATGAATACAGCCAGTTCGCCGTCCCGACGACTCCCTGGCCCAGGGCGTGGACCTCGTCGGGAAAGAACTTCGTGCGGGCGTGGAAGTTCAGCACTGAGACGATCGCGATGAACCGCAGGGCGTCGATCTCGGTGATGAACTTGCCCGACGACGTCACGCGCGAAAAGGCGCCCAGAGCGCGCGTCGCAAAGCTCATCACGGATTGAAGGGCATTTGCCAAATGGTCACCCGATCGAACAGGCGCATAATCTATGACAATCCCCGTCAAATGCAAGAACCTGCCCCAAGAACCGCTCGGGCGCGGCGATACGATTCCTTGCCCCGCCAGGAGAGATCATGCATCGCGGAAGCATCAATGAGACCGGACGTCCACGGCGCGATTACGGCCGCTGGGCGATCCTGCTTGCCGCGGCGCAGTTTGTGGGCGTGTCCATCGTCGCCATGGCGATGTATCCCGGCGGTCATCCGTGGGATCCGCAGGCCGCGGGGTATTCCTTCTGGCGCAACACGATCAGCGACCTGACCAAGTCGGCGGCCAACAACGGCCAACCCAATCCTGCGTACGTGGCATTCCTGGCGTCGCTGGCGGTGCTGGCGGCGGGGATGGCCGTGGCATGGTTTCGCCTGCCGCGGTGGTTCCCGCGCTGGCGGCGCCTCGGCAGCACCTGCCGCGTCCTGGGGGCGGTTTCGGTGGCGGGGATGATCTGGCTGGCCGCGGCGCCAGCCGACACCGCGCCGCATCAGCACGTGCTGGCCATTGCCGCCTCGGCCGGGCCCGGACTGGCCTCGGTGGCGCTGGCGTGCGGGGCGATGTTCCTGGACCGCGCCTGCCCGCGCTGGTGGGCGGTCTTCACGCTGGGGATGCTCGTCGTGTCGACCGTCTCGTTCACCCACTACGTACACCACTTCTGGCTCGATGGCCAGTGGCCCCCCGCCGCGCCGGCCGTCGAAAAACTCGCGGCGCTCTACGTCCTGACCTGGCTGACGCTCAGTGCAGTGATCCAGCCGCGGCGCGGGGCGGCCTTCGAAGCTGTTTGAGAGAACGCCGCCCGCGGCAGGTAACGGGAAGAGCCCGCGCTCAATCGAGCGCGTCGTCCGGCAGCATCTGCCTGCGGTGCTTCTCGAAGGCCGTAGCGATGCGGCTGGGTCTTGTGAAGTCCCACAGTGATGTCTTCAGCAGCCGCAGGGCATACGTCGCAGTGATCCAGCCGTCGGTCCAGCCGGTCTCGATGCTCCAGACGCCCCAGCCGATGTCGCCGTCGGAGCCCCAGTAGTCCCACTTGTCGTAATCGAACCCGCGATACCAGGCCCCGTCCAGCTCGCCGCGCATCTCGCTGCGGATCTGGATGCGGACGAGGAAATCCGCCAGCCGGTCCTCCGCCCGCTTGAGCTCCGGGTCGCCCGTGGCGGCCGCGGCCTCGTGCAGACCGATGAAGGCGAAGTTGGTGGCGTACAGCAGGTCGGTGCAGGGGTCGCCGTTGTGCTGGACCAGGGCGCACTCGCCGGTGCCGTATTGATCGTTGGCGGTCGTGGCGTGGATGATCCGCTGCGGGATCGCGCCGCAGGGCTGCTGGGCGACCAGGACGTACTCCTTGATCGTATCGAGCCAGCGCCGGTGCTCGGGCGTGTCGGCCACCCGGACCAGCCACGCCAGCGGCAGGAGCATGCGGCATCGTTCGGGCTCGTGGCGGTTGGCCTCATGGTGCCAGCCGTCGGGGAGAAGTTCCATCAGGTGACGGATGCCGGCCTCGGTGCGGTCCAGCAGCGGGCCAAAGTGCGTCTTGTCGTAGAGCCACAGGTTGACGGCCCAGAGGTAGGCCTGGTAGTGCGGGCAGTTTCGCATGCCGCCCCAACTCGCCTGGGCGTCTTGCCAGAATTGCCGCCAGCCGTGTTCCTGGAGCTCCGGTTCTTCGATCCGCGCCTTGCGAAACCCGGCCGGGCCGGTGGTGCGGAAGTTGGCGAGCATGTCCAGCACGGCGCGGTCGTCCCAGCGGTCGCTCTTCAACGCCGCCGCGGCGGCCATCCCGCCCAGGAGGTGGCGCGCGGCGTCGTCGCCGTAGTACACGCCGGGACTGCTGTCGTCCCATCCGATCAGGCCATAGCTGGGGCTCTCGCGGTCCAGCCGCGGACCGCGGCTCGCCTGCGACTCGAAGAACAGCAGATCGTTGAGATTGCGGGCGACCTGGCGGTACTCCGCCTCGCCCAGCGCCGCCGCGCCCAGCGCCAGGCTCATGGCCACTTCGCCCGTGCAGTCGGACCGGATCGCGGTGCTGACGCCGTGGCTGCCGTCCATGAAGAAGTCCTTCGAGTTGTAGCCCTCGTGGAAGCCCCTCTTGCCCGAGGGCTCCAGGAAGAGCTTCGAGCGGCCGTACCACGAGACCCCGCGCCGCAAGGCCGCCAACTCGGCATCGACCGGGAGCGGCTCGTCGCGACCGTAGGTCGGCCGCACCGTCGGCGTCCATCGCAGTTGCGGCGGCTCCAGAGGCGGTTGCAGCCAGCGCAGGATCATCTGCCAGAGCGGCCCCCAGGCGTTCGTCGGCGCATAGCGGCCGGTGACGAAGTGGCTGAGCATGGTCGTCGCCACGAGGATATCGCCGCGGGGATGCTCGAAAAGAATCGGCCAGACGTCGTCGCCCGGCAGGCCAAACAAGGCCGCGTTATAGCCTGCAACGCGCGCGGTGACGATGTGCGGATTGCCGGCCTCCACCGGCAGGAATCGGCAGCCTTTGACCATGACGATGCTCATCCTGGGCAGGGGCGGGAATGCCTCGGACACGATGACCTCGCGGTCGAGGTTGCTCCCGTAAGGCCCCTTCTTGTGCTCCCGCGGCTGGCCGAGGCTCATGCCCGGCAGCATCGAGGGGAACTCGACATAGAGCCGGAGCTTCTTCCGGGCCGCCCGGTCGAATAGCGCCGGGTCGACCCCGGTTGTTCGCTCGGGGTACCCATCGGCCAGGACGAGCACGCCCGTTCCATCCGCCGCACGCTCGACCGCCTCGGCCGGCGTGTCGCAGCGCTGCACGTCCATGCCGTTGTCCTGCAGCACCCGGTGCAGGTCGTTGTCCCCGCGGCAGCTTGCAGTCAGTTCTCGTGTCATGGCTTCTTCCAGACAACTGTACGCGATATCCCCGCAATGGCATAGAATTCGTCGCACGCGCCGGGCGGTGCGGGAATGACCAGCCGGTAACCACAGGCGAAAGGAGCGTCCCATGGGCAAGCCGCAGAACACGGTGATGATGGACCCCTCTGACGTGGCAATGCTGCTGATCGACCACCAGAGCGGGCTGTTCAATCTGGTCAAGGACATGTCCGTGTCGCAGCTTCGCAACAATGTCATCGCCCTGGCCAAGGTGGCGACCAAGCTGGACATCCCGGTCATCACCACGGCCTCCGTGCCGGAAGGGCCCAACGGTCCGGTGATTCCCGAAATCCAGCAATTCGCCCCTCACGCCCAGTACGTCCCGCGGCATGGACAGATCAACGCCTGGGACGTGCCCGAGTTCGTCCAGGCCGTCCAGAGCACCGGCCGAAAGACGCTGGTGATGACCGGAACGCTGACCAGCGTGTGCCTGGTCTTTCCGGCGATCTGCGCCGCGGGCGCGGGGTACAAGGTGTACGCCGTCGTGGACGCCTCGGGCAACTGGAGCGGCATGGCCACCGATTTGAGCATCGCCCGCCTGAGCCAGGCCGGGGTGGTGCCCATCGACACCTTCGCCGTCGTCGGCGAACTCCAGCAAACCTGGAACCGCCCCGACGCGATGGACTACGCGGAAATCTTCGGCGAGCACATCATCCCCAACTACCGGCTCCTGATGGAGAGCCACGCCCAGGAGATCCATGTATGAACAAGCCCTCTCCGGGAAAGGCTGACACCGCCCGCTCGGTCGTGGCTATCGGCCTGAGGCCTCCCGCCATGGCTACTGCCGGGCGCTTTCCCAGGTCTGCGGAATCGTGCCCGAGCGGCTGTGCTTCCATGAACCGCACAGGCCGCACGATTCGCTGGCGAAGGGCGGCCGGAGATATACGCCATACTGCCCATCGAGCACGTCGGCCAGCGGTTTGAACGTGACGGGCCCGTGGACGGTGTCGAGCTGGAAGGTCAGCGGCTGGTCGTCGGCCGGCGCGTGTACCAGGCGCTGGGGCAGCGAGTCCAGATCGCCGCTGTAGAACAGGTCGCTGCCGGTGCAGGCCGCCAGCACCACCGGGCCATACAGCACGGCGGCCACTTCCGGTGCGTCGGGCAGCCCCTGCGTGTGCAGGCGCATCGGCAGGCGAAGCTCGACCGTGTCGCCCTCGCTCCAGGCGCGCTTGAGCGTGCAATACTCCCCGACGGGCCCGGCGGTGGTCAGTTGGCCGTTGAGCGCGACGCTGGGATTGCCGGCCCACGTCGGCATTCGCAGCCGCAGGGTCATCTCGACCGGTTTGGTCGCGTGGAACGTCAGGCGCGTCGTCTCGCCGCGGGGGAAGTCGGTGGCCTGCTCGACGGCCAGCCCGCGGTCCGCCCAGTCCAGGCGCGAGGCGATGTACTCGTTGACGATCAGCCCCTGGGCGTCGTGGAAGTACGCCCCGTCGCCCAGGCGGCCGAACGCCTCGGTGTTCGTGCCGTAGCAGCACGTGAAGCTGTTCATCGGCTCGCCCCATTCCTTGACCGAGTGCGCGGCGAGGTTCAGGTAATACAGGAACATCCCCGTCTGCGGGTGCTGGCGCGTCAGCACCGAGTTCCAGTACGCCCGCTCGTGATAGTGCGCGCACGCCGCATCGCCGCTCCAGCGGTACAGCGCTGCCGTGACCTTCAGCAGATTGTGCGTGACGCAGCTTTCGTTGGTCTTGCCGGTCAGGCCCGGCAGCAGTCGGCCGGCGAAGTCCCAGTGCTCAGCGACGGATTTTCCGCCGCCGGGTCGCGGGCCGCTCGAGCCGCCCTCGACGTAGCATCGCGTCTGCGTCACGATGCGCCAGAAGTTCTCCACCGCGCGGCGGGGCATCTCCTCGCCGGTCAGCTCGTAGCGCCGAACCGCCGCGGCGATCATCGGCACGTGCGTGTTGACGTGCAGGCCGGCCAGGATATCCTGCCCGCGCGCCAGCGGCTCGAGGAACCACGGGCGGTCGAACACGTCCCGCGCGAGCTTGAGATACCGCTCCTGGCCCGTCAGGGCGTAGAGGTCGTAGAGCGACTCGCCGATGCCGCCGAACTCCTTGAGCGGGTGGCCCTGCGTGGTCACCATCATCGCGTCGATCTGCTCGGGCGTGAACGGCGCGAGACGCTTGATGACGTGGTCCGCCAGGGCGCAGGCGGCCTCGAGCGCGCCGCCCGTGCCGCAGGCGGTGTGCTGGTCGATGAGGCCGGCGAGGATCTTGTGCACCACGTAGTACGGCGCCCAGGCGAACTTGCCGCTCTCCTGCAGCTCGAGGTAGTCGGTGCCGAAAGCCCCGACGTATCCGTTGCCGTGGGCCCGCTGGCACTTGATGATCTCGCCCACCAGGTACGCCCCGCGGTCCTTGAGCTGATCGTCGTCCATGCTCTGGTGCATCCACGCGCACGCCGAGAGGTAGTGCCCGACGTAGTGCCCGCGCACGCCGATGACGGGGGCCTCCCACCCGCCCAGCGGCTCTGCCGTCGAGGGCAGACCCGCCGTGACGCGAAAGTTGTGCAGCAGCCGTTCGGGATCGATCGACCGCATGTACGCCTGATGCACCCGCTGACGCGCCAGCAGCGGCCCTTCCGCCAGCCGCACCGCCGTCAGCGGAAACGGCGTCACCGCAAAGTGTACCTTAACGTCAACGGCCTGATTTGAATTCATAGCGGGCTCCTGTGCGAGGGTGAGCCCATCGTAAGCCCTCGCGCCGCCCTGTCAAGCGCGCAGCGCGGGCTGCGCCCGCAACCCATTTCGGACTTCGGATTGCGGGTTTGCGGATTCCCTTTGTACCACCATCTGCGTTACCCCTGGTCATGTGTGGAAGGTACGGCCGGTTTTCATTCAAAAACCCCTCTGCGATCTCCGCGATCTCCGCGGTGAAAATACCCGGGCTGAAATCGGAATAACCGGCGTTTGGGTGCTTTAGAGGTGCTTTTTGGGTGCCTTTTTGAGCCGTTGCGGGTGAAGCCGCAAACTCGGCACGATTTATGCTCGCACAAGAACAGCGAACGAGGAAAGACCACGCGAACATCAACAAGACCGTGATCCAATCAGTCCAGAGTGTCTATTCGCACATCGCATATCGGATATTGCCTCAGTCCCGTTCCCCGCGGCCTTGCCAGGGCCAACGCCCGGTCATCTCCACCTCCAGCGTGAAGCTCAGGAACGTGCGGATCAGCACCACCAGGCCCAGAACCGCCACGCTGGAAAAGGACAACTCCAGCCCGACCGTTTTGACGATGTCGGCCGCCACCAGCAGCTCCAGCCCCAGCAGGATGGCCCGCCCCACGTCGATGCGGATCTGGCGGTAGGTGCCGTCCTCGACGCGGCGCCGGGCGACGAGATAACCCGCCCGGGTCATGGCGACAGCCGTCCCGCCGACGATCACCACCGCCCCCGCCACCTCCAACGCCGCCACAATAAACCCGATCCACTCCCTCATGCCGAATCTTAGCCAGCCAAACCCCCTGCCCTTGAGCGGCTGAATCAGTTTCAGCGCAGAGTTCGCGGGAACGTGGACCTGTCTCTAACCGTCCGTTTCCTTTCTTCTCGCGAAGGTTTCTCGCTTCAGGGATATCCCACAACATGGGATGGCATGAAACAACAACGCCATCTCCAGCCCACTGCGTCGGAGGGCCCCCGGTGGGAAAACAGTAGCCCCAGTGGCCGCCGGCGTCGTGGGCGGGCTCCAAACGGAAGTCCACGGGGGGGCTGGATTGGGGCCCGGGGTCCCACGGCTCCTTGCATGCGGGCCGAAGGCCGGCAATTCGTCAGCCCAGGGCGCAGTCGCGAGCGAAGCGAGGGACGCAGCCCTGGGGTCAGGTCGCCCCACGGTCCAGCCCTGAAAGGGCGGCACACGATGGTGTTTCGCCCTTTCAGGGCTCAAGACATACTGGGACAACGACTCCCCAGGGCGGCGCTGCGCTGTGCCCTGGGCTGACGAATATTCCTCCTTCGGACGAAGGAGGCCTCGGCCTTTTCTCCGTGAACTCCGTGTGCCCTCTGGCAAGGTTTTGCCCGACCAGGGCGGCACAGGCTTTCAGGGATTATTGGGCTTGCCCGGATCGGTTGAGTCCTGGGTGATGCGCAAGACGGTTTTGGAGGCCTGAGGCAGTTGCGAAAGTTGCCCTTGCGCGGGTGAGCAGATCGCCAGGCGGTCGCCGCGCGTCGCGAGCGTTCCGCCGGCAGGCAGAAGTTCGCGAACCGCCCCCCCGGTCCAGAAGAACGTCGCCGCGCCGTCGCTGAAGTAGAAGATCCGCCGTTGCGAGTCCGCGGCGATGGACTGTATCTGCGCTCCGAAAATCGCACAGATCAGCGTCGTCTGCACCTCGGCGGCTGATGGCTGGTCGCAGCGATGCGGCAGCGAGACCTTGAAGATGGACTCGCCGACGCCCACGAGCAGACCGTCCGGCAACGGGCACAGGGCGGTGATGGCCGAGTCGCTTCGCAGCACGGGCTCCAGCCGCCGCGGGCCAAGGCGATATCGCAGGACCTGGTAGCGCCCGTCACGTCGCGTGGCGACATACAGGCACTCACGCGCCACAGCGAGTTTGTAGGCCCGTCCGGGTATGGTCGCGACGGGCACGAGGCTGCCCGCGGCCAAGGCATAGACCTGCCCTTCGTCCAGCACCAGCACGATGCCGTCATCGCCGATGGCCAGGTCTACAAGCGGTTTGGCGACTTTCTGCGTTTCCTGTTCGATCGACCCTTTGGCCCGGTCAAATCGCCACACGTTATTCTTGGACAAGAAATGCACGCAGCCTTTTTCGTCCAGAGCGATCGGACCGTCCAGCCGCACTCCCGCCTGCGATGCCTGCTGCTGGTCCATCAGCACATCGAAGCCGCCACCGGCGCAGCCGGCCGCCGCGATGCAAAGAATCGCCAACCCCGTCAGCCTCACGATCGCGCTGCTTGGGTCCACTATTGCCGCCTCACTTTGCCGGTCCCCTCGCAGCCCTGGCAGGTATGCGCCTTGCCCGAGCACATCGGGCAGGAAACTTTCTTCTTTCGCCAACAGGACCAGCACATCGTGTGGCCGGTGCCCTGGCACCAAATGCAGTCCTTCAAGCCCGTCCCCTTGCACTGAGAGCAGGTCACCTTGCCGCTACCGCTGCAATTTCCGCACGTGCCGCCGCGCCCGCTGCCGTCACAACTGTCGCAGCTTTCCCTGCGGGCCACCTGTTCGGTACAGGGGCGACTCTCATAGTGGCGGCTGTAGACGGGCTGGCCGGCCGAGTCGAAGCCGACATTATCAACCACCAGTTGCTGGCGCGTTGTTTGGACGGTTTCCCACCGCGTCACGCTGCCGCTGCCATGGCAAGTCGAGCAGGACCGGCGCCCCGTGCCGCCGCAACTCCAGCACGTGGTCTTCTTGGGGCAGGGCACCCGGCCCTTGCCTTTGCACGAGAAGCATTCCGGTCCTCCCGTGCCGTCGCATTTGGGGCAGGGAACCAGAAGTTTGTCGTTGCACGTGGGGCAATGGGCCCGCTTGAGCCCCTTGCAGTAAGGGCAGACGATGTCCTGCGGGATCAACAGGCCGAGCTTGCGCCCCAAGCCGGAGGAAATCAGCGTCTGGATCAACCAGGACGGGGGCAGTTCGGCCGGCACGGAACCGCGGGCTTCCACGCCGACGCTGTATTCGCCGGCGGCGGTCTTAATTGCCAAGTCTTTGCCGGCCTCGATGAACACGCCGTCCTTGCTGCTGAAGCCCATCGCCGCCTCGACGACCTTGAACTTGCAGCCGATCTTCATCTGCCGCTCGCCACCCAGAGCGTCGTTTTCGATCAGCGTCTGCTTGAACTCGAACGACACCGGCGTGTCGAGCTTCACGCGGGCGGCCGTCTCGAACGACATCTCCTCGTCCATGAAGACCGGAGCGGAATTGGCCGCGACGGCGAAGATCCGGCGGCGGCCTTCGATAGTCAGGGCGGTGGGACCTTTGGCCGGGCCAAGCGAAGCGCCGGCCTTGACGGCCAACTCGATCTTGGCTTGGGTGGGGTCTACCTTGAGGGTGGGCACCAGCACGTTGGCATAGGTCGGCAGGCGGTAGGCCTCGGGAGTAAGTTTCTCCACGATCGCCGCGACGGGCAACGCCTGGAGCGTGACAAAGTGGTCCGGGTTCTCGACGGAACTGGCGGCAGGGAGAGGCACGATGCTCTTCTTGTGGGCCAGGCGAGCCAGTTCCGGCGGCAGCTTGGCCCGCTGCTCGAGCATGGCTTTGGATGTCTGGAGGAATTGCTGGTTCATTTCCTCCCACGAGACCGCCTGGGAAGACACCGCAGGCTGCCCCGCGGCCAGCGAGGGAATCGAAGCCGCCAGCAGAAAAGCTGCCAGGCACAGGCCGGGGCGAAAGAACATCGACAAGGCCCCCCGGCGCCGCTGGTATATGCACATAAACAATCTGCCTCCGGGGCCTCAACGCCCGGTATCCTCGCCGGCAGGCGGTGCTGGTGTCACCCGGCGCACTATGGTAGTATCGGATTCCACAACATCAAAGGAGTCAGAAATGTCCTCGAAAAATCTCTTCATCATCACCGCGGCCGTCGCGCTGGCGATATCGGCAGCAACCCTGGCGGGTCTGTGCCCCAACTGCAAAGACAAAGCTTACACCAAGGACATCGGCGAGTGTTCGCAGTGCAAGGGCATGACCACCAGCGGGCAGTTCAAGCTCTGCATGAAATGCTCGGCCGACATGAACCAGTGCCAGCACTGCCGCAAGGCGCTGCCGGCGACACAACCGGCCACTTCCGCCGCGGCAAAACTCGACACCAGCAAGGACGGCACGTACAAGTCCGGCCCGTGGGAATACCGCTATTCGATCCACAATGCCGGTACGCGCAGCCAGGGTTATTTCGGCGACCTTTTCTACGACGGCAAAGCGGTTGCGGCCCCACAGCAGATCAACGACCACCTGCTCACGCCCTGGGGCATGATGTACTGGGTGGGAGACCGCCCGGTGGCCTTCGGGAGCCATCGCTGGATGCCCAAACGATCCCCTTCGGGCAAAGGCGGGCAGCTGCTGACCGATCCGGCCGGCAAGGGGCAGGCGGCAGTCTTCGTGCAGGTGCTGCGATCGGGCGCCAATGGCGCCGATGAGCCGGAACTGGCCCCCTGGATAAAGACCGCCCTCAGCGAGGCCGGCGCCAAGAACATCACCATCGTCGATAAAGAGTTCCTGCTCACGCCCGCCCCTGTTGTGCTCCACGACAGCAGGCATTTCGGCCATTGCGAAATCAGCCTGGGCCCCGTCGCCGCCGACAAGGGCATCAGCGTTTCAGCCGACGGCGAAATGATCGAGCTGCCCTACCGCAACGGGGCCACCAAGCTCGCAAAGCACACCATCAGCTCGTCGGTGGCCAGCATGGATCTTTACCTCGCTCTAAGGGTGGAGATCTCGCTGCCAGCCGGTCCGATAGAATCGCACGCACGATGAGCGGCGAGATTTCCATCGCGATCGAGACGTCGTGCCGCAGCGGGGGCTTGGCGCTGGGGCGGGGCGAGGCGCTGACGGCTGTCGATGCCTTCGAGGCCTCGGGGCGCCACGCCACGGTGCTGGTGTCGCGGCTCAAGGCGCTGCTGGAGCGGCACGCCCTGACGCCGGCGGGGGTGCAGCAGGTGTACGTCTCGGCCGGGCCGGGCAGCTTCACGGGTCTCCGCGTGGGGATCACGGTCGCCCGCACGATGGCCCAGGCGATGCCGCAGCTCAGGTGCGTAGCCGTGCCGACGGCGCTGGCGGTGGCGGAGAACCTGGCTGGCGCGAGCTGGCAGAAGCTGGCGGTGATCGTCGACGCCCAGCAGGGTCAGATCCACGCGACGGTCCTCGAGCGGCGCGGCGATCAGGTCGTGCTCAGCGGTCCGGCGTTTGTCGGAACACCGGGCCAGTTCCTCGCCCAGGCCCCGCGCCCGCTGCTGCTGGCCGGCGAGGGGTTGCTCTTTGCGGACCTGACCGCCCGCGGCGACGAGCTGGCGCCGAAGGAGACGTATCTGCCCACGGCCGCCGGCGTCTGGAGGGTTGGGCGCCGGATGGCGGCCGCGGGCCAGTTCGTCGACTACCAGCGCCTGCTGCCGATCTACTCACGAAAACCCACCGCTGAGCAAGTCTGGCAGGACAAGCAGGGCGGCCAAGCCGTAAAATAACAAGTGAAGGTAGTCACATGAGCAATTCACCGCCAACGTGTCCGTTCTGCGGGGGTCCGACCGAAAGCGGCGAGTTAGTAGGCGCTAGTCATCCTCTGAAATGGGTGCCCCAGGATATGGGGCTTACCATGGGAATCTGGGCGTTTGGTTGCGAAACCGTCGGCACCGGCTGGACTCACCTCGGGCGACCGAAAGCTACCGGTTATCGTTGCGAGAATTGCCGCAAGATCGTCTTGGACTACTAAGGAAGGCAGCCAGAAGTAATTCGAAATCCAAAATTGGTGAAAGGATTTATCATGCACATGCAAACGCAGTTCTCGGTGTTCCTGGTGAACAAGCCGGGCGTTCTGGCGCAGGTGACGGCGGCGCTGGCCAAGGCCAAGGTCAACATCATGGCCTTGACGCTGGTGGACTCGATGGAGCACGGCGTGCTGCGGCTGGTCTGCCACGACGCGGCGGCGGCGCGGAAGGTGCTGGGCCAGGCCCACGACCGCTGGACCGAAACCGACGTGCTGGTGATGGAACTGGAGAACCGGCCAGGCAGCTTCTCGCACGTAGCCGAACGCCTCGCCGAAGAGCACATCAACATCTCCTACGCCTATTCCACCGGCGGCGGTCAGGGCGGCAAGACGACGGCCGTCTTCAAAGTCGCCGACATGAAGAAAGCCGCCGCCCTGATGGAACAGATGGAGAAGGCCGGCCACAAGGAACCCCGGGCGCTCAAGACGCCCCGCTCGCGCAAGGCGAAGTAAAGCAGGGGTGAGTTGTGTGTTGTGTGTTGTGTGTTGTGTGTTGTGAGTGGTGAGTGGTGAGTGGGTGCCACGCACAACTCCGTTGTGCGTGTCCCTGACCTTGGGCTCGGAGCCTGGCGTATGGTGGCATGGCAACATGCGTTTTTTGCGGGTCGCCATGAAGAACCTTGCGCTAGCGCGAAAACTGCATGAACCGCAGAGATCGCAGAGTATACGCAGAGAAGCAAATGGCTTAAAACAAGACCATCTAACGTCGCCGTCGGCGTTAATCCGAAAAAACAGACTGTCCATGCGGCCCGCTTCGCTAGTTTTCTTCAAAACACCTCTGCGGCCTCTGCGATCTCCGCGGTGGAAATATCCGGGTAGCGCGAGTTCAGGGAGCATGGGCCCAACGCCCGTGCGAGTTTGGGCGTGAAAACCTGCGGCAAAACGCGCACAATGAACGCGTGAAAATCGCGCTGGCCCAATTTAATCCCATCGTCGGCGACATCGTCGGCAACCTCGACCGCTCGCGCAAGCTGATCGCGCAGGCGGCAGACG
This sequence comes from Planctomycetaceae bacterium, assembly GCA_039680605.1. Classification (NCBI taxonomy): domain Bacteria; kingdom Pseudomonadati; phylum Planctomycetota; class Planctomycetia; order Planctomycetales; family Planctomycetaceae; species Planctomycetaceae bacterium. Next base: position 233,433 of record JBDKTA010000004.1, on the reverse strand, counting down.
CCGGGGCGCGCCTGGTGGTCTTCGGCGAGCTGTCGCTGGTGGGCTACCCGCCGCGCGACCTGCTGCGCAAGGAGCGGTTTGTGGCCGACAGCGAAGCGGCCGCGGCCAGCCTGGCCCGCACGTGTACGCAGACGGCAGCGCTGGTGGGCTTCGTGCGGCGCAACCCCGCCGCCAGCGGCAGGCCGCTGCAGAACTGTGCGGCGCTGCTGTCTGAGGGCAAGATTCAACACATCTACGCCAAGGCCCTGCTGCCCACGTACGATGTGTTCGACGAGACGCGCTACTTCGAGCCCGGGCCCGACCACCCGTGCCTGGAGATCGCCGGCGGGCGCCTGGGCCTGAGCATCTGCGAGGACCTGTGGGACTCCGCCTCCCTCGGCCGCGCGCTCTACGAGCGCGACCCCATCGCCCAGCTCCGCTCGTGCGGGGCGGACATCATCATCAACATGGCCGCCAGCCCGTACCAGATGGGCAAACCGCGCCTGCGCGAGGAGCTGTTCGCCCGCCGGGCCGCGGCGGCGAAAGCGGCGATCGTCTACGTCAACCAGGTCGGGGGCAATGACGAGCTGGTCTTCGACGGCGGCAGCGCGGTCATCGGGCCCGACGGTTCGGTCGTCGCCCGCGCGAAAAGTTTTGAGGAAGATCTGCTGGTCGTCGAGACGGCCGACCTGGGCGCCTCGCGTCGCGAAACGCCCGCCGAGGAGATCGACAGTCTCTGGAGCGCCCTGAAGCTTGGGCTGCGCGACTACGTTCGCAAGTGCGGATTCTCCAGCGTCGTGCTGGGGCTCTCGGGCGGGATCGACTCGGCGTTGGTCGCCGCCCTGGGCGCCGAGGCGCTGGGGCCCGACAACGTCCACGCCCTGGCCATGCCCAGCCGCTATTCCAGCGACCACAGCCTCGCCGACGCCCAGGCCCTGGCGCGGGCGCTGGGCATTCACTATCGCGTGCTGCCCATCGAGGGCGTTCACGCGGCGTACGAACAGGCCCTCGGCGAAGTGCTGGCCGGCGGGTGGGAAGAGATCGCCTACGAGAACGTGCAGGCCCGCATTCGCGGGGCGATGGTGATGGCCGCCAGCAACGCCCGCGGGCACATGGCGTTGGCGACGGGCAACAAGTCCGAGCTCTCGGTGGGCTACTGCACGCTCTACGGCGACATGTGCGGCGGGCTGGCGCCCATCGGCGACGTGCTCAAGACGCAGATCTACACGCTGGCGCGGCGGATCAACGCCCGCGCCGGGCGCGAGGTCATTCCCCAGAGCACCATCGACAAGGCGCCGTCGGCCGAACTCAAGCCCAACCAGACCGACCAGGACAAGCTGCCCCCCTACGACGTGCTCGACGCGATCCTGCAGCGATATATCGAGGGCGAGAAGACCGCCCTGCAGATTATCGACGAAGGCTTCGACGCCCAGACCGTCCACCGCGTGGTGGCCATGGTCGACAGCGCCGAACACAAACGCCGCCAGGCCGCCCCCGTGCTCAAGGTCACGGCGCGGGCCTTCGGCAGCGGGCGGCGAATGCCCATCGCCCAGCGATATATCCCCCAGGCAGGCGAGTTCTGATGAAAGGCTGTTGTGAGTGGTGAGTGGTGAGCAGGAGCGTCTATCGCTTTTGACTCACCACTCACCACCACAACTCACTACTGATTCAAAGATGCAACTGCTCTGCGGAAAATGCGGGCGCACCACCGAGGCCGACGACAACATCGCCGCCAAGGCCGTCGCCTGCGCCCACTGCGGGCGGCGCATCGCCATCCCCTTCGCCGGCGATGATGACGATGTCGTGCTGGCCGACGATGCGCCCGAGCCGGCGGCAACCGGTACCCAGGCCCCGGGCGAAGAAGACTTCGCCGGCTTGGCCCGCAAGATGATCTCGCGCAAAATCGTGGTGGCGTGCGGGTCATGCGGGCGGAGTCTTAAGGCCTCGGTGCGGATGGTCGGGCGCAAGGTTCGCTGCCCGGCCTGCAAGGCGCGCATTAAGGTTCCGGCCCCGCAGGAGGAGTTGCCGCTGCTGACGGTCCGCGCCCGCCGCGGCGGCGAGGAACTGCCCCCGCTGGAAGACGAAGACCTCAGCGGCCTGCCCGTGGCCAAACTCGTCCACCCGCCGGTGCCGACGTGGGTATACTTCGTGGCCGCAGTCCTGCTCGGCGGAGCGGTGGCAGTCGGGCTGCTGGTCTATCTGGCCCGCTGATTACCCCACAGGCCCCGTGGATAACTTGTGAACAAGCTGTCGCAGGGTGGGCGGTTGTCCGAAGGGCTCGCCCCCGCGGGCGCTGAGAAAAACCCGCCCCTGTGGGCAAAACGGGCAAGCGGCCTCGCCTCCCAACAGCAAAGCCCACAGCTTATCCCCAGGCGCAGATTCGAATTTGCCGCCGCAAGAGGCTATTGCTGCGACAGTTACGTCTGCGGCTGGTAATTTCCCGAACGACCCGCGACACCTATCAATACGACTACTGAATTCTCTTATACTTATATAGATAATACCCGCAACCCGCATGGGGAACGCAAGACGCATCGGTGAACGCTGCAAAGTGAGTGGTTGTGGATGGGGACGCGTTAATGGATGAGGCAACCAGCCAACTCGCTTCTTCTCTCCAGCCTTCGCGTGCAAATGGCCGATGCATAGAGCTATGCGGGCGGTCGCAGTGGCTGCCCGGCGACACTATCGCTCTGCCAGGACACGCACATGCATCAAGGATCAACGGAAACGACACCGCATACAGCCGTGGCGGCGTGGGGCATGGCGTTGGCGGCGATATTCCTGGCGGCATTGCTCGCCGGCGGCTGTCAGGGTTCCATCTCCGAAGGCGAGATCTCACAGGAGGGCCGCATGGGCGCCTCCGGTGTTGAGCGCCAGAAGTGGGTGCCGCTGGTGAGCGATCCGGTAGTCTCGCCGTGGAAGACGCCCCTGGGCCCCGGCCGAGCGCTCGAGACGCAGCACTACCGCATCTTCACCACCGTTAACGACCGTCAGATGCTGCGGATCTTCCCGGCGTTCATGGAAGCCGCCTACGACAACTACTACGTCATCACGCGACTGCCCCGCATCGCCCCGGGCAAGAAGATGCCCGTCTACTTCATGGCCGACCGCAACCAGTGGGTGAGCCTGACAGAGTACCATTTCGGCAAAGACATCGGGGCGTTTCTCGATATCCCCACAGGCGGCTACAGCCACCAGGGCGTGGGAGTGTTCTGGCAGTTGCAGGGGATGCAGTCATACTCAATCGCCTCGCACGAGGGCCTGCACCAGTTCCTGTACTACCGCATGCGCAACACGCTGCCGGCCTGGCTCGAGGAAGGCCTCTGCACCATGGCCGAGGGGTTCCAGGACCGCCAAGCCGAGGCCGTCCGCTTCACGCCCGAGGAAAACATCAGCCGCGCGACGGATCTGCAGGCCGTCATCGTCAACGACCGGTGGATCCCGCTGGAAAAGCTGCTCAACATGGACAGCGCCGAGGCAATCTCCAAAGGCAACGACCCGCTGGCATTCTACGCCCAGGTCTGGGCCCTGGCGATGTACCTGCGATACGACAAGAACTACTCCGCCCGCCTCCAGACGCTGCTGACCGACGCGGCGGCCGGCACGTTCCACAAAGCCCTCGGCGTGCCCCAGGAGAAACTCTCCCAATTGCAGCAGCACAAAGGCTACAACCCGACTGTGGCCGTGCCGCTGTTTCGATACTACTTCGCCAACAATCTGGCCGGTTTCGAAAAAGCCTACCGCAACTACGCCGAAAGAAACTTGATCAAGCTGCTGCCCAAGAACCCTGTGCTGAAGGACTATTGAGGCAGTGGTGAGTTGTGTGCGGTGAGTGGTGAGAGGGCGGCCGAGATTGCTCGCGGGTTGTTCAATCTCTAACCTCTGCGATCTCCGCGATCTCTGCGGTGAAAGATCCGGACTACTAACCGCTCACCGCCACTGCACGTCCGGTTCTTTGCGCGGCGGGATGCGGTGGTACTGCTCGGCGGGGTGGCCGATCATCAGGGCGCCGTGCATCACGTGTCCGGCGGGCAACGCCAGGGCCTCGCGGGCGGCGGGGGAAAAGATCGTCGCCATGTGGAGGAAGCCCGCCCAGCAGGTGCCCAGGCCCAGGGTCGCCGCGGCCAGTTCGGCCGTCGTCAATGCGGCGGTGCATGAGCCCGCGGCCATGGCGTCGCCTTCGCGGGCGTGGGCCACCAGCACGTGCGGGGCGCCGCGCAGGATCAGGTCCATCCCGTTGTCCCAGGCCATGATCATCGGCGCGGGATTGTAATTACCGCCGATCAGCTCGCCCTTGGCCGCCAGCGAGTGCATCCAGTCGATCACGGCGGCGGAAAGCTTCTTCACTTCGCCGGCTTCGTAGACGACCTGCCAACTGACTGACTGGCTGTTCATGCCGGTCGGGGCGTAGCGGGCCATGTCGATGACCCTCAGCAGCGTCGGGCGATCGACGGGCCGGTCCTCGTAGCGGCGGATGGACCGCCGGCCCTTGATGAGCTGCTCGACGGCATGCACGTCGCCGCGCCAGTTTTCGTCCAGCGGCAGACAGGCGCCGGCCGGAAGCCGCTCGTGCTGCAGCGTCTTGGTCGCACAGGCGGCGATGCAGTGCCCGCACAGCATGCACTTGTCCTGGGCGTCAGGCACGGTCCGAGGCCCGCGCGAGCCGACGCGGATAAACCCCATCGGACACGCCGCCCCGCACCTGCCGCACCGTGTGCAGACCGCATCATCAAATGAAAGCAGACTGGCCATTGTTTACTCCTGTCTTTGCTGCTGACATCATAATCGACGTCACGTTAGCGGTCGAGCCCGCCACGGCGGATCTTCGACTTGCTCGACGGGTTGCTCGGTCAATATATCACCGCAGAGGTCGCTGAAGACGCAGAGGAAGAAGCGGTCAAAGAAATGGGGCGTGTCGCCATGCCACCCGACAAATGTTGTGTTAGCGGTCGAGCTTGCTCGACGCGGTTTCTTCCCAGACGCGACAACCGCGCGGGGCAAGCCCCGCCGCTAACAGGCGCGTCGGAGTCTTCTCCCGTCTTGCTCTGCGTTCTCCGCGATCTCCGCGGTGAATCATCCCAGGAACTGCGCCAGGCGCTCGAGGACCTGGCCAACGACGATCTCGGGGCTGGAGGCGCCGGCCAGGACGCCGATTTTCAGCGGGCGGCGCGGCGGCAGCCAGTCGCGGGCGATGATCGGCTGACTGGTGGCGATGTCCATCGTCGACAGCTCGCCGGCGCTGACGATCGCGCGGGCGTCTTCGATGAACCACGCCGCGGCGCTCTTGCGGGCCAGCTCGTACAGGTGCCGCGTGTTGCTCGAGCCGAACCCCCCCACCACCATCACCAGGTCTACCCCGGCGGCGCAGAGCTCGACGGCCGCCGCTTGGCGCTGCTGGGTGGCGCGGCAGACGGTCGGCTCGAAAAGCACGTTGCGCGTGGGGTGCTGGGCGGGGGTGTGGCTGGTCAGGGCGTTGCGGATCAGCCCGCGGACGGTCATCGTGTCGTCGTAGAGCATCGTCGTCTGGCTGACCTGCGCGAGGCGGTGGTAGAACGGCTCGATGCTGCGGGCGTTGGTCGCCCGCTCGTCGAAAACGCGAGAGAACTCCCCCGCGTCGCGCCGGCCGGTGAGCATCTGGCACAGCGCGGCGATCTTGTCCAGGTCTTCGGTCACCACGTAGGACCCCCCCGCCGCGGCCAGTCGCGAGCACGTCACCACGGTTTCGTCGTGATGCACGCGGCCGTAGATCAGCACGCCGTAGCCCTGTTCGACGGCGCGGGTGGTCCAGACCCACAGGCGGCGCACGTCGCCGCAGGAGGTGTCGATGACGCGGCAGCCGATGGCGGTCAGGCGCTGCTCGATGTCCCAGGGGACGCCGAAGGCCGGCACGACGGCGCCGTCGGCGGCGGTGACGTGCTTCTCGACCTCGCGCACCTGGTCGGGGGTGAGGATGCGCACGCCGCGGTCGGCGAAGAACGCGTTGACCCAGGGGTTGTGGATGATCTGCCCCAGCAGCACGAGGGTTCCGCCGCGGCCGGCGTGGTCGGCGACGGCGCGCTCGAGCATCGTCAGGGCGCGGCGCACGCCGCGGCAGAACCCGAAGACCCGCGGCAGGAGCAACTGCCCGCCGGGCAGGTTCCAGGCGTTTGCGCTGCGGTGCATGCGATCGACGACGGCGCTGGAGAAGCTGTCGCCGCGACCTTGCTCGTCGCGATCGGCGTTGTCAAAGGAGTCGTGCGCGTCGGACATATGTTCATCATAACAGGGGGAAGTGGTGAGTGGTGAGAAACAGTGGGAGACTGCGCGCGGGATGCTTCAAAGCGCGAAAGGTCGGGGAACGAACGCTGAACGGACAAGCCGTTCTTGCAGCACTCACACTGGCGACACACCACTCACCACACACAACTGCTTCACTCACCCGTCCGACTCGGGCAGCGGGGGTTGGGGTCGTGCGGGTTTTTCGGGCGGGGGCGTGGGGTGTTCGTCTTTGGGTGCGTCGCCGTGCGGGGTTTTGCGCCACAGGCGGCGCGACGATTCGGTGTGCTGCTTGAAGCGCTGGTCGATGATCTCGCCGCGGTTGCGGGCGTGCTCGTCCAGCTCGGCTTGCATCTGCACCAGGCGGGTCTGGAGGTTCTTAAGGCCGTTGGTTTCGACGGCGGTCTCGGCGTCGAACCCGGCGGCGATGGTCTTCTTGAGCGTTTCCTGGAGCTGGGCTCGCTGGGTGTCGCCGGCGGCGTGGGCCAATTGCAGCGTCAGGCCCTCGATCGCCAGGCGCGAATCGGCGGCTATCAGGGCCGGTCCCTGCATTTCCTTGGGCATGGCGCGCCACCGCTGGTACCACTGCCAGGTGGCCCGCATGAGCCTGCGGTGCGTCTCGGGATTGCTCTTTTCCAGCGCCACCAGGCGGGCGTAGTACTCGGGACGTTTTTCCTTGAGCAGATCGAGCATGGCCGCCAGGTCGCGTTCGTTGGGCCCGCCGCCGAAAACGGGTTGTCGCGAACGTTCGCGCGGGCGCTCGCGGTCGGTGCGCCGCTGGTTTGGACTGGCGTCTTTGGGCGCCCCGGAGCGCTTGGCGTCGGGGGCGTTGCGCGCGGTGGCGGCCGACGGCGTGGCGGTCGGTGCGCGTTGTGAAACAAGTGCGGCGGCGGGCTCGTCGAGTTCCAGAGCGCCCAGACCGGGCTCATCGTCGCCGCGCTGCTTGTGCAGGCGGATGCGTTCGGCCCGCTGGAGGGCTTGTTTATAGCGGGTTTCGATCTGCTGGCCGCGTTGGGCGGCGCGCTTTTCGAGGTTGGTCCGCAGGGTGTCGACTTCCTGCTGGAGCTGCTTGAGGCGGTAGGCGTGCGTGATCTGTTCGGCGTCGAACTCGCGGGCGATTTCTTCGCGGAGTCGTTTGCGCGCCAGCTCGCGATCGCCTTCGCTGTCGGCGTTGGCCAGCTCGCGCGCCAGGCGGTAGATGCGCTGGCGCGACTCGGTGAGGTACCCGGCGGCGGTCTGGACGTCTTTGGGCAGTTTGCGGAACTGCTCGTGCCAGCGCCCCATCGACTGGAGCATGCGCTGATAGGCGGCGGGGTCCTGGTCCTTGGTCGTCATCAGGCGGCTGTACGCCTCGGGGCGATGCTCTTCCAGAACCTTGAGCAGTTCGGCCTCGGTGGCGGGCTTTTCGTGCGAGGGCCCCTGCGCGCGGACAGCGCCGCCCGCCAGGGCCAGCACCACGCTGATGGCGAAGATCTTGCCGCTCATGTGCCACTCTCCCAGGTCTGGATCGAACGGATGTCGCGCAGGAAACCCTGGACGTCGCGCTCCATGGCGTCGAAGTCTCCTTCGCTGTCGGCGGGCGTGGAGACGATATCGGATTCGAGCTGGTCCATCCGTTCGGCCAGCGCCTGGATGTCGGGGTTGATGGGCTTTTGCGCGGCCGAAATCAGCACTTCGGTCGGCACGGCGGGCGCCGCCGGCGGGTCCTGGCTCAGGACGCCCAGGGTGACCAGGATCATCGCTGCCCCGGCGATGGCGGCCGCCTCGACGCCGACGAGGTACTTCAGCGCCAGGCGGAAGCGGTTGGGTCTGGCCGCGGCGGCAGTGAGGCGTCGGTGGGCGCGGGCCATGACGGCCGGCGGCACGTGGACTTCCAGGGCACACAGGGCGGCCTCGCCGTCGCGGAGCTCCTCGGCCAGGCGGCGCTCGTCGCCGGTCAGTTCCACAGCGTGGCCGTCGAGCCACCGGCCCACGCGCTCGTACTGTTGTTCGGTGTATGTCATCTCAGTTACCGCCTCTGGTGGCACAGCCTTTCCAGGCTGTGACTGCCACAGGCTGGAAAGCCTGTGCCACCCGCTAGTGCGGGGGTTCCAGCATGTCCCGCAGGGCCGCCAGCCCGCGATGCACCCGGGCCAGCACCGTCCCCAGCGGACATTCAAACGTATCGGCCAGTTCCTTGAAGCTCATCTGACCGAAGTATCTCAGCAACACCATCTCCCGCGTGGCGGGGTCAAGCTGCTCGAGGGCCTTGGCCAGACCCTGCGAGGCCTCGGCGGCGACCAATCCCGCGTCGGCCGAGGCGTACTTGCCCGCCAGCGTCTCGCCGACCCGTGAGCCGTCGTCGCTCTCGAGCGAAAGGCTCATCGCCGTCGGATGGCTCTTGTAGCGGCGGATCCGGTCGCGAATCATGTTCGCGGCGATGCGGAACAGCCACGGCTCGAACCGCCCGCGATCGTCATACTTGCCGATCTGGCGCACCAGCCGCAACGCCATCTCCGACAGCAGGTCCTCGGCATCGTGATGACTGCCGGTGGCCCGAAGGAAATACCCGAACAGCCGCGGGCCATAGGCCTCCAGCAGCGCCGCCAGGCCGTCGGCCCGGCCGGCCTGTGCGGAGGCAATCACGGCCCGAAGCTCTGCAGGTTCCATTCGTCCATTCCGATTAACGCCCCCCCGCCGCCGCTATTGCGATATTTCCCATTAGCGGCGGGGCTCGCCCCGCGGGTCCCTGACACGCCGGTACAACGATCTTACCCGACGGCCTTTGCCCCAGACGAGAGTTTTTGAAACCGCCGGGATCGGGGAGAGCGGGATTGAAAACGGATTAAGAGGAAAGAATCACAACAACGACAGCCTTCTATGCCCCGGCGTCGATGGCGATGGCCATGCGCACCAGCTCGGCCAAACTCTGTGCCCGCATCTTTTCCATGACCTGCGCGCGGTGGTTCTCGACGGTCTTGATGCTGATGCCCAGTTCGCCGGCGATCTGCTTGTTGAGCATCCCTGCCACGACGCGGTCCATGACCTCCCGCTCGCGCGGCGTGAGAGAACTGCATCGCCGCTGAAGCTCGCCCGACAGCGGCGACGGTGCCGACTTGGCGCACTGCGCCAAAGCCCCGCGCACCCGCTGGAGCAACTGCGCGCCCTCGAAGGGCTTTTCGATAAAGTCAAACGCCCCGGTCTTGAGCGCGCGAACGGCCATCGCGATATTGCCAAAGGCCGTCACGAAAATGACCGGGATCGAAATCTGGGCACGGCGAAGCTCGTCCAGCAGCTCCAGGCCGCTCATGCCGGGCATCCGAACGTCCAGCAGCAGGCAGCCGCGCATGTCCGCCCGGCTGTGCGCCAGAAACGCCGACGCCGAATCGAAACACTGCGTCTCGTATCCGGCCGAAGAGACCAGAAACTCCATGCCGCGACGCATGCCCTCGTCGTCGTCGACAATGAAAACCGTTGCCGCCTCGTGCGGCTGTTCAGGGGTGTTGCACTGAGACATCGTGTCCTCCATCGCTTGTGGGAATGCTGAAGTGGACCGCCAGGCCGCCGCCGGGGTTCGCCGCCGCCCAGATCCTGCCGCCGTGGGCCTCGATGATCGAGCGGCTGATCGACAACCCCATTCCCAGCCCAGAACTCTTGGTGGTGAAAAACGCATCAAACATCTTTTCGATCGACTCGGGCGGGCAACCGGGTCCGCTGTCGCAGACGGAGACGACAACCGCGCCGTCCTGGGGGAGGGCGGCCGTCACGTCGATCCGCCGCGCGGGGCCGCGCGTCTGCTCCAGAGCCTCAATGGCGTTGCGGATCAGGTTGAGCAGGACCTGCTGGGTCTGGATGGCATCCACCTGTACCTGCGGCAGAGCGTCGCTGACGTCCAGGTGAAAGTCGATCTGCTTCTGTCGCAGCTCGGCGGCTACCAGGTCGACCAGTTCCTCCATCAGCGGTCGCAGGCGGTGGGGCTCGGTTCTGGGTTGGCCGCTGGCGACGAACGACCGGAGGCGTTGGATGATCCGCCCAGCGCGGCGGGCCTGTTCGGACACTTCGCCCAGGACGGTGTGCAGAGTTTGCGGGGTGGCTTTATCGGATTCCATCAGCCGCAGGGCGCCTTCGGCAAAGCCGGCGATGGCGCCCAGGGGCTGGTTGAGCTCGTGGGCCAGTCCGGTGGCCATCTCGCCCATCGTGCTGACGCGGGCGACGTGGGCCAGCTCCGCCTGGTGCTGGCGCGACTCGTCCTGAGCCCGTTGTCGTTCGACGATCTCGCGCTGCAGGTGGCGATTGGCGGATTCGAGGTCGGCGGTGCGTTCCCGCACGCGCTGGGCGAGCGTGTCGTTGGCCTCGCGCAGCAGCCGCTCGGCCTGCCCGCGCCGGGCGATCTGGCGCCCCAGCGACCACATGCCCCATGACATGCCCAGCGCCAAGCCCAGGCACAGGATGACCAGCAGCGTCATGCCCACGCCCCAGAACCCCCTGCCGTACCGGTCCAGGCGCAGCGCCAAGCCCTGGCCCGGCGGCTCCAGCGCGGCGGTGGCGAAGAGGCGCTCGTCGATGCCAGCCACCGCCGGCAGGGCGACGATGACGTTCTCGCGGGGATCGATGAGGCTGGCGCGGTGCTCGTGGAGAATTTCGCGGCTGAGCATGTTCCGCAGCACGCGCTGGCAGGAATAGACGCCGACGATGGACCCGCGCGACGTCGGGCCGGCATAGATGGGAACGCTCAGGTCGAACGCCGGTTCGTTCTGGAGGCTGATGTGGACGTCGGAATAGACGGCTTTGCGGGTGCGGGTGGCTTCCTGGCAGATCTCCAGCGACCGCGGGCAGGCAAGGGGGCGCCCCAGCACCTGCTCCTCCCATTGTGGCGGGATGACCCAGCGAGCCTTTCCATCGGGGTCAACGTACATGGCGCTGACCAGCTCCGGGTGCTCGCTCATATAGTGACCGACGCGCTGAGAGAAAAGCTCCTGCGTGATGGTCTGGCGGCCCATATCCTCGGCCAGCGTCACCAGGTGATCGTGCGTGGCGTGGAGGCGCTGACGGATGTTCTCTTGGGCGGTGTGGATGCTTGAGGTGAGGGCGGCGCGGTCCGTCTCCAGCGTCCGCGCGTGGATCAGCGCGATCAGCGCCCCCAGCACCCCCACGAACAGCAGCGCCATCGCCGCAGGGGCGAACCACGTGCTGCCCGCCAGGTGGCGCAGACCGCCCTCCTTCCGTTCTCTCGTCGCGTCGTCGTTCATTGCCTGTTAACGAAGCACGTCCAACAGCAGCCAGTATTGCGAGAGTTCCTCGGCCGTCGGCTCGTTGCCGGTGACCGGCCGCTGGGCGTTAACGGGGTCGGCGCCGGTCCACAGCACCGAGCCGTCGCCGAAAAGCCGATTATACCCGCGTCGCTGGTGCGGACTACACAGGCGCTTCTGAAAGCGTCCGCGCGCGGGCCAGTCGTCCACGCCGATGAAATCTGAGTAGATCACCTTGTTCATGTAGTTCGGGACGGTCCACCGCGGAGTCTGGGGCTCGCCCGGGTCGACAAACCGCGCGGTGTAGGAAGAGTTCAGCCCCGGGCGAGGCGCCGGTCCAGACGCGGCCGCCGTACCAGCGCCGCGTTTCTCCCCACCGCCAGCCGCGCCGCCCTCGTGCCAGCGATTCTCCGGCGAATCATAGGCGATGCTGGCCGAGGTATCGGCGTCCTGGCCGGGGCAGTAGAACGTCTGGGGGCTGTGTACCTGATTGAGCAGCGCCCCGAGATTGACGTACTCGCCGCTGTCGAGACGCATGCGGAACGTGTCGAAGGCGATGGCCCCGTCGGCGTGATACGGCGGCAGCGAAAAGTTGTAGCTGACCGAATGCGCCGCCGCGGCAGTTCCCACCGCGTGCAGGCTCGCCTGGCACGTCGAACGCACCGCCGCCTGGCGCACCATCGAAAGCGACGGCAGGAGGACCACCAGCGCGACGGCCACGATCACGACCACGACGACTGCCTCCAGCAACGTGAAAGCGGTCGCGGAGCGACATCGCCGGCGGAGCGGTTGGTTTGTGTGGCCACCCATCCAATTACACCGTCTGTGTGTGATGCTGCATTCATTATCGGGGACGACTACCCCTCCGCACAGCGGGAATGGGTGGGGGTTTACCCTGATCGCGGGTTAACCCTGATTGTCGCGAACCGGGCCAGGCCAGAGAATGTTCACGTGCAGGCCCGCGATGTTCGCGGGCGGCCGAATAACGCCCTGAGGCAAAGGAGACACATGATGAACAGGTTATTCTTGCCAGCGCTGATGATTGGTGTCCTCGGCTGTGCCGCCGCGGTTATGGGCAACGGAGCCCTCGCCGGCGACGAGCAGGAGGCCATCATGGCCTCGCCCCAAACGGTCGTTCTGGCCAAGGTCGACTCCCTCACCGTACACACGAATATTCCCGCCACCGAAGTAGACGCCGACACGGTCGCCCTCAACGGCGTGCCCGCCTCGGGCATCGGCGTCGATAACCTCGGGCACCTCGTCGCCCGGTTCGCCCTGGCAGACCTGGCGCTGCAACGCGGACAGGCGAGCGTAACCCTGACGGGTCTCTATGACGACGGCGATGAGTTCGCCGCCAGCGACACCGTTACAGTGAAGTAATCCCGCGTCGCGGAGGGAAGGCAGCACACGCGGGGCGATGGGCCGCTTGCGGCTTGGCAGTTGTCGCAATGCCAAGCTGCAAGCGACCATCATTTGCCCATCTCAGCATCGCGACCTCCCGTTCTCCCCCGCATCGCCGCACAAACCCCTTTACACCCACGGCGCTGCAAGTCATATTGAGCGCCATGGAGCCCAATCGGCTTTACAATCAAGACTGCATTGCCGGCATGAACGCCATGGCCGAAGGCTCGGTGGACCTGGCCTTTGCCGATCCGCCCTTCAACATCGGCTACGACTACGACGCCTACGAAGACAAGCTTGCGGCAGACGAGTATCTCAACTGGACGCGCCAGTGGGGCGCGGCCGTTGTGCGGGCGCTCAAGCCCACCGGCACGTTCTGGTTGGCCATCGGCGATGACTTCGCAGCCGAACTGAAACTCATCTTCCAGCGCGAGCTGGGGCTGACGTGCCGGAGCTGGGTGATCTGGTACTACACCTTCGGGGTCAACTGCAAGGCCAAGTTCAGCCGCAGCCACACGCACCTGTTCCACTTTGTGAAAGACCGCAAGACCTTTACGTTCAACACCGACGCCATCCGCGTGCCCTCGGCCCGCCAGCTCGTCTACGCCGACGTCCGGGCCGACGCCAAGGGCCGCCTGCCTGACGACACGTGGATCCTGCGGCCGCAGGACATGAGCGGCGGCTTCGAGCCCGAGGAAGACACGTGGTATTTCCCGCGCGTGTGCGGGACGTTCAAGGAGCGGGCCGGCTGGCACGGCTGCCAGATGCCCGAACAGCTCCTGGGCCGCATCATCAAGGCCTGCTCCAACGAGGGCGAGTTGGTGCTGGACCCCTTCGGCGGCAGCGGTACAACGCTGGTGACGGCCAAGAAGCTCGCCCGCAAGTTCATCGGCTTCGAACTGTCCGAAAACTACGCCGCCCAGATCCAGTCGCGCCTGTCCGCCGTCTCACCCGGCGACCCGCTCAACGGCCCGGCCGACCCCAAAGCCTCCGCCCCCCCCACCGCCCAGGGCAAAAAGCTGGGCGAAAGAAAGCCCGGCAAGAAACGCACTGCATCTCCGCAGAGCCCAACGCTGCCGCTGCCTTAGATCGTCGCGCCCAACTTTTTGGGCCACAACTACATTCGACGTGGCGACCGCCAGGAAATTGTCGCAATATGCTTATTTAAGGGGCAATCTGCGAACGCGAAGATGGCTTGTTCCCACGCTGACCGCGGCGTTGTCTCGAACCTCTTCATTCAAATATCGCGCTGCATTGGCGATCACCACTGCCAACTCGGCCGCGTTCAGTTTCTCAATGCGAATTCGAATTACAGAAGGGCCTGAAGCCTGTGTGGCTGCGAGAATCTGGTGGAAGTCGGCGTCCCGCGTGACAAGACAGGCATTATCCTTAAGCGCTTCGGCCAGGATTACCGCATCGCGCGCCCCGCCAAGCCCGATGTCGAGCACGTGCGTGGCACTGATACCAAACCTGCGCAGAGCCTCCGCCGCAGCCACAGGCAACCCTTCGTCAAGGATCAGTTTCATGTGGCGGTCCGGAATTCGGTGATCTCGTCGTCCAGATATGCCGCCGCATAGGCCAGCGCCTGCTGGATGTCCTCATCCTGAAGCTGGGGGTAATCCTTGTGCAGTTCCTGGCGGTCGCCATATTGTGCCAGGATCAGGAGCACGCGCTTGACCGTCAGACGTGTGCCCTTGATGCACGGCTGCCCGTTCATTATGGCTGGATCAGACGTTATTCTATCAAACTGCTTCATGGCGGGCCGCTCTCTATTACTGATTCTATCCGATTCTATCGGCAACAGGGAAGCATTCTCACCCAATACGGGTAAGGACGCGTTAATCAGGACTTGAATTGGTGCCAGGTTTATCCGGCGCGCTTGCGTTTTGTGCCCGGCTTGGGACCGGGCTTGCGGCGGGCGAGGGTGCGGCCCAGCAGCTTTTCCACTTTTGCGATGAACGCCGCATCGCCCAGCGGTCGGCCGGTACTCTCGCTGCGGCGCATGGCGGCTGCAACGGGCGCCTCGTCCGCCTCGGCAAGGTACTGTCGCCACGTGCATACCCAGTCGGCCGTCGAGTCCGTCAACCAGTCGCCCGAGGCGATGGAACTGCGGCGGCGGTCGACGTGGGCGGCAGCACTCGACCACGGCCAATCTTCCGCCCGTTTGACCAGGCGGGCCTTGACGGGGCTGCGTTCGATGCACTTTGCGGCCGCCAGCAGGTAGGGCTCGTCCATCACGAACGAGGCGAAGCGGTCCTGCCAGAGGTGTCCGCGCCAGCCCTTGCGGGTGTTAACCGCCCGCGTGTAGCGGCGGTGGGCCTCGCCGATGGCCCGGCAGAGGGCATCCTCGGTGGGCGGGCGCAGAATCAGGTGCGCGTGGTTGGGCATGAGGCAGTACGCCAGGATCTCCATGCCGTGGTGGGCGCACCACTGGGCCATCAAGTCCAGGTACGCTTGATAGTCCTGATCGCCGAAGAAGGTTTTCTGCCCCCGATTGCCGCGCTGGGTCACCTGATGCGCGGCCCCGGGCACCACGACTCGTGCAATACGTGCCATAATGCCCGCATCCTACCGCGCGGGGGCTCGATGTGTCAAATATCTTCTATGGCGTCCCCCGGACTCTGGGCTTACGTTCCTGCCGCTGGCGCAAAGAAAGCTCTGTGCCAGTTTTGTTTGCGGCTGAGCTAGCTGCAAAGAGCCCATAGTCTTGCCTCGCTCCTGTGTACGCTCAAGCCGGCTCTAGTCGAGCATGATCGTTCGTGCGCTATCTAATGGTCCGGCCATGGGCATATTTGTGCGTTCAGGTCCCAAGCGAAGTTCGTTGCCCACGAGTTTCACCTCGCGGTAGACGCGGTCGCCCCAGCTTTGTTCTCCCAGGAATCGCATCACCAACCGCTCTTTCTTGCCGCCGCTCTGGTAGCCGATGGTTTCCATCTCGAATCGAAGGAACATCACTCCGGGGACCGTGCCGCTTCCGCCAGTGTTGCCTACGTATTCGACGACGGAGATGCCGGAAGGCGTTGTCCCCAGGAACCTGTATCCGAACCATCCGTTTCCACGCGGCCCGCCGTTGCCCTCATTGGGCAATTCAAAACGTATAAGCTCTCCTTTGGCGATTTTGCATCCACTATAGGCGCCATCGCAGTTGTCATAGAAAAGCCCCTCTACCGCGACAGTACCGATGCGCATACCCACTCCTTTTGTCCAAAAGTCATCTGCTTCTGGTCCGCCGCAAAAGTCGGTCAAGAAGAAGGGAGGAATCGAGCGGCCCTTGAAGGTGAAATGCGTTTGCGCCTCAACGACCAAGGGATCGGCGATTGGCTTGGCCGGCTCAGCGCCCCCACAGCCACAGAGACTGATCCCGAGAATCAAAACCGGAAGTTTTCGCATGTCGGGTCCCCTTTCTCATTCTTGATCTCACAACCTCTGCGGTCTCTGCGACCTCGGCGGTGAAATTCCTCACACCACCTGGCGGTTCTCGTCCTCGTGCGTACCGTGTTCGGCCTGGCTGCGGGATTCGTCCTGGCGGCGGTGGTTGATCTTGAGCTTCTTGGCGTAGAGGCGCAGCACGTCCTGGGCGTCGAGGCCGAGGATCTGGCAGATGCTGATCCAGAAAAACAGCATGTCGGTGGCCTCGACGCGGGCGTTCTGCACGTCCTGAAGCTGATACTGCCGTCCTTCCTTGGCCTCGCGATACCAGTGCTTCCACGAGAGGCATTCCTGCAGTTCGTGGCACTCGGCCGACAGCGCGTCGATGTAACACTTCAGCGCCCGCCCCGCCGCCAGCAGTGCGGCCGTGGCCTTGGGATCGGCCGCCGGTGCATCCGCTCCCCCCGCCCCACCCTCGCCCGGCGCCGCAGGCAGCAGCCCCGCAGCCTCGACAGCCTTGAGCGCCTCGCCTAAGGCCGCGGTATCGAACCCCGCCCGTTTATTCAGCGCCGCCTGGAGCGGCCAGATGTCGTCGATCGAATTAAGCTCATGCGTTTCCTGGGCCATAGTCGCCTCGCCTTCTGATAGCCGCGAACGACGCGAACAACGCGAACTCGTTAGGGTGTAAAAACCGTTGCGGCCGCGGGCGATTCTACGCCCCATCGCCGCCGTGCTCAAGAAAGAGAATGAGCAGGGACAAACGCGGATGAAAGCGGATGAGGAATACGCGGCAAGCGGACCTGGCGCGCCTCCGATCTTCTGACTGAAAGCAGCCCATGGTGGAGCGGCTTTGGCATGTTGGTGTTTTGGCGATCGGCGACAGGTCTGGCAGCTCGAATCGAGATGGATTTGCCGCATCGGGGTTCGCCGGCAGCGGCCCCCTCGCCTCGCCGGGGCTCATCGCCGCCCTGCAGGCTCTCTGTGCCGTCTCGCTCCTGGCGGGCCTGTGGCTTTTGCGAGGTGCATCTTTCCGGCCCGCTCATCCCTGTGGCGCGATAGAAAACCGCACGGTGTAGCGGACCCAGATCGTCCGCCCCGGGGCCGGCATGGCATCGAACGGCCCGGAATCCCCCAGCGAGCCGATGGAAGCGGCGTACCGTGTCCGGTCCCCGAAGTAATCCTCATCGCCGGCCGCGCCCGAGGCGCGCAAGGCCTTGGCGCCTTCCTCGATCCGTACGACCGCCCCCAGCGCGACGGGCGCCTCGGCGGCCAGAACAGCCGCCTTGGATCGCGCGTCGGCCAGCGCGGCGCGGATCGCCTGGGCGCGGACCTCGGGCGCACTTTGGAAGATCGGTTGGCGCATCTGCACCTGAAGCGTCCACTTCTTCTGATCGAACAGCGGCTCCAACGCCGCCAATGCCGCCGTGAGCAAGCCCGGATCTCCCACCGTGATCGTCAGGTGGTGCGAGCCGATCATCTTCTTGGAATACTCGTGGCCGACCTCGGTGGGACCGTCGGCGATCTGTGACCTGTCGAGCCCCGCCTCCAGCAGCGTCGCCAGGCACAACTGGTGCAGTTGCGCGATGGACTGGGCTGCCCGCTGGTGCCGAGAGGCTTTGGCGCCGAGCTGCAGATCGGCGACGTACTCCCGCGCCATTTCAGCATAGCTGGCTTCTCCGGTGACCTGGATGTATGTCGCGTCGTCGGCCATGGTCATGACTGGACCCCAAAAAGTTGTGAAATCCGCGGCCCTATTGCACGAAGACACAGCGATTCTAAGCTCTCCCGCCCCATGGCTCAATAGGGAGCCGCCAAAGGCTGCAGAGGTTGCGGCTTGCGGCTTGAGGGCGGCCTTTGCAATGACTCACTCCTTCCCCATAGAATGTCCACCGTGAAGTGGGCCGTTGTCATCTTGCTCGTGCTGTCTCCGGCGATCCTCTATGGAATAGCCATCGCCGTTATTGCTTTGTCACGCAAGTATTTTCCGCTGCGGTGCCCATCCTGCAGCAAGCGGGGACTTGCGATGGTCAATTCATCCCTGGTGATGCTCGACGATGGCGACGGTAAACATCACTGCGAATACAGGTCCTTCTACAAGTGCCCGAGCTGCCACGCCTCGTTCCGCCGGACTCGCAGTGGAATCTCCCCCCTGCCAGAAGAGGAGCAGCATTGGCTGAATGCCAAACCATAGGTCGCGCCTGGCCCGCCTGGCCCTTGCCGGTTCCGCCAGACCGCCCCTGATGAGAATGAAGATTTTCTTCGAGGCGCCGCTTGACTGGTGTGTAGTGTGTAGTATATACTACACACATGAGCACAACCTCGACATTCGGAGATTATCTCAGGCAGCGGCGCGAGGCGATCGTCGTGGCGGCGCGGGGAGCCGCGGCGGCAGGGAAGGCGGTGCCTGCGGCTTCTGGCGCGGTCTTGCGCGGCGGGCGGCTGTCGCAAGCTCGCGCCGGCAAGGGCACGATGGCCCGCAATCGACAACCCGAGCCGCGCAATCATCTGTCCGTGCGGGCGCTGGCCAAGCGGGTGGGCATCGAGCCGTCGTATTTGAGCAAGATCGAGCGCGGGCTGCAGGCCCCGCCGTCGGAGGCTACCATCGCCCGCCTGGCGGCGGCCTTGGGCGAGGATGTCGACGTGATGCTGGCGATGGCCGGCAAGGTTTCCTCCGACCTGCAGAGCGTCATCCGCAAGCGCCCGGCGCTCTTTGCCGAACTGATCCGCCAGATGAAGAATATGCCCGAACGCGCCGTGCTGCGCATTGTGCGCGAAGTGCGCGACGGGGATTGGTGATAACTGAAAGGGGTATCGCCATGATCGAACTGAAAGACAATGTTCTGCACTTCTCGTTTCCACAAGTATTTGATAATGCTGGAGTTAGTATAGAGTTTCAGCGGACGCTCCGCATTCCTGACGACGGCTGCGAGTACCCCCTGCCGCCGGGCCTGGGGGCGTTTCCGCTGAGGCATGTCGACGATTTTGCCGAGAATCTGCCCCCCACCTGGCGTCAGCACGGCGGGGTGATGATGCCGATGTATCAATCCGAAGCGATGTGGATCATGTTCCAGGCAAACTACATCGGCGATCGCGATGCCACCTATCCCTGCGCGATCAAGATCGCCACGGGCAAGATCAACGCTGTCAGCGGCCAGCCGTGGTCGCCGGGGCTCAACCGGCGGCCTCAGGATTACGCGGTGGTGCCTGGTCAGCCGTGGCTGGACGGCTACTGCGTGAGCAAGGGCGTCATCCGCCAGTTCGTCGCGATGCCCTTAGGCGAGGGGTACACGGCCGAGGAGCAACTGACCGGTTCGGCCGACGTGGGCGGGTTGCAGATCGCGGTCTTTCCGATGAAACGGGAGGTCTTCGAGCGGCGCTTTCCAAAGATCCAGCCCGGTACAAGGATTGAGGCCTGCTTGGATTGTCTGGCTTGTGCGCCATCGCCGGGGATGGGCCTGGCCGCGGGGGGCAAAATGCGGCAGGAGATCTACGAGGACGAGTTCGACCTGAGCGACTGGGACCTTGCGGCCGGCAGCCGGTGCTTCGTGCATATCGTCAACTCTATGGTCTGGAGTGCGATCACCTCCAGCAGCCCGCCGCTGCCGCCGCCGACGGCCAAGCAGTACGCCAGAGCACACCTGCCTTGGTTTGATTACTACCGCGACGACGCCTCGGCGGTGGACGGGGCGAGTCTGCTGGCGGCCCTGAAGAGCGTCAAGGAGATGGGCGAGCAGAGGGGCCTGGCGCCCCTGCCGGAGAATGAATCGGTCGGCGTCGATCGGGTGATCAAGCTCTCGCCGCGCAAGCGCGACGAAGTGCGGCAGGGTCAGGGCTGGTGAATTATCGGTATTGTTCCACGTGGAACCATTAGCCCGAAAACTGCATGAACCGCAGAGATCGCAGAGTACGCAGAGAAGCAAATGGCTCAAAACAAGACCATCTAACGTCGCCGTCGTTAATCTGAAAAACAGACTGTCCATGCGCCCCGCTTCGCTAGTTTTCTGTAAGTCTTTTCGCTCAAAATACCTCTGCGGCCTCTGCGATCTCCGCGGTGAAATATCCGGGTTAGCGCTCGACATGCTCGACGTGCTCGCGACTCCGGGGATACGCGCGGGCAGGTCGCGGAAGCAAACGCGCGGGGCAAGCCCCGCCGCTAACGTCTGGACGAGAGCGAAACGGATTATCCGTGCGACGCGAAAGTGGGCGCTGATGCAGATACGGTCGGTGTTTGGTTTCTTCTTGCGTTGCTGAGATACAGCGTTATGCTTGGCGGCTGCGAAGTGACTGTTCCACGTGGAACATCGCCGCCTGCAACCGATAGCTGAAAGCTGAGCTGGCCTGTGACAGCTCCAAAGCAAAGGAGTCCGATATGTCGTCATCTCCCAAGCCCGTTAAGCCTCGTCTCGGCCGCGGTCTGGCCAGCTTGATCTCCAACTCGGCCATGGCCGATGTGTCGGCGGCGCAAGAGAACCTTCAGGCCGCACCGGCGGGGGCATATGCCGCTGATGTGGCGTCCCCTCATGGGGCGGAAATCGGAACGGCGCCTGTTTCAGCCTCGACCGACGCCGGCCGCGGGACGGAAATGGCCGCAGCCCGAGAAGCTCACGGCCAGGCAGACGGCGGGACCGTCTCCATCGCTGTCGATCTGATCTCGCCCAACCCGTATCAGCCGCGCCGCGAGTTCAACGAGACGGACCTGGCTGAGCTGGCCGGTTCCATCGCCGAGCAGGGGATCCTTCAGCCGCTCATCGTGGCGGTGCATGAAGGCCCCGGCGGCGGGGCGGGCGGGTACGTGCTGATCGCCGGCGAGCGGCGGCTGCGGGCGGCGCGAAAGATCGGCATGTCTGCCGTGCCGTGCATCGTGCGCGCGGCCACGCCCCAGCAGATGCTCGAGTGGGCGCTGATCGAGAACATCCAGCGGGCCGACCTGAACCCCGTCGAGAAAGCCACCGCCTACCGCGACTACCTGGACCGCTTCAACCTCACGCAGGCCCAGGCTTCCCAGCGGCTCGGTCAGCCGCGTGCGACGCTGGCCAACTACCTGCGCATCCTCGACCTGCCAGACGCCATCCAGACGCTCCTGCTGGGCGGCGACCTGAGCTTCGGACACGCCAAAGCCCTGGCGGGCCTGGCGGGCAAGGAAGTCCAGCAGCTCAAGCTGGCCAAGCTGTGTTTACATAAGTCGTTGTCTGTAAGGCAGTTAGAGTCGATGGTTTCGCAGATCATCGCCGGAATGGTCCCGGCGGGCAAAACGCCCTCGACTCGCAAGAGCACCAGCAAGCCGCCCTACATCGCCGACCTGGAAGGCCAACTGACCGCTGCCGTGGGTACACGGGTCGAGATCAAACCCGCCCGCGCCGCCAACACCGGCCGCATCGTCGTGGACTACTACAGCCTGGACGATTTCGACCGAATCACCGGCGCCCTGGGGGCGAAGATCAGCGGGTGAGGATTTTCACCGCCGAGATCGCGGAGAACGCAGAGTCAGAAATTTTGGAAAGGGGATCCGCATGGAAGCGGCCGAGACGAGTTTGGATGCTGTGGTGCAGGTGATGCCTCCGGCGGGGCGGGGAATGGAACGTCAATTTGAACAGGTTGCCCGCGACATGCGCGCGGTGCTGCAATCAGCGAGCAAGGATGCAGCGGTCGCTCGGTCCTTCTCCCTCATAGAAAGCAAGTTTGCCAGGAACGCAAGAAAGGATAGTGCCACGGCCTTGCCCGACAACGCCCGCCAGCGCTTCATCCAAATCCATCATTTTGCCGTCGATATCTGAGTCGCTGGAAATGGTCCAACAACCCTTTGGTGCCCCCCTCTGGCGAAGGAAGCTTGCTATTCCAGCATCGCTTTGTGTTGCCGGTGAGATGCTATGACAGGCTTGTGCGTCCAAGTCGGGCTGATGGTTCAGGCGGTCCAGCAGTTCCCTCCGTCTCTTGCGATTACAGAGCAGAGAACGCCATCGTTCCCGCTTCTCCTTCTTGATGAAGGCGGAAACAAAGGCATCTTCATGTAACCGCTGCATCTGTTTTAGTGAAGGGTCCATATGGCCTTACCCGTAGGTTCTGAACCGGATTCTCCACCATCTGAGAGGATTTGGCAATCAGCAACGCGCGGGGCAAGCCCCGCCGCTAACTGGGTGTGCTAGTTCCGTTGTTAACTCACCACTCACCACGCACAACTCACAACTGATTCACAATTCCGTAGAATACTTCGATGGGCACGTTGACGGAATCGTGGATCTGCTGGGCGATGGCGTCTAGTTCTTCGTTGGTCAGGGGTTCGGCGCCGCGGCGGCGGGCGGGTTTGCGGGCGATGGTGTGCACGTGAATGGCTTTGATCTGTCCGCCGGCGGCGACGATCTCGTCGACGCGCTGGCAATAGGCGGCGATCTCCTGCTCGGTGGGGGCCTGTCCGTCGAGGCGCGAGAAGAGGCTCTGGATGACGACGGCCCGGTCGCGAGCGACGTCGACGATGTTCTCGATGATCCCGGCCAGCGTCAGTCCCTCGGCGGGGCGGTTGACGCGCTGGAATTGTTCCTCGGTGCCGGCGTCGAGCTTCGCCCAGATTTCGCCGCCGGCCTTATCCAGGTGCGGCAGGGCGCGGCGGACCTGCGGGCTGGTCAGGGCGGTGGCGTTGGTCAGCAGGATGAGTTTGATCGTGCCGGCCGCCTCGGGGTCAAACTCCTGGACAGCGTCGCTCAGGGCCCGGGCGGCCGTGGCGACGGCGCTGTGGAAGTCCGGCACGCAGGTCGGTTCGCCGTTGCCGCTGAAGGCCACGTCGTTGACCCGCCGCAGTTCCTGGGGCGTGGAGGAGAATCGCCGGTCGTCCCAGATGCGGCCGGTGAGGGCGTCTTCGAGCACCATGCACAGTTCGTCGTAGAGGATCGAGAGGTTCGTCGAGACGTGCTTGGGCTTGATGCGGCGATTGACCTGGCAGTAGACGCAGCCGAAGTTGCATCGCTTGTCGCGGTTGAGGTTGACGCCGATGCTCAGCCCGCGGCTGCGGCGCGAGACCACGGGGTAGACGTAGAGGCAGTTTCGCCACTGGCGGCGATGGTCGCCCAGAGGCGTGCGCGGAGGGGGCGTCGATTGGGCAGAGGATTCCATGCCCTTATTCTAGTGCCCCAGAGGCCGATGTGCGAGGACAGAGCCTGCGGGCGGGCGGCCGCGACCTCCGCGGTGAACGTCGCCTCACGCTCTGCCGCAGAGAGTTGCCCTGTCGGCAAGGGCGGCGTATACTCGATAGAACAAAATGACGCCAAGCCGCAAGCGGGGTCTGCGGCGTGCGTTGATCTATAAGAGGCGAGATGATTCACTTTACCTGCACAAACTCGGCTTGCCGCCAGACGCTCCGCGTGGGAGAAGAGCTCGGCGGTCGGCGCGTCAAGTGTCCATCCTGCGGCACGGTGTGCGAAGTGCCTCTGCCGGTGGCCGAGGTGGTCGCCGGTCCTGCGGCGGCTCCGCCCCCGCCGGTCGCCGCGCCGGCCCCACCGCCCGTGCGAACCGCCCCGGCAGCGCCGGAGCCCTCGGCGGCGGGGGCGCTGGATGAACTGATGGCTTCGGTCGCGCCGGCAGCGGCGCCCTCCGCGCCGTCGGAGCCCGCCCGCGGAAAGACCGGCCAGCCTCTACGGGGCGGCAAAGTGGCGGCGGCGCGGAAAGACCGAACGCCGCTGATCGCCTTCGGCGTGTGCTTCATCGTCACCGTAATCGTCGGCGTCCTGCTCTATATCATGGTGATCCGCGATCCATGGGAAGCCGACAACCGCCAGACCGTGCTGACAATGGCAAACGAAGTACACCAGGCCGTCGCCAACCAGCGCTATGACCAGGCGCGGGCAAAGTATGACGAGCTCCACACCCTCATCGGCGGACGCACGATCAAAGACTACAAGCTCCAGCAGGCCCTCAAGCAGGCCCTGGAGGATTATCAGTCCGCCCAGGGGTCGTCTGCCGCTCTGCAGCCGCCCGCCGACGAGATGACCGAGATCAACACCCTGCTCGAGCGCATGCAGCAGCGTGCGCAGGTGGGGGCCTGGCAGAACGCCCTGGACCTGTCCAGCCAGATCATCGCCCGCCTCGAGAGCATCAAGGGCACGCAACCACAAGCGCAGGCCCTGCTGACGACGACGATCGCCAGGCGCCAGGAGTTCCAGAAGCGCCTCGACGCGGCACAGAAAGCCGCCCGCGAAGAGGCCGCCCGCGCCGCCGCCAAGGCTAGGCAACCCCCGCCCGAGCAGCCCAAGGACCCCCGCGCTGTCAACCCGGGGCAGCAGTACGCCCGGCAGTTTGCAGCCGACGTCGACCGCGCCGTCGCGACGCCCGAGACGGCTGACGACCTGGCGATCGGCGAGAAGATGTTCGCCGAAGCGGCTGGGGCATCTCAGGCGCCCACCTACCAGGCGCTGCTTTACGAAAAGGCCTGGCCGTTGTGCGCGAAGGAGCCCGCCGGACAGGGCAAGGCGATCGAGGCGCTGGCGGCTCTGGAGCAGAGCTTGCCCGATCGGCGGGCGGAGTTTCTCGCCCAGCGGACCAACCTGCTCGACCAGGCGTTCCGCACCGCCAGCGGAACCGCCCGCCGCCCCGCGGCAGAAGCGTACCTTGCTCCGCTGACGGAACTGGCCGACGCGTACTTCCAGCGCGAGCAGATCCCCAGAGCCCTCGAGACCTACCGCCGGGCGCTGCTGGTGTGCCAGTATCTCCAGTCGCCCCAGGAGGCGCGGCTGAAGGAAGCCATCGCCAAGTGCCGCGCCGCGTCCTCGCCGCGCGAGCTGGCCGCCGAAGCCGTCAAGACCCTCCAGGACAAGCTCAAAGCCGATCCCGCCGACGCCGCCTCGCGAACCCAACTGATCTATCTGCTGCTGACCGAGGCCAACGATCCTCCGGCCGCCGCGGCGGTCTCGCACGCGTCTGTCGAAACGTCGCTGTCGGTCAATCTCGCGCTATCGGTCAAGAGCGTCAGCGAAGTCTCCGAGGCGTCCTGCCTGACCCTGGGGCAGTGGTACGCCGGGCCGCTGCTCAAACGCGCCACCCCGCCGGCCAAGCCCGCCATGGCCCAGCGCGCCAGGGAGTACTACCGCCAGTTCCTCAAGCTTCATGCCGCCCAGGACGGCGCCGCCGAGCAAGTCAACGCGGCGATCAGGGCGCTCGAAAAGAGCTACCCCGAGAAGAAGGATTAATATGGAGTGCGGCAGCCCTAGCTGCCGCTTTGGTTGTTGTTGGCAGGTATAGCACGTTGGGTTACTGAAAAACAGCCAAAGCGGCAGCTGCTGCTGCCGCACTCCATATCGCCTCCCCCATGTGCTTTGTTCGTGTCATTCGTGTTCTCTTTGGTCAACGAACAACCCATCAAGCAAGCAGAAATTATCAGCCGAAAAAGGCCGATAGAAGCTATAATGCGGAACTCTGCCTGGCGGTGAACTGCGCCTATGGCGCCGGGAGTGCCTGCTAATGTTTCGGCCTGAGATTAAAGTAGTCGACTGCACGATTCGTGACGGCGGATTGATCAACGATTCGCACTTTACCTTCGAGACCGTGCGCGAGGTCTACAAGGCCATCTGCGCCTCGGGCGTGGACTACGTCGAGCTGGGATACCGCAACAGCAAGGAAATGTTCGATCCCAAGCAGTTCGGCCCGTGGCGCTTCTGCGACGAGGAGCAACTCCGCCGCGTCACCGACGGCATCGACACCGGTACGACCAAGCTGGCCGTCATGCAGGACGCCCACAAGGCCGATCCTCACGACGTCACGCCGGCTGACCAGTCCGTCGTCAAAATGATCCGCATCGCCACTTACGTCAAGGACATCGACAAGGCGATCATGCTGGCCAACAACGCCACCGACAAGGGCTATGAGGCCGCCATCAACATCATGTCGATATCGAAGGAAGGCGGGCCCTTCCTCGACGAGGCGCTGCAGCAGATCGAGGAAGAGACGAAGGTCAACGCCGTCTACATCGTCGACAGCTACGGCGCGCTGTACAGCGAGGAGATCCAGTACTTCGTCGAGAAGTTCAAGATGTTCATCAAGACGAAGGAAGTGGGCATCCACTGCCACAACAACCAGCAACTGGCCTTCGCCAACACCATCGAGGCCATCATCCACCACGCCAACTACGTGGACGGGACGCTCTACGGCCTGGGGCGGGCGGCAGGCAACTGCCCGCTGGAACTGCTGATCGGATTCCTGAAGAACCCCAAGTTCAGCATCGTTCCGATCATCGACGTGATCGGCAAGACGATCCTGCCTCTCAAGAAAGAGATCGACTGGGGCTACTGCATTCCGTACATGCTGGCCGGCTCGCTCAACCAGCACCCGCGGGTGTCGATGGAATGGGTCGAAGGCAACAACCCCAACCGCGACGACTTCGTGGCCTTCTACAACAAGGTCCTTGAGGATCCGGAACAGTAGAAGCATTTTCAATTTCCAATTTGAAATTTTCAATTTCCCATTGGATACCAACAGCAAGACTTACCACAGAGGCACAGAGACCACTGAGGTAGAAGACAAAGACACGGCACAGAAGCCTTCTGTTCTGCTTCCTCTGAGCCCTCTGTGCCTCTGTGGTAGTCTGTTTTTCTTGAGGACGCGCTAGAATACCGCAGCGGCCGGAGGGGGAGGGGGGGCCCTGAAGAGCGGCGCGGTCCATTTTGCGGCCGCCATCGCTTTGCCGATGGCGCTGGGGGTGGCGGGGGTTCTTGCCTTCATCAACCTCGCCCGCGCCGAGGACGCTCCGTCGCCCGCCCCCAAGGCAACAACCCCATCCACGCCCGGCGGCGTTTTCCATCTGACTCGACAAAGCATTTGGATTCGGACGGTCCCGGCGGTTGCCTTGCCGCCGGTGACACTGTCGCTGACGGCGCCGGCAAAAAAGAGCGCCGGCCCGGCCACGCCGTCTCGTCCCGTCTTGCGCCCGGAGTATGTCATCCGCCGAATGCGGGTGACGGCGTACTGCCCGTGCTGCGACTGTTGCGGACCGCGGGCCCGTGGCGTCACCGCTAACGGCACGCATATCTGGAAAACCGACGGGTATTTCCTCGCGGCTGACCCGGCGATTCCCTTCGGCACGCGGCTGTCTGTTCCCGGTTATGCGATGGATCGGCCGGTGCCGGTGCTCGATCGCGGCAGGGCGGTCACGACCGACTGCGTCGACGTGTACTTTGCCGATCATCGCACGGCCAAGCGGTGGGGGGTGCGCTGGCTGGATGTGAAGATTTACAACAGATCCTAGATCCCAGGTCCTCGATCCTGGGTATTGGTGGCACAGCCTTTCCAGGCTGTGGAGCACAGGCTGGAAAGCCTGTGCCACCTGTTGTTTTTCCCTTGGGATCTGCTTCTTACTGCGGAATTTTGAGCACGGTGCCGACGCGGAGCTGGTTGGGGTTGGAAAGTTTTTCGCGGTTGGCGTTGTAGATGTCGACGTGGCGGCGGTCGTGGCTGGGTCCGTAGACCTTGCGGGCGATTTTGGTCAGGGTGTCGCCGGGCAGGATAGTGTAGGTTCGAAAGGCGGCGGCGGGATCAGACCCCGCGGCGGCCTCGCGGGCGGGTGGCGCCGCGGCGGTGCGGGCGGGGGTGGTTCTGCCGGGCGCCGGCGCGGGCGGGGTGCTGAGGGCGCTGCCGCCCGCGGCGCGCATGGTGCGTTGTGCAGCCCCGCTGGCCTGGGCGTCGTACAGGTCCAGGATGTAAGAGACGCTGTGTCCGCGCCGGCCGATGGCGGGTTTGATCCGGTCGAAGACAGCCGCCGCCAGTTCAGCCTTGGCGAGCATCTTGGCCCGCCCGGTGGCTCGCAGGGCGGGGAACTGCCGCTCGAGGCGCGGGTCGTCCAGGACGACCTCCTCGCCGAAGTTCGGCGCCACCAGCCAGCACCCGTTGACTTTCACCACCAGCAGCCCCAGCCAGTCTCGGGCGAGGGTATTGGGGTCGTCTTCGAGAGTGGCCTGGGCCGAATCGACCGCCTGGGTGATGCGGGCCTCCCGGGCGAGGCGGGTGCTGTCGGGCAGGAGCGTGAAGTTGATCCGCCGCCCCCACCCGCGGCGCTTGAGTTCGCGCTGCAGCGCGGCGCTTCCGTAGGCTATCTCCATGGCGTCGTACCAGCGCTGAAACGACGAGCCGAAAGCGAACGACGCCTCGGCGGTCTGCGAGTCGGCGGCGTACACGCTGGAGCGGAACAGTTCCAGATCGCCCGAGCGATACGCGCGGACGAAGTTCAGAATGGCGTCTTTGGGGGTGGCTGCCCCGGTCGTGACTGGCAGAGGCGAGGACGAACCGGTCGCGCTGCGTGTGGCCGAGTGCGTGGGCGGAATTTTGCTGCACCCGCCCGCGGCCAGCGCTGCGACGGTCAGAGCCACCAGAATGCCTGTGTATGCGGCGCGCACGACGATTCATCCCGGCCGGCCGCTTGAACTGCGCACAAGCCGGTCTATTAATCTCATCGTCGGCAGGGGTCGCCGGGCTTGACCAAATATGGAGTGCGGCAGCAGCAGCTGCCGCTTTAAGAGTTTTTAGATCTGTCAAATGACCTCTCGCAGACGGAACAACTTCCAAAGCGGCGGCTCTGGCTGCCGCACTCCACATTACTTCGAGACTTCGATCACGTGACCGGTCCACGCCGGCGGCGGCGGGGCTGAGGCGTAACGCTGGCACCACTCGATGTAGATGGCCGAGGGCTTGTCACCGGCCAAAAGGGTCTGCGCCTTCTCGAACAGCTCGCGGGCCTGGGCGAAGCGGCGGGCGTTGAAGGTCTCCAGCGCTGCCGCAAACGTTCCGGCGCCCTCGCGCTGTGCGGGGCTGCAGGCGTCGGCGTAGCCCATGATTTCCCACGCGGCGGTCGGCTCGCTCACGCCTTGCACCGCCAGCAGCCCGATGGGGCGGGCAAGCAATTTGTCGCTGCCGCCGGCGGACCACGTGGGAGCGTCTGCCAGAGCGCGGGTTCCGAAGGCCTTGTTGGCGGCCTCGAGGCGGCTGGCCAGGTTCACGCACTCGCCGATGGCGGTGTAGTCCATGCGATCGGTTGAGCCGCAATCGCCGACCATCGCTCTTCCGCCGGCCACGCCCACCCGGGCCGCCAGCGCGACCGGTCGGCCGAGCTCGCCCGTCAACTCGGCGTTCAGGGCGGCGATGGCGTCGTGATATTCCGCCGCCGCAGACAGCGCCAGCGCCGCGTGCGACTCCTGCACCACCGGCGCGCCGAAGAGCACCAGCAGCCCGTCGCCGAGGAACTTGTTGACGTATCCGCCGCAGCGGTCCTGGACGATGCGGCAGGCGTGGTCGAAGTACCGGTTCAGCACCCGCACCGTGTCGGCCGGGCCCAGCGTCTGGGACATCGCCGTGAACCCGGCCAGATCGGTGAACATGCACGTGACGTCGCGCTGGCCCGGGCGGAGCATCGCCGGGTCTTCAATCAACTGGTCCACCAGCGCCCCCGACAACGCGTGGGCGAACATCCCGCGAATCTGCCGCCGCGCCCGCTCCTCGGTGAGCTGGCGATAAACCGTCACCGGCACAAACGCCGCCAGCATCGCCGCCAGAGGCCCTGCGGCCGCCAACTGCACGTGCCACAGCCCGAACACGACATACGCGTTGAGCACCGCATAGACCAGGCCAAAGGCCAGCACCATCAGGGCCGCATGCACCGGCCCGCGCGTGGCGGTGATCAGCGTGACCATGGCCCCGGCGACAATGGCGGCGGCGACGTTGAGCCACAGCGGGCTGACGCGGATGAACTGCCCCGACAGGATCGTCTCAAGGATGTTGCCATGCACCACCACCCCCGGCGTCTGCGGGCCGATGGGCGTGGCGACGAAGTCCGCCGCCTGCCCCGTCGAGTTGTACCCCACCAGGCAGATCTTGCCCCGCACCTCTTTGCCCAGCTCGGCGGTCAGCTCGGTCAGCGACTGGCGCAACTGCGGTTCCTGCGTGGCCAGGGCGTCGAGCTGTGCCAGCACCGACTTGACCGCCGCGATATTTTGCCCGAGCTGCTGTGACGGAACCGGCGCATCGGCTGCAGTCAGCCACGCGGCCCAGCGCCCGTCTTTACGCAAGGCGTCGATGACCTGCCCGGCGGTGGCATGCTGGCGGGCGAGGAGATCGGCGGCGCCGCGCTGCAACGCGGCGAGGGCTTGTTCGTCGGTCTTCTGGACGCTTGCCGGATCGTACAGCACTCGCCGCTGAAGGGCCTGCTGGGCCTGCACGCACTGCCCCTGGGCCTGGAGGAGCTGCTGCTGGTCCTCGACGGCCAGCTTCCAGTACTGGTTCTCAAGTTCGGCGCTGGGCCAGGTTCGCACCATCGACAGAATGTGCAGCCGCAGGGCCAGCGCCACTTCGGGCAGGCGCTCGAGCTGGGTCTTGTTCGCCCAGACGTTGAGGACGTTGCCGATGGCGATGTGCTTGCTGGCGCGGCGGCCGCGGGCCCAGTTGATCCGCAACGTGCCTTGCCAGAGCGGCACTTCTCGCAGCACCTGCCCGTCGGAGACGATCCGCAGCGAGTTGTTCTGCTGCTCGATGTCGTACCTGTTGCCGCCGCTGAGTTCATGCGCCGCCAGGGCCAGGGCGAACTGCGGGTACACGCCCAGGTGGTCGCTGTCGATCAGCACCGCTCCGCGGACGATCTTGTCGCTGTCGAAGGAGGTATTGGTCAGACCCATCAGCCTGGCGCCGGAGCCAAAGAGCACCAGCGGCGGGACGAGAGTTCGCGTTGGAGGCCCATCCTTATGCGGAGCGGGGGCGACGGCAAACGGCGCCGCGGCCAGCGTGCCTCGCCATTGCAGATAGGCCTTTTCGGTGTCTTCTCGCGCCGTCGCCGGCGCATCGGCGGGCAATTTGTCCAGCAGGGTCTTCAGGTTCCGGTCGTCCGACTGCAGGCGCACCCACTGCTGGCGGCGGTCGGGGGGCTCGTTCTTGAGGAAGATCGGCAGGGCGACGTTGCCTGCGCGGCGGATGGCGGCCGCGAGGATGGCGTCGTCGAAGATCACGCGGGGCTTGTCGTCGCCGATGATGCCCGAGCGGTCGGCCCCGTAGACTTCCTGCACCGCCGAGGCGTAGCGAACCGCCAGCGGTTCGGTGAAGGCGATGTCCAGGGCGATGGTCTTGGCGCCGCAGTCGTGCAGGACGTCGATGACGCCGGCGAGGTATTCCCGAGGCCACGGCCAGCGCCCGTAGGCCCGCAGGGAGTTGTCCTCGATGTCGACGTGGAGCACCTTGCCCGTCGGGCGGGCGAACGAGGCATGCTTGAGGCGAAGGTCGAGGGCGTAGAATTCCGCCCGGTTATCCAGGCGCGCCAGGCACAGCGCCGCTATTGCCAACGTCCCGGCCAGGCCCAGCAGGGCCGAAATGGTCAGACTGGATGCTCTGCGTTGCCGCCTCGCCATAGAGGCACTTTACGCGGCGCCCGCCCGCGGCTCAAGAACATTGCGCCGGATCGACACCTGTCAGAACCCGCCTGTATCCATTCCCGGCGACCCGGTGTCCGAAGGCGGCTGATAGTCTGACGGCGGTGGCGGCGGTGGGGGAGGCGGAGGCGGTGGCGGAGGATGCGAAGAGTCTGTCGTGCCGGGGTTCTGCGAATTACCCAGCGGCGAGGAGCCGCCGCTGGTGGAACCGTTGCTGAAGATGCCCTGGCCGCCGCCGTTGGTGTCTTGCGACCATTGCTCGCCGCCGGTCTGTCCGCCGCCGGTGTCGCCGAGGTTCACACTGGTGTTCTGCAGGTTCTGGTCGATCGACGTGCCGCCCTGACCGTTGGTGCCCTCGCCGTTGGAGGTGTTCTGGCTGAAGCCCGTGTTCGTCGTCGTGTTGCTGGTGCCGGTGTTGTTCTGATGAGCGTACCCGGTGTCGGCGTTGTTGGCCGTGTCGGTATCGGTGCCCGTGATGGTCATGGTGGCCACCGGCGTGGCAACTTTCAGATCGTTGCGCCCCTTGGTGGGGTCCACCTTGGTGTTGATCGAACCGTACTTGAGCCCCAGCCGCGCCTTGATGCCCGTGTTCATCTTGCGAAACTCGCCGATGCCGATCTTGGTGCCGCTGGAAATCGTGGCCGTTCCGCGGTCGGCCAGCTTGAGCACCACCTGCGCGCCCAGGCCCGTGCGGATCAGCGTCTGCTCGCCCAGCACGTCGTCTTTCTTGAGCGCCTGCCAGGCGGCGTCGGCCTTGGCCGCCTCGAGCTTCTGGGCCGATCCGGTCACGCTCAGCACCGTCACCTGCAGCGGCGGAAGAGGCGCCGGCGCTGCCGCAGCCGCAGGGGCCGCCGCCGCGGGAGCGGGAGCCGGAGCGGGGGCGGCCGGAGCTTGTTGAGCCAGCGCCGGCAGCGACCAGGCCAGCACGGCCGATACTGCAACGCATACGACAAGACGAGTTTTCATATCCGCATCTCCGGCAAGGATTCCGACATGTGAATAATAAGCTCTTTACAGGCGTCCGGCTACATGTGGGCGTTAATTCTGGGGCTTGTTGACGGCGTTGGGGAACTTGCCGGTGCGGCGGTAGATCTCGGCGCGGTTGAGCACGGCGACGAATTCCATTCCGGTTACCGGGTTGTACTCCACGCCCTCGCCCATCATGGAGCGATACTGCAGTTCGCGCAGGCAATAGCGGGTGGTCGGTCCGCTCAGGTGCATGATCACGCCGCCGCGGATGTCGCAGGCCTGGCAGACCATGAACGCCAGGCGCCCTCGCGTGAGCGGGCGCGTCGCTTCGAGGTCCCACTGGCGGCTGACCACGCCCCGCGCCTTCAGCGCGTCGGCCCGCTGGGTAAAGGTGGCGTGCTTGTCCGCGCCCTCCAGAACCAGCAGGATTCCGCGCATGGCGTCGTTTTCGCTGACGGCCGCCTGCGAACTCATGCGGTCCAGAAAGGCGGCGGAATCTTCGTCGGCCGGCAGATTCGCCGGCCCGGCGATCTTCGGCGCCGGCGTCTGGCATCCGGCACAGATCGCCGCCATCACCGCCGCCGCCAGGATGTTGCCCGCCGAAAAACGCATGCTCGTCCTCAGAAGCTCAGGAGAAAGCCAGTGTATACAAAATGCCGGATGCCGTCGCCGGCCGTGCCCGAATACGCCGCGCCGGGCGTGAAGACGCCGTAACGCACCGTCCAGGACAGGTCGCTGGTGATGCGCCAGTTGCAGTACACGTCCCACTCGGTGCCCAGGTGGGAGGCGTTATTGCTGGCGGTCGAATCGCTGATGGGCCCGCCCGAAGTGGCCTTGTTGAACAGGAAGAGCTTGGTCCCGACTTCCATCTCCCTGAACAGCCGCACGTCCTCAAAGGGCTTGAAGGCCGCCCCCACGGACACCATGTTCAGGTTCGAGATCCGCGGGGCGAAGGCCAGGCCCGTGTCGCGGAAACCGAAACCGTTGAACGCGTGATCGGTGGTTCCGGGGCGATTGCCGCCGATGGTGGCCGAGGAGTTGCTCGAGCGGTCGCCGTCGCCGCTGGCGTAGAGCCACTCGGCCATCAGGCGCGGACTCGTGCGGCAGCGGAAGAGGTATTCCAACTGGAGGTCCGCCGCGTACGCCTGGATGTCGTCGCGCCCGGAGGTGGCGCCGAAGCCGTACGTGTCGCCTGTCTCGCCGACGAGCTCGGCCTGGTATCGCAGGTCGCGCAGCAGGGCGCCGCTGCTGCCGACGCCGTAATACTGCGAGCTGTAGTCGTACTTCTGGTTGGGGTCGTCGCCGCGCGGGTCCGTCCGGTCGTGGTTGGCCATGAAGAACACGTACGGGCGGTGGCGGTCGAAGCCTTTGTACGTCAGCTCGGCGCCGAAGAAGTCGCGGTTCTGGTGGCGGGCGACGCGGTCCGACAGGTCGATGTTGGGCGAGTCTTCGATGCTGCGGCCCAGGAACGTGGCGAACTTCCACTTCGGACTCTCGACCTCGACCTGCACCTTGTCGATGGGGATCGACATCACCAGGGCCGACCCGATGGTCGTGAAGTCGCGCCCGATCAGGGCCCGCACGCTCGTCGAGGGCATCTGGCCGGTCTGGGCCTGGATGTGCCTGCCCCAGTCGAACTGGTACCACAGGCGTTCGATGCTGGCTTCGTCCTGATCGCCGCGCTCGTAGACGGGGTTGGTGCCGCTGTTCCAGTCCTGGTATTCCAGCAGACCGCGGAAGAACGCCGTGTGGACGCCCCGGTCGTTGTACCGCGCCCAGCCGCGAAGCTGGAAATCGCGCAGCGTGCGCTCCTTGCCCAGGGCGTCGTCGTAATTGAAGAACGCGAAGTTGAACCACCCGCCGGCGTCGAAGCCAACTTCGCGGGCCGCGGGCAACTGCTCATCGAGCGCCACGCGAAGCTGCTGCTCGTAAATCGACAGCGGACCGCCCGCCTCCTGCGCGACGGCGAAGGATGTCCACAGCATCACTGCTGCCAGAGCGGCCCCCGCACAGAAATAGTGTCGCCGGCGTCTATGCATGTACGATCCGAAGGGATCTGCCCGGGAACCGCGCCCCAAGCAAACCGCCGTAGATTAGGTATCGACGCAAAGCCTGTCAACGCTGAAATGTCTTATGCCCGCCGAAAAACGAAGCACGCCTTTTTCTGGCATGACTCACCAACGGCGCAGCACCGGTCCCGGTCACCTGAGGCGCTGCCGATGGCGGGCCTGGTCGACGCATGCCCAGCGCCGGTCTCGAAGCGGTACGGGCTATACCGCAATTGAACTTTCCTTGCACTTTGTTGTACTTTTCACAGCAGAATTCGCCCGCCCGTCCTTCCCGTTGAGGTAAACACGGACCCAGATAGTCGACATTCCCAAGTCATCGCCTGCTGACCGATGCCCGACGCCGGTCCGCCGATCAGGGCGATATAATTGCCGCGCGGCGATCATCCACCGACACAGGAGCGCCGGCGATGTACCCGACGGTTCTGAACTGGCTCAACGGTCACGGATATCCGGCGCTTGCAGGACTGCTGGCGGCGGGAGTATTCGGTCTGCCGGTGCCCGACGAGACGCTGCTGGTGTACGCCGGTCTGCTGTCGGCTCAGGGGGTGCTCAACCCGGTCTGGGCGATCATATCGGCTTCGCTGGGCAGTTGGTGCGGCATCTCCGTCAGCTATGTTCTAGGCCGGACGCTGGGGCATAAAGTTCTGCCGTGGGTCGAGCGCCACATGCCGTCACTGCACCGTCGCGTCCAGACCTCGCACCGCTGGTTCGCCCACGCCGGGCGCTGGACGCTGACCTTGGGCTACTTCATTCCCGGCGTGCGGCACGCTACGGCCATCGTCGCCGGCGCCTTGGACGTCAAGACCGGCTCGTTCATGGCCTTCGCTTATCCTGGCGGCGCGGCATGGGTGACGGCGTTCATCCTGCTGGGCTACTACCTCGGGCAGGAGGCACTGGTGCTGCTGGGGCAGTTCTGGCGGGTCGCGCTGATCGGGCTGGGCGGGGTGGTTCTTCTTGGAGGCTTCTGGGCTCTGTGGCGATGGTTGGGCGCGCGCCGGAAATGATCCGCCGCTTATCGGGGCTCACGCCTGCGTTCGCGCCAGTTCGTCTTCAAATGTGGCGATATCGTGGGCCCAGCGGCGGGCTTCGTCTTCGGTGACGGTTTCGGCGGCTACCAGCAGCGCCAGCGATCGTTCCATGGTGACCATGCGTTCGGAGGGGATGTCTTTGCAGCGGGTCTGGAGCTGCGTGTAGAGCTGCTCGACCTTTTGCGTGCGGATGATGTTGGCCACGGCGGGGGTGTTGTTCATGATCTCCATCGCCGCGACGCGGCCGGCCCCGTCGGCGCGCGGGATGAGTTTCTGGGCGATCACGTACGCCAGGCCCAGCGAGAGCTGGCTGGCCACTTCGTCCTGGCGGGATGGCGGGAACATGTCCAGCAGCCGCGTGACGGCCCCGCGCGCGTCGCGGGTGTGCAGCGTCGAGAAGACCAGGTGCCCGGTCTCGGCGGCAGTGAGGGTCCAGGTGGCCGACTCGAGGTCGCGCATCTCGCCGACGAAGATCACGTCGGGGTCTTCGCGCAGGCAGTCGCGCAGGCCGCGGGCGAAGTCCGGAACGTCGCGCCCGACCTCGCGCTGCGAGATCATCGCCCGTTCGCTGGTCAGGCGGTACTCGATGGGGTCTTCCAGCGTGATGATGCGGCAGGGGCGCGTGCGGGCGATGTGGGCGATCAGCGCCGCGATGGTGGTGCTCTTGCCCGCCCCGGTGATGCCCGTCACCAGCACCAGCCCGTGCTGGCGGGCGACGATGTCGCGCCAGACGTCGTTGGGAAAGCCCACCCCCTCGACGCGCGGAGCCTTGGCATCGAGCGCGCGGACGGCGATGGCCGGGCCGTCCATGTCGAAAAAGCAGTTCAGGCGGAACTGCAGCCCCTCGGCGAAGACCGACCCGTCGAGCGAGCGGCGCGTCTTCAACTGTTCCAGTTCCGCCGGGCACAGCAGCGTTTCCAGCAGGGCCGCCGTCGTCGCCTCGTCCAGTGGCGGGCCTTTCATCGGCTGAAGCAGCCCGTCGAGGCGGTAGGTGGGCGGGCAGCCGACCTTGAGGTGCAGGTCCGAGACCCGCAGCGTCCCGGCGTGCGAGAAATACTTGAGCAGGTCGCTCATGCTCAGCACGCGGCCGTCCGAGACGCGGTAGACCTTGGAGTCCATGCTGCGGCGCGATTGGGGTTTGGGGTCCATGGCAAGATCATACCTTTGCGGCGGGCCAGAAACCATGGAGTGCGGCAGCCATAGCTGCCGCTTTGGTAGTTTTCGAGCAAGTGGCGTACTGCTGACACCAAACAACTCCGAAAGCGGCAGCTAGGGCTGCCGCACTCCATAGGTCACATCGCCGCGCTGAAGGGGTCGCAGGACAGATTCGCGCTGCCGCAGTAGAGGCACTTGCTGTGGCGGGGGGACATCACGCGGCCGCACTTGTGGCAGGTCTTGATCGTGCGGGTGAGTTTGCCGTCGGCCTTGCCGTCGGCCAGGTCGATCTCGCGCACGCGCTGGGCGAGGTCGGCCGGCGTCAGATTGGTCTTCTCCGACAGCAGCGACCACATCGCCATGTTGATCAGCGTCAGGCGGTCGAGGCGGTCTTCGAGGTGTTCCATGTCAGTGCGGCTGGCGGCGGGCTGGCGGTCGCGAATCGCCTGGGTGGTCTCCATCTGCGGACGGACGTGTGAATCGGTGTAGGGCATGCCGGCAAAGACGTTCAACAAGTCGCTTACGATGTCGATCATGATAATTTCCTTTCGCCGCCCGAGCAGATTAATGTCCAACATTATTCTACCCTTGCGCTGGAATAGTGGAAAGCGGGCTGTGTGGGGGCGATAATTGCCTGTAGACCCGCATCCCCTTTGGGAAAGGAACCCGTCATGAAATTGCTTATCGCAACGCTCGTCGGTCTGCTGTTAGTCTTGGTACCCTTCGCCGTTTGTGCGAGGGATGTCGCGCCTATCCCCAGCACCGCTCAGACAGTTGCCCGCAGCAGCAACACCTTTGCGGTGAACCTGTACCAGCGGCTGGCCGCGGGGCAGCAGAAGAACCTGTTCTTCTCCCCCAGCAGCATTCACACGGCTTTGGCGATGGCGCTGACCGGCGCGCGGGGGCAGACCGCCTCGCAGATGCGCGACGCAATGGACTGGCCCAGCGACGACCCGGCCGTCACGGCGGCGGCGTTCAATAGCCTGCTCGAGGGGCTCAAGCCCGGCAAGAACGCGCATTACGAACTGCACAGCGCCAATTCGTTGTGGGGGCAGAAGGGGTACGACTGGAAGGCGGACTTCCTGAAGTTGACCAAAGAGCAGTTCCAGGCCCCGCTGCGCGAGGTGAATTATCAAACCGCCCCCGACGACGCGGCCAAGCAGATCAACGCCTGGGTCGAGAAGGAGACGCACGACAAGATCAAGGACCTGATCAAGCCCGGCATGCTCACCGCCGACACGCGGCTGGTCCTGGCCAATGCGATCTACTTCAAAGGCACGTGGTTGCACCAGTTTAACAAGAATGCCACGCAGGACGCCGACTTCCGCACCGGCGGCAAGACCGTCAAGGTGCCCATGATGTTCCAGAAGGCCCGCTTCGGCTACGCGGCCGATGACGATGTGCAGGTGCTCTCGATGCCGTACAAGGGCAACGAGCTGTCGATGGTGATCGTGCTGCCCAAGAAGGACGACGGCTTGCCCGCCCTGGTCAAGGACATGACGCCCGCAAAGCTGGAGGCCTGGATCACCCGGGTGCGCAGCCGGGAAGTGCTGACGTACGTCCCGCGATTCAAGATGACCGACGAGTTCGCCCTGTCAGCGGCGCTCAAAGAGATGGGCATGAAAGACGCCTTCGACCCTGCGGCCGCCGACTTCTCCGGCATGGACGGCAAGCGCGACCTGTTCATCAGCGCCGCGCTGCACAAGGCCTTTGTGGACGTGAACGAGGAAGGCACCGAAGCCGCCGCCGCGACTGGGATCATGGTCGGCGTGACGTCGGTACAGATCGACGAGCCCCCGACGTTCCGGGCGGACCACCCGTTCCTGTTCGTCATCCGCCACAACGCCACCGGAGCGATGCTATTCCTGGGGCAGGTGGTGGATCCGAAGTGAAGAAGGTCTGCGCACGTTATTTGGAATTGAAGATCATTCCGGCTGCATTGCTTGCAGTTTGGCGTCCTTTTGATCCGGTAGTCCCTGAAACCAGAGACGGACGCCAAACTGCAAGCAATGCAGCCGCAAGGCGCTGCAAGTCGGTCCTGCATATCCCCAGGGTCAGCGCTCCGCCGCCATCAGGTCTTCGTAGGTTTCGCGGCGGCGGATGATGCGCCACGTGTCGCCTTCGACCAGCACTTCGCACACGCGGGGGCGGGAGTTGTACTGGCTGGACATCACGAACCCGTACGCCCCTGCCGTGAAGACGCTCAGCAGGTCGCCGCGCTGCATCGGAGGCAGGGGGCGGGCCTTGGCCAGAAAGTCGCTCGACTCGCACACGCCGCCGACGATGTCGGCCTCGACCGCCCCGGCGGGCTTGAAGCTTAGCCGCCGCTGCGGGGGCTCTTCGCCCGCCGCAAGCTGCGCGGGGTAAACAAAATGCTCGCTGCCGTACAGCGCCGGGCGGATCAGGTCGGTCATCGCCGCGTCGACGATGACGAACTTGCGCTCGTGGCCGTCCTTGACGTACTGCACCTGCGTCAGCAGGATGCCCGCGTTGGCGACGATCTGCCTGCCGGGCTCAAGCACCACGTCGAGCCCCGCATCCTTCAACAGCGGCACGATCGCCTTGGCGTACCGCTCTGCCGCCGGCGAGGCGCCTTGCTCGTAGTCGGCTGCGAACCCGCCGCCAATGTCCAGCGTGCGGACGGTGAAGCCCTTGCTGCGCAACTGCCCGATGAGCGTCAGCGTGCGGCCGATGGCCTCGACGTACGGCTGTGCCGAGTAGATCGGCGAGCCGATGTGAATGTGGATCGCGTCGAGCCGCACGTGCTTGTCGCGGCCGTAGGTCTCGAAGAACTTGATCGCGCGATGGATGTCGACGCCGAACTTGCTGTCCTTCTTTCCCGTGGCGGTGTAAGCGTGCGTCTGCGCGTCGTACACGTCGGGGTTGAGCCGCAGGGCCGCGCGAACAGTCTTGCCAGCCGCCGCGGCCAGGGGCGAGATGTTCTCGAACTCCGGTTCCGATTCGACATTGAAAATGCCGATCCCGGCCGCGATGGCCTCGGCGATTTCTTTGTCGGTCTTGCCCACGCCGGCAAAGACGATCTTTGAGCAGTCCGCCCCAGCGGCGATCGCGCGGGCGATCTCGCCGCCGCTGACGACGTCAAAGCTGCTGCCCAGGCCCGCCAGCAGCCGCAGCACGTGCAGGTTCGACAGCGACTTGATGGAATAGCAGATCGTGGGTTTCAGCGGCGCGAACGCATCGGCCATCGCCTGGTAGTGCGCGCGGAGCGTCGCGGCGGAGTAGATGTAAACCGGCGTGCCCGCCGCCGCCGCGATGTCGGCCACCTTCACGTCTTCGCAAAACAGCGACCCATTTCTGTACTCGAACCGATCCATAACGCATTACTCCCGAGGTTGTGCGTATTGAATCAGAAATGCTCTGGCGTTTCCAGTTGGAGAGATCGTGTCGCGGGCGTCTCGCCCGCGCGTGGCGAGGGCATCTTCGCTCTCCGGGGATCGCGGGCGAGACGCCCGCGACACGCGCGGGCGAGACGTCCGCGACACGAATAACTGCGGGCTTCCGCTGTCCCGCTAACGTTCGCTCGACGGCGCCATCCTCGTTTGGTACGCTTTCCCCATGAGCACACAACCGATCATCCTGGTGACCGAACCGCTGAGCAAGCGGGCGATGGATTATCTGCGGCAGCATGGACAGGTCGTGCAGTGCAAACCCGAGCAGGTTGGCGAGCATATCGCCCAGGCCGACGCGCTGGTGGTGCGGACGTACACCATCGTCAACGCGGCGCTGCTGGACAAGGCCCCCAGGCTCAAAGCCGTCGGCCGTGCGGGCGTGGCGATCGACAACATCGACGTGCCCGCCTGCCGCAGCCGCGGCGTCGAGGTGGTGCACACGCCGGCGGCAAACACCTGGGCGGTCGTCGACTACACCCTCTCGATGATCCTGCAAATGAACCGGCGGTTCTGGCCGCTGGGCGGGCCGGTCGCACCCGAGGAGTTCCACCGCATCCGCAACCAGTCGTTCGGGCGGTTCCTCTCGTCGCTGACGCTGGGGATCGTCGGCGCGGGGCGCATCGGCAGCCGCGTCGGCCGCGCTGCGGCGGGGCTGGGCATGACCGTCCTCTACAATGACGTTATCGACATCGCCCTGGACTACCCCGCCCGGGCCCTCGATAAGCCCGCGCTCTACGCCGCCAGCGATATCGTCACCATCCACACGCCGCTCAACGCCACCACGCGCGGGTTGATCAACGCCGCCGCCCTGGCGCAGTTCAAGGACGGCGCCCAGTTCATCAACGCCGCCCGCGGCGGGTGCATGGTCGTGCCAGACGTGGCCGCCGCGCTGCGCAGCGGCAAGCTGTCCGCCGCGGCGATCGACTGCCACGACCCCGAGCCGCCGCCGGCGGACTACCCGCTGTTTGGCATCGACACAGCGATCCTCACCCCGCACATCGCCGCCCGCGTGCCCCAGGCGATGGAAAACATGTGCGACGTCGTGTTCGACATCGCAGCGGTCCTTCAAGGTCGCAAGCCCCAGTACCCGGCGGTTGAAGAATAGGAACCACGGATCGCCCTATCCGCCGCTTGCGGCGTAGCAGTCGTTCGGTAATTAGAGAGACTAAACGTTCAGCATGGTGATCCGTTTTGTGATCTCATCGTGAGCGGCGGCGTGCCAGTTGGCGGACTTTCTTGAGCAGTTCCACGACCAGAAAGACGCTCAGCCCCACGCCAAGGATCTTCACCCAGGCCGCGGCGGGGATAGCCGAGGTATGGAAGAGACGGTTCATGAACGGCAGATACGTAAAGGCCAATTGCGTCATGACTGTCGCGGCCAGGCCTAACAGGATCCACCGGTTGGTCAGCGGCCCGATGGAAACCAGCGTGCGCGTCAGCGAACGGCAGTTGAGCAGATAGAACGCTTCGACGAACACGATCACGTTAACGACGATCGTCCGTGCTTCGTCCAGCTCCGTGCCGCCGGTTCGTTCCCAGATAAACAGGAGGAACCCGCCGGCGACCATCATGGCCGAGACCAGCGCCGTCTGCCACAGCAGGGCGGGGGTCAGGATCGGCGCCGCCGGCGGGCGCGGGGGGCGGTCCATCATGCCCGCTTCTTTGGGCTCGAAAACCAGCATCAGCCCCAGCAGCAGCGCCGTGGTCATGTTCACCCAGAGCAACTGCACCGGCAGCAGCGGCAGGCTTCGACCGGCCAGGACTGCCAACAGGATCATCAGCGCCTCGCCGGCGTTGGTG
The DNA here is from genome assembly GCA_039680605.1 of Planctomycetaceae bacterium. Lineage (NCBI taxonomy): Bacteria > Pseudomonadati > Planctomycetota > Planctomycetia > Planctomycetales > Planctomycetaceae > Planctomycetaceae bacterium. The sequence goes on along the minus strand of JBDKTA010000004.1, from coordinate 191,390 downwards.
GGGATGGTCCAAGTGATGAACTTGGTGAGGTTGTCGAAGATGTTGCGCCCCTCTTCGACGGCGGCCTCGATGGATGCAAAGTTGTCGTCGGTGAGGATCATGTCGGCGGTGCCCTTGGCCACGTCAGTGCCGGTGATGCCCATGGCCACGCCGATATTGGCCTGCTTGAGAGCCGGGGCGTCATTGACGCCGTCGCCGGTCATGGCCACGACGTGCCCGCGGTCTTGCAGCGCTCGCACCAGGCGCAGCTTCTGCTCGGGGGCGACGCGGGCGAAGACGGCCGTCTCGTCCGCCACCGCTGCCAGCGACTCATCGGATACCCGCTCGAGCTCCAGCCCGGTGATGACCCGCATGGGCTGGTGGGAATCCGCCCCGCCGCGCAGCCCCAGTTGTGCGGCCACCGCCGCGGCCGTCCCGGCATGGTCGCCGGTGATCATTTTGACGGCGATTCCGGCGCGTTGGCAGCTTGCCACGGCGCGGATTGCTTCTGCCCGAGGCGGGTCGATCATCCCCTGCAAACCCAGGAAGGTCAGCCCACCTTCGGCGTCTTGAGACTCAAGGCGGTCGCGCGAGCTTTCCAGTTCCCGGCGGGCGAACGCCAGCACGCGCAGACCGTCGGCGGCCATGCGATCCACGGCCTCGCCCACGGCGGCGGCGTCCAGAGGAACCCTCTCTCCGGCGGCGTTCAGGGCGTCCTGGCAGGCTCCGAGCACGTGCTCGGCCGATCCCTTTTGGTACAAAACGCATCGTCCGTCCCAGCAGTGCAGGGTGGCCATGTACATCCGCTCGGACTCGAAGGGAATCACGTCCACGCGCGGGCGCTGGCGGGCGGTTTCCGAGGCGTCATAGCCGCCCTTCTGGGCCGCCACGATCAGCGCCGCCTCAGTCGGGTCGCCCTCGACCTCAAGGCGTCCGTCCTTTGTGACCAGTTGCGAATCGTTGCACAAGAGCCCGCACAGCAGGCATTCCGCCAGCGCCGCATCCGCCGACGGCTCGACGCGCTGTCCGTCGCGCAGGATCTGTCCGGCCGAGCCGTACCCGCTGCCGGTGACTTCGTGGAACTCGCCGCCGGCATAGACGCGGGCGACCGTCATCTGATTCTCCGTCAGCGTGCCGGTCTTGTCGGAACAGATGACCGTGGTGCTGCCGAGTGTTTCGACGGCCGGCATCTTGCGGATGATCGCATGGCGTCGCGCCATCCGCGACACTCCGATGGCCAGCGTGATGGTGACCGCCGCCGGCAGCCCCTCCGGAATCGCCCCGACCGCCAAGGCCACTGCCGCCATGAACATCTCGGCTGCGCCATTGCCCCGAAGCACACCCACAACGAATGTCAGGGCCGCCAACGCCAGTACCGCCACCAGCAACCAGCGGCTGAAATGGGCGATCTTCCGGGTCAGGGGCGTCGACAGATTCGCCGCCGATGAGATCATGTCGGCGATGCGCCCCGTTTCGGTATGATCGCCGACGGCGCAAACCAGCCCTTCCGCCTGACCGTAGGTCACCAGCGTTCCGGTGAAGGCCATGTTCCTGCGGTCGGCAAGCCCCGTGTCCTGCGCCAGGGCGCCGGCGTCCTTGGAACTGGGGACCGATTCCCCCGTCAAAGCCGCCTCCTCGACCTGAAGATTTCGCACCAGCACCAGCCGCAGATCGGCGGGGATGCGATCGCCCGATTGCAGCAGCACCAGGTCGCCGGGTACCAGCTCGGCCGAGGGGACCCGCATCTTCTGCCCCGCGCGGCGAACGGTCGCCTCCGTGCGCACCATCCGCGACAGCGCCGCGATGGCCTTCTCCGCCTTGGACTCCTGAAGGAACCCCACCACCGCATTGACCAGCACCACGCCGAAGATCACCGACGCGTCGACATACTCGCCCAGCAGCACCGACACCGCCGCCGCCGCAACCAGAATGTAAACCAGCGCCTGGTTAAACTGCTCCAGGAACTTCAACCACGCCGGCGTGCCGGCCCGCGCCGTCATCTCATTGGGCCCAAAGCGCTGCCGCCGCTGGACGACTTCTTCCGCCGACAGGCCTGCCTCGACGGCCGTCTCCAGCTCCCTCAGCGCGTCGGGCGTCGTAATCGCGTGCCAGTGAACTTCACTCGGGTCTCGCATCAGGCCTCCTGTGGCAGTAAGGAATCAACCTTTACCACGATATTCTAGCCGCTGACCGCATATTTAGCCCGCTTGCGGCTTGGCAGTTCTTCGGATAGCAGTAAAACCGCCAAACGGCGGAAACCGGAGGCGCAACTAAACCTTCATCATGCCCACAAACTCTGTCGTTCGCTCGGGCGTGATGACCAGGCCCGGTCCGGTAAGGCGCTCGATCAGGATCATGCCGTCGCGGCGCGAGATGTACATCTCCATCGGGCCCAGGTTGCGGCTGTGAAAGCGTCCGAAGGCGCCCCAGAGCCCGCCCGCGCCGAAGACCCGCAGCGTGCGCCCCAGGTCGTCGCGGGTCAGCGGGCGCACCGCGACGATCTCTTCTCGCAGCAGCGTCCGCACGCGCCACGGCCAGACGATCTGCAGCCCCTCGGCGGTGACGACGAACTCGCGAGGTCGCCACAGACCGTACACCAGGGCGAAGATGCTCCAGAGAAACACCGCCGCCACCGGCGCCAGCCATCGCGACTGCGCCGGGGCCATGATGAGGATCGCCACCGGCGCAGCAGGCCCCATCGCCAGCAGCAACCACGTGCCGACAGCCACGCCGAAAGACATTCTGGCCAGGGCGAATCGTTCCATGCGGGACCTCTATGCAATAGTAGGGGGTTCGGGCGGCGGGCCTGCAATGGAAAAACGAACTCTCCGCCGCCGGGCGCGGTATGCTTTGTCCATGGCCATCCAAGAACACCACCGACAGGAACTGCTGGCGCTGGCGCGGCGGGCGGTTGAGGCCGCCGTTCGAGGGCAGGGGCTCATCAAGCCGCCGTCGGCCGAGGGCATCGCCGGAGAAATCCGCGGGTGCTTCGTCACGCTCAAGAACGGCCCGCATCTGCGCGGGTGCATTGGGACGTTTCAGCCCCGGGCCCCGCTGGGGCGACTGATCTGCGAGATGGCGTTGGCGGCGGCGACGCAGGATCCGCGGTTCTTCCACGACCCGGTCACGCCGGATGAGTTGCCCGCCCTGCGCGTGGAGGTGTCGGTGCTGTCGCCGCTGGAGCTGACGGACGACCCGGCGTCGCTGACGGTGGGGGTGCATGGCATCTATATCGTCCGCGACGGATACGCCGGGTGCTTCCTGCCCGAGGTCGCCACCGAGATGGGTTGGTCGGCCCGCGAGTTCCTGGACAACTGCTGCTCGCACAAGGCCGGCCTGCCCCCCGGCGCCTGGCGCGACGGCGACACGCAGGTCTATCTCTTCACCAGCGAGAAGTTCGAGGAACCTCAAATTAGCCGCTGAGGTCGCTGAGGTCGCAGAGGGAAGAAGTTTGTTTTGTCTCTCACATCCTCAGCGTCCTCTGCGACCTCTGCGGCTTAATCTACCGGCCGGGTGGCATGGCGACACGCGTTGTTCGGCAGGCCTGCCTGCCGGCAGGCAGGTCGCCATGGGTGTGCGCTGATGAGCATCATGGCGACCCACGAAAAAACAAAAACGTGTGTCGCCATGCCACCCATCTCTGATTCTGCGGTTATTTGCGGAGCAAAGATCGCAGCGTTCTTCACGTCTTTGAATTGGCCGCCAGGAGTTGCCGGGCGTGGGTGAGCGTCGCGGGCGTGGGGTTCTTGCCGGCCATCATCTCCGCCAGTTCCTGCACGCGGGCGTCGCCTTCGAGCACGCAGACGGAGGCGGAGGTCTGGCGCCCGTCGCCGCTGCCGGCCACGTCTTTGCGGATCTGCAGGTGATGGTCCGCGCAGGCGGCGATCTGCGAGAGGTGCGTGATGCAGATGATCTGGTGGGCGTGCGAGTTGGCGGCGCTCTTCCTGCCTGCCGCCCCGCGGGCCAGGGCGCGCATCTTGCGCCCGATGGTGGCGCCGAGGCGGTCGCCGATGTTGGCGTCGATCTCGTCGAAGACCAGCACGGTGATCTGGTCCTTGTCGGCCAGGATCGTCTTGAGCGCCAGCATGATGCGCGACAGCTCGCCGCCGCTGGCGATCTTGCGCAGCGCCAGTCGCTCCTGGCCGGGGTTGGTCCGCACGAGAAAGTCCACCGCATCGAGGCCGGTTGCGTCGACGCCCGCATCGTCGGCCTTGCGCGTAACGATCTCGACGTCGAAGGTGGCCTCGGGCATCTCCAGCTCGGCGAACTGCGCCTCGACGAGCGTCTTGAGCCGCCTGGCGGCGTCCTTTCGGCGGCGCGAGAGCTCGGGCCCGATCTGCCCCAGCCGCCGCTGCAGCTTGGCGATTTCCTCTTCGAGCCCTTCCAGCGACTGCGAGTCGGCCTCGAGGGCGGCGGCCTTTTCGCCGATGGCGCGGCGGTATTCCAGAACCGCTTCGAGCGGGTCGTCGCCGGCGGCGGAGGCGCGGGCGTACTTGTGGATGATGGCGTTGAGTTCGTCGAGGCGCTGCTGGATCTTCTCGAACTGCCCCTCGTCGACATCGAGCTTGTCCTGGTACCGCTCGAGTTCGCGGGCGGCGTCGCGCAGGATATCCTCGCCCTGCTCGAGCTGCGCCGCCAGGGCGCCCAGCGACTCGTCGAGACGCACGAGGTCTTTGACTGCCGCCGACAACCGCCCGAGGTTATCCAGCAGCGCCTCGTCACCCTCGGCCAGGCCGCCCAGCACCGCCAGCGACTGTTCCTTGAGTCGGGCGAGGTTCTTCAGGACGCTGTAGCGGCTCTTGGTCCGGGCGTACTCGCCGGCCTCCGGCGCCGCGGCGTCGATCTCTTCCATCTGGAATCGGTAGAGGTCGAGCTGGTCGTCGCGGGTCTGGCACGAGGCCTTCAGGTCGGCCAGGCGCTGGCGACTGTGGCGAAGCTCGCTGAAAACCGCGGCGAACTGCTCGCGCAGCTCCAGCGCGTCGGCGAAGGCATCGAGGATCTGCAACTGGTTGGCGTTCTTGAGCAGGAACTGCTGGTCGTGCTGTCCATGGATGTCCACCAGCAGCTCGCCGGCCTGGCGGAGCATGGCCGCCGTCACCGCGTTGCCGTTGACCGAGACGCTCGAGCGTCCCGAGGCCAGCACGCGGCGGGTCATCAGGATCGGCTCGGCGGGGGCGATCTCCTGGTCTAGGATCTGCCCCAGCGCCTCAGCCGTGGCGGCTCGGGCAACCTCGAACACGCCGCTGACGCGCGCCTCGCTGCTGCCGGGTCGGACGAACATGGCCGCGTCTTCGCCGCCGCCGCGCAGGCCCAGCAGCAGTTCCAGCGCGCCCAGGATCAGGCTCTTGCCCGCGCCGGTCTGCCCAGTGAAGACGTTAAGCCCCCGGCCGAACTCGATGTCGACCTTTTCGATAATCGCCAGGTTCGAAATGTGCAACTCGCGAAGCATGGCGGGTATTTTACAGAATCGGGAAGAAACTTACCACAGAGGCACAGAGGGCGCAGAGGTAACAATAAGAACCGGCGGCCTCTGCCACCCAGTCATAGCCACGCTGGCTGGGGTGCCGTGGCGCGCAGGGCCGGAGGCCCGGAGAGCCACGATCGCCGACCCCAGGAGGAGCGAACGCCGCAATCTGCGCATAGTCGTGGCTGTCGGGCTGAAGCCCTCCCGCCACGGCACCGGCAGGCGTTCAGTCGCCATTTGAAGTCGCCACGACACCGGCAGAGAACGACTCCCGTCCCCTTTGTTTCTTCTCACCACTCACCACTCACCACTCACAACTGCTTAGCCCGGCGCTGGGGGAGGTAGCGGGCGGCTTCGGCGAGTGCGGCGGCAGTTGCCGTCAGCACCACCGCCGGCACGAGGCCCCAGAGCACCCACCCAGCCAGGGCGAGGATCGCGTACAGGACGATGCGCTGCGTCGCGGCGGCGGGCGAGCCGATGCGCCAGACATGCCGCCAGATCCGAACCGCCAGTGCCAGCAGCACCAGGAGGATGACAGCCGCGGCTGTCGATTCCCACGCGCGGGCGGTGGAGTCTTTGACGGCCCAGATGGTGACGCTGACGTCGCCGCCGCTGCCGGCGAAGTCCATGGACACGCCGTCGGCGCGGGGCAGGCTCACCGGCAGAGAGAAGGTGCCCAGCGCCACGGCGGCCTGGGCGGGGATAGCATCGCCGCCGCGTTCCGACGCGGGCCTATCGGCGGGAACGGGCCCGCCGCCGGGTTGGCCGGCGACTGGGCCTCGCACGCCCAATGCCAACGGTTCGGCCGCTCCGCCGCTTGCCCGCCCGCGCCCATCGTAAGTCCAGCTTTCCTCAGAGGACTGAGGCTGTCCGGGCAGCGCCGGCGGCGATTCGGCGGCGCGTTGCGATTGGTACATCTCGCCCTTGCCCGTGCCCTTGCCGCCGGGCTTCTTGGCCAGGTCCTTGCCGTCGGACTGGCTGCGGGTGAGGCGGTTGAACTGCAGTTCATCCTGCTGCTGGCGGAGCTGGTCGCGCTGCTTGACGAAGTTCCGGCGGCCTTCGTCTTCCAACTGCTTGGTGAGTTCCTTGAGGGCTTCTTCTTTTTTCTCATCGTCAACGCCGGCGCGCCCGCCGACCTTGCGCTGTTCCTGGAGCTTGCGGCCCAGGGCTTGCTCGACGATCTTATTGCCGCCGGCGTCGTTTTTCTCCAGTTCGCCGGCAATGCGCCGCTGCTGCTCGTCGTTGGCGCGAATGACGAACTCGGTCGAGCGGTCCAGCCACTCGTTGGCCGCCGCGTCCGAAACGCCGGCGTTATTCACCGAGCCGTTGAGGAAGTTGTTAACGCCGGTGACGGCGGCGGCCTGCTCCTGCCGCTGCTGCCAGACCGTGTTCAGTCCGTACTGGGTGTTGGAGTCGTCGGTGAGCGTCTGTTCGAGGCGCTGGGCCTCGCCGCCCAGAGTCTCGCGATTTTCGACGATGAACTGCCGCGCCTCTTCGCGACTCTTGTTCCATTTGTCATTCTGCAGGCGAATGTTGTCTGTCCAGGAGTTCAAGCCCGTGCCGTTGCCGGCGCTGGAGTATTCGTCGGCATCGAGGAGGCGTTTGGTTTGTTTTCCCCTGGCCGCCACGCGGCTCAGGAGGCGATACGCTTCGGCGCGTTTGGCCTGTTGCTCCTGGTCGCCGATGGCGCCTTTTCGGGCCATGCCGACGCCCTCGCTGTAGCGGTACCCGCGGGGCAGTTGCAGGCTCCAGGTGGTCTGTTCGACCGGGATGCCGATGATGCGGATCGCCGGCGGCGTGATCTTGGTGATGCGCCCCAGCGGTTCGCTGGCGCGCCCGGCCAGGTAGAGCTTGACCGAGTACGGCAGGCCCGTCGCCGAGGTCTTGATCAGCGGGATGAGCACATTCTCGACGACGGGTTCGCCCTTATCATTGGCAGAAACATAATGGTCGGCCGAGGCGGGTTTGACGGCCTTGCCGTCCACGTACGCACTCCAGAGCGTCAGCTCGGGGGGAACCTTGACGTGCAGGAACTGCTCGCTGCGGTTCTGCAGCATCAGCTCGACCTCGTAGCGGCTGTTGCCCGCCAGGTCGATCGTCGTCGCCACGGTCATCAGGTCGATGATGGCCGTGGTGCGTTTGGCCGGCTCGGCGGGCTTGAGTTTCAGGGCCAGCGTCCAGGTGTCGCTGAAGGCCTGGAAGACATATTGCAGCGACGCGTGGGCGGCCCCGAGCAGGTCGCGCTGCTGGCTGGCGGGCAGGGCGGTCATCTCGGCCGCCGTGTCGAGAGACAATTCGTGGCGCGAGAGGTTCTGCACCGCCACGACGCATCGGTACCCCTCCGGCGCCGCCGTGACCACGCGAGGCACTGCCAGGGCGGTCGTCTGCTGCGAGATCGGCACGGCGAAGTTCACCGCCACGTCCAGCACGCCGGTGACCTCGTTGATCAGCGAGACGGTCCACCGCGTGCGGCCGCCGTCGGCGTCTTCGGTCTTGACGCTCCGCATGGCCGGGCAGGTGACGGCCGCCAGGGCGGCGTACTGCGTCGGCAGGGTGAAGCTGACGTGGTCGATGGGCGAGCCGCTGATGGCGTATCGCAGGCGGTAGGTGTACCAGGCCGCCGTCGGCTGCACCGTCACGCCGGCGACGATCTCGACGCGGGTGCGGGTGGGTTTGGCCCGCACATCGAGGTCCAGGGCGATGGCCGGCCGGTCGTACTGGTAGGCGAACTGGGTGGCCCGGATGTCCTGGCTGGCCAGCCATCCGGTCAGCACACTCGCCGGCGGGGCGCTGCCGAGGTTTTCGCTGTTCAGCGTGTGCGCCTCGAGCGAGTCGGCCAGTTGCACCGCCAGGCGCCCGGTCTGCTCGGCCAGCGGCGCCCCGCCGGCGTCGAGCAGGGTGACCTTGGGCACGCTGAGGCGCCCCAGCTCCAGCGGCGCCTTGACCAGCACCAGCGCCAGGCTGGTGCTCGCGGCGCCGCCGCGGAGATTGACGTAAAGCCGCCGCCCCGTCGGAGCGGGCTCGACGTGGAAGTCTTCCACCGCCGCCCCGGCGGCGCTGAGCAGCTCGTAGCCGTCGGGCAGGGCAAAGGAGGCTTCGAACAACCGCCCGCGGCGGGCGGTCAGGTTCGCCTGGACCAGCAACTGGCAGCGACGCGCGTCGATGCGGACGAGCTGGTTCACCACGGCCGCCGTTTCCGTTTCGGCTCGGTGCAGCTTGAGCGTCAGGGCGAAGGGGCGGTATGGCCAGTAGTAGGACGAGACTTCCCGCGTGGCGTCGGCGGCGGTCTGGGCGTCTCGCCCGCCGGCGGCAGAGGCTCGGCGCCGTCCGCCCTCGACGCCGATTTCGGTGAGCGTCATTCCGCCGGCGACCCGCAGCGTTGCGGCGCCGCTTTCGCGGGCCACGTCGCCGGCCTGGGGCAGCGGCAGCGTGAAGGGCTTGTCCAGCGTGGGAAGCGGCGCGACCCACTTGGCGGTCATCTCATACGTTTTGGTCGCGGGGCGGTGCAGGCGGACGAGCACCACGCTGTAATCCTGCCCTTCGGTCTTGCTCGTGGCGACCACGGCGAAATCGCGCAGGTTCGCCCCGGTCAGGCTGGTCACGCTCACGCCCGCCGGAACCAGCAGGCGGAACTGGTCGTAGTCGGTGGCGCTGAAGGTGAAGACCATCTGCGTGGCGCCGACGATGCCCCAGTGATTGAAGCTCACGTCATGATTGGCCGCGGCGGACAGCGTCCGGTCGACCGTGCCGCCGCCGGCCTTGGGGCTCCATCGCAGCGTCAGGGCGCGGGCCAGGCCCAGCGGAACGGTCCACTCGACGCCGCCGTCGGTCTTGCGGCTGGTGAGACTGCCCTGGGCCTGGGGCACTTCGAGCACCAGGTCGTCGGCCGGCAGAGCGACCGTCATCACGCCCGCCGGCAGCGGCGGCAGCGTGAGGTTGACCGTCGGCCGTCCCGCCTGCGGTTTGGCGGTGGTGACCGCCGTGAGGCGCAGCGTGCCCTTGGCCCCGCCTTCGAGCGTCAGCACCATCCCTTTCTCGGCGGATGCAATCGGCACGGGCTTGTCGTCGAGCGAGGCGCCCGTCAGGGCCACGCCCTCGAACGGGATCGGCACGACCACCAGCCCCTTGCCGGTGGTCTGGGCCTGGGCGGTCAGCGTCAGGGTGAGCGTGTCGGCCTTGACGGTCGCGGCGTAACGCACGTCGGCCAGCCAGAGCTTGCCCGCGGCCGGGGCGATATCGATGGCCTGGTCGGGGTGGGCGGCGTTCCAGAGCTCGATGAACTTCGCGTAGGAGACGAGCACCTTCTTGGCCTGGTCGGCCTTGGCCGGGTCGCCCTCGTAGGGGATGATCAGCGGGGCCGCGCCAGGCTCACCGGCTTGAGGCGGCGCGTTGTTGGCTTGGGCATCGGCCGCCCGGGCCGACTGGGCCATCAGCAGCACCGCCGCCAGCAGCACCGCGGCGCGCTGCAGGACCGGTATCGCCGTGCGGCGCATGGCGCGGAGGATGATCCGCACCAGACCCACCGCCAGGTAGAAGGGGATAAGCAGCAGGGCGGCCCAGAACATTCCGTTCATGAACGGCGCCGCGTCCCGCCACCACACGGCGACGAGGCTGGCGGCGATGAGCACGGCGATGATGAACCGCGCCTTGTGCCATGCCCGAGCATTGAGGCGCATCAGCCCGGCCAGCCCCGCCATCACGAACCCCAGCAGCGCGAAGCTGTCGAGGCCGGACTCATCGGTCAGCTCGACCGCCAGCGGCAGCGGGTCCAGCGAGGTAAACGTGACGCGGTGGCCATAGTCGCCCGTCTGGGCCAACTCCACCGGCAGCGTGTACTTGCCGCTGACGACGAGGCCGCGGGAATGGTCCAGAGAGACTTTGGACTTGACCTCCGCAGGCTGCGTCGCCGGCGCCGCGTCCTTCCTTGTGAGGCCGCCGTGGAGGCTTTCCGTCGCCACAGCCCTCGCCGCTGCCGCGGGAGGGGCTGAATACGCGATAGCGTCCAGCGAGGGTTCCCTGGGACCGAAGGCGAGATCGAACGTCTGCTGGTACGCCGGGGCGACGCTGTAGAGCCCGTCGCTGGTCATGTCGGAGTCCTGGGCCGTGATGCGCAGGCCCGGGGCGGTGACGACGGTCCAGGAGACGGTGTTGACCTTTACGCCGGGCAGGGTTGCCCGCGCCAGGGCGTGCATGCTGCCGCCAGTGCCGGCGGCGCCGTAGACGACCTTGATCAGCGGCGATCGCGAGTCGCGGGGCAGATGCACCATGTAGTTGCCGGCCGTGTCGCGCTGGGGTTTGGCGACGGCGCCGTCGACGGTGATCGACCACAGCGTCGCGTTGGCGGGCAGTTGAACGCTGGCAAACTGCATGCCGGCGTTGACGAGCCTGAACAGCGCCTGCGTGCGCTGGTTGCCCTGGCCGTCGAGATAGGTGGTCAGCTCGGCCGAGCCGGCCAGGGCTGCGGGGATGGCAACCGTTTGATGCACGGTTGTCGAGACGTTGACCACCGGTTGCTCGCTACCGCTGTCGAACCGCCAGGCCGCCAGCAGGCGGTTGGCGTCCTCGGGCAGCGGCGGCAGGTCGGCGCTGTCGATGGCGCGACCGGCGGCGTTTGCCTTGGCGTCGACGGCCAGCTCTTCGGCCGCCTGAAGCGCCAGGTACTCGGTGACCTGGTCAGCGCCGAAGGGGCGCACCAGGGGCAGCGTGAAGTCTTTGGCCGGCAGCGGGCGGCTGTATGAAACATCGACAGCCACCTGTCCCACGGCTTCGGCATCGAGCGTGAGCTTCCAGAGATCGTAACCTTTTGCCTGAGGTAATACGGGCAAAGGTTCCAGATTCTCTAGTGGGACAGCTTTCTGTGTTGTAACAAGCACATCTTTATCAAGATCAGGCAACTCAATAGGGAGCACTCGGGTTTTGCTGGCGATCCGCCGGCCGGGCACTTCGATGGATACCTCTTCACCCAGAGACTTGTCCACCAGGACCATCAATTCTGCCGTGCGGGCGCGGGTGATGGTGTACGTCACGCGCCAGTGGGCGCGCAGATGTTCACTGGTCAGCGAGACCAGCCCTACGGACTCGGCCGACAGGCGCGCGGAGCGGCGGCTGATCTGCAGTCGCACATCGGCGGGCGGGGGCTGCTGGTCGTACGTCCAGGCAAGCTGCACGTCGGAGCCCAGGCCCATCGACGTCATGCGCCCGACGTTGACGCCCTTGATGGCATCGGGCACGGCATCAGGCGCGGCGTCCAGATCGTCCGAGGTCGAAACGCTGACGACGCCGGAAACCTGATCGGCCTGGCACGACAGCAGAGGCATGGCGATGACGCGCGGCGTGCTGCCGGCGCGCCAGAGCCAATTCTGCGGCACGTGCTGGAGCGTGATGACCACGTTCGCCACGCCCTCGGGCTGCACCGGGCGGGCCAGCTCGATGCGCAGCCGCCGAAACGCCGCCGGGGCCGAAGCGGCCGGTTGCGTCGCGGGCGCTGCGTCGTCGGTCACGTGATACTCAAAGCCCTCCCCGCTGCCGTTGACGGTCACGCTTACCAGTTCCCACGCCCCCGGCGGCAGGCGGAAGTTCATGTCGAACATCTCGCTGCCGACGGCTGTGACCTGGAACTCGCCCGTCAGCGTGAGGCTCTTGTCGCCCACGGCGAGGCGCTGGCGGTCCTGGCTCTCGCGGCGCAGCGGCACCTTGGCGGTGCGCAGCTTGACGGACCAGTCGGCGCCCCAGTGGTAGTACAGCCGCCCGGTGAGCAGGCCAAACAGCGCCGGGACTTGCGTGGCGCCGGCGTCTTCGCGGCGGGCGTCGGACAGCTCATGCCCGCGCACGCGAAGGTCGCGCTGCGTGTTGACCAGCAGATACCCCCGCTGAAACGCCGCGTCCTGCAATATCACGCGAGGGCTGCGCCACTGGCCGGCGATCTTTTCCACGGCGGTGGCCTTGATGTGCAGCGCCTGCAGCCCACGGCTGGCCGAGCCCAGGCGAACGGTCAGAATGTTCGACCCGTCCTGGCCGGCCTCGACGGACCAGCGCACCAGGCCCGGGCACGTGACAGCCGTGATCGTCCACGACGCATCCACCGCGAACTGCAGCTCGCGCACGCTGCGGCGCAGCACGTCGACCATATACAGGCAGTGCAGCGTCTGGCTGTCGGCTTCGATCTCAACGCTGGCGGTGCTCTCGCCCAGCAGGATGGGCTTCTGGGCTTCCTGGCGGCCGTTGCCCAGCAGCACGGCCGTCACTGAGTCGCGCCCGCCGATGGTGAGCTCGGCGCGCGTGCGATCGGCGGCGCGATCGTACGTCGGTTTGTCCATTGCCGCCGAGGCGGAGATCTCCAGATCGCCCGGGGCCGTCAGGGTCATCGTGCCCGCCACGGCGGGGGGAATCGAGATGCCAAACTGCAGCCCGCCGGCGGGAAAGCGCGCCAGGGGCAGTTCGGTCAGGGCGGCCGAGGCCTCGATCGTCACGGCGTGCTTGCCCTTGCCCGCCACCAGCAGCACCAACGCCCCGTCGTCGTAGCCCAGCGGGGCGCTCTTGCCGTCGAGGGCGACCTTCAGCAGCCCCAGGCGCGCAAATGCCAGTGGCACGGCCACGCCCTTATCGCTGAGGGAGATCACTTCCAGCTCGCCCGTCAGTCGCAGCGACTGTCCAGTGACATCGGCCTGGTAGCGGGCGGATGTCACCTGGCCGAGCTGTTGACTGTCGGCGGCGGCCTGGTTGGCCTTGGCGGCAGCGAGCAGGGCGGCGAACTCGCCGCGGTCCATGAGGATGCTCTTGGCGGCAGGGTCGAGCGCGGCGGCGATATCGCGATAGGGCACGTAGAGGTTGCCCTTTTCGGCGGGTCGCTGCTGGGCGTCGGCCGGGCCGGCGGCGGCGAGCAGGGCGGCGGTCATCAGCCACGTCGGAAGGTTCTTCATGGCGTTACTCCTTGCCCGCGGGCGTCTGCGGCTGATCGCCGGCGGCTGCGGGCATCGGCGGGGGACTACTCTCGCGGGCCGCGCGGCGGCGCAGCATGGCGAAGAACCACTGCCCCGCCCACAGCGCCGCGACCACCAGCGCCGCCAGGAAGGCGTGCCATCCCAGGCGCACGGCGAACTTCGGCCAGTACAGGTTGATGACCGCCAGCAGCACGATGGCCGCCAGCACGATCACCAGTCGCGTGAAGCCCCGCAGCTTGAGCATGACCGCTCCGGCGGCAAGCACCACCAGCCAGACCGCCAGGGCGAAGACCTCGCGCCCGACCGTCGTCACCGATAGCGTCCCCGGCGCGCCTTGACGCTGGAAGGTCATCACCCGCCCCTGACCGGGCAGGGCCCAGGTCACCTGGACGGGTTGATTGGCCCCCAGCATCGATAACTGATGATCGCCGCCGGGCACCGGCGAGAACGCCCGGTCGTTGCCCAGCACGATGTCCTGCTCGGGGATCCACAGCCGCCACAGCGTCACCTGGAAGGCGACCTCCTTGGGCAGCGAAGGCACTTCGAGCTTCGACGCCGAGGCGTTGTCCTGCCCGAAGCGGATGTCCAGCACCACGTTGGTAACCTGCCCCGCCGAGGGCGGCAGGCGCACGATGCGCTGGTCGGCTGCCGTCGAGGCCTCCACCGGCGCCTCGGCCCCGTTGAGCAGCACCTGGCGCAGCTTGGCCCCGTGCAGCGTGATGGGCAGGCGGTCGCCCTTGCTGGTCTTGAGGAGGTACACGACGCGGCCGTTAAGCTGCCCGTCGTACCCGAGCACCTGCTCGACGATCGTCGCGGTGGCCATGGTCGTGATGACGGCGGCTTCTTCCTGCGTCACCACCGGCAGCGACAGTTCGAAAGGAGGGCGATTGTATCGCAGCGCCAGCGAGGCGGCGGCGCGATGCGGGGCGTAGGGAAGGTCAACGGCGCTGGTCGGGTCGCCGGGCGTGAGATTAGTCGACGCGGGTTGGCCAATCGCCAGCGTCTCGCCCTTGGCGATGGCGATATAGCCGCTCTGGTCGCTCAGGCGACCGGCCGCAAGGATCGGCTCGACCTTGACAGTGGCGGCCGAACCGACCTCCCCGGCCTTGAACGGGCGGCGCACGTTGACGTACAGCCAGTACGTGCCCGTCACCGGCGACTGGAGCACAACCTTATAGTACACCACGCCGCTGCGGCTGGCCGGGGCGGTGGCGGGGGCAACCTCGCCGGCCGGCCCCTGCGCCGGACCGGTGGCCGGCGGAGCGTCGACGCGCGGCGTTTCCTTGATGTTCTCGCCGGTGAGGGTCAGGCCGGCGTCGGCCAACTCGGCGGGCGCCTGAACGTAGAACACGTCCTGCGGCGAATACAGCACGGTGTAGGCGATCGCGGCCTGGTCGACGATCGCCCCGGGCTGGATGTTCACCAGGCGGTGTACGACGGCAGAGACCTGCGAGGGCTTGACGGCGATCTTGAAGACCGCCCCGGCGGGCTTGTCGGCGGCGATGGCGCCGAACTGGAACGCCATCTGCGGCGCCATGCCGAAGGCGCTGCGCTGGCCGATCTGCCGCAGCGGCAGCGACTGGAACTGGTCGAGCCGCTCGACCTGCGCGCCCAGATGCGCGGGCATGTACAGCACGAACTGCCCTGCGTAGTGGCGCAGGTTCGTCTTGTCGGGTTGGGGCAGGGCGAAGGCCACGTTGTCGTCGAGCTTGGCCCGCGGGCGCCGGGCCTGGAGGTTCAGCGAGACGTTGCCGAGGATCTCGCGCTTGAGCAGGATGTTGAGCTGTCGCGTGTCGCCCTTGCCGCTGAACTGGTGGTCGTCGACCACGTCGGCCGGACCGATCGACTGCACCTCCCACGGCTCGGGCAGCGTCATCGAGATGCGGAACAGCCCCGCCCGCTCGATGCTGTAGTTGATGTTCCCCTGGAGCTGCTGCCACGAATCATTCACCGCCAGCGACCACTGCTGAAACACCGCCACCCGCGGCTCCACCGTGCCGATGACCAGCGTGGCCGCGTAGTCAGCCGAGATGAACTGATAGGCCGTGACGCCGCTTTGCGTGGAAAGGTTGCCAGGCAGGCGACCGGTGTCGACGCGCGAGAGGTTTTTCAGGTCGCGCAGCTCCACCGAGCGGCGCGGCGAATGCGTTACGGCCAGCAGACCGCTGCGCCGCAGCACCTCGTGCGTCAGCACCGGCGTCAGCGGCAGGTCCACCTGCGACTCCTTCAGCAGGCGTTCCATCTTCAGAACCAGCGTGTAACTGTCGGTGACGGCCGAAAACAGCTTCACCTTGAGCAGTTGACCTTGCGGTGGCACAGGCTTTCCAGCCTGTGGTTCACGGCCTGGAAAGGCCGTGCCACCGGCGGCCGGGGCGTCGGCGACGTCCCACTTGCCGATGTTGGCGCCCTCGACGCTGGTGACGCGAAAGCCCGCCGGCAATTCGATGGTGAAGGCATCGACGCCGCGGCGGCGGATCTCGTAGTTGAACGTGATGTCGTACGAGACCAGCGCCTCGCTGACCGACAGGTGCTGGAGCTGGTTGGAGATAATCACCGGCTGCAGGTCGGCGGCGGCCTGCGTCTTGGGCTTCCACGAGAGCTTGACGCGCTGGGCGGCGCCCAGGAACGCCTGCAATCGCGTGACGCTCTTGCCGGCGGCGCTGTCCTGGCTGGTGGTAGCCGCCAGCATCGGCTCGACGTCCACCTTCATGTCCTGCTCGGGGATGGTCAACTCCAGGGTGGTGATGGCCGCTCGCGGCAGGGCCAGGTCCAGGATGTTCAGCCCCGGCTGCGTGGTGATCTGGCGGACGAAGTCGATCTGCACGACCTTTCGTCCGGCGCCTTTGGTCAGCAGGACGTACTGCCCGTTGACGACGCGCAGCAGCGGCTGGGTCTTGTCGTCGCCCTGGATTGCCGTGCGGGCGATGGCGGCCTCGCCCAGCCCCAGCGGGACGTTGACCCAGCCGTCGGCGAGGATGTCAACGGTCAGCTCGAGCTTGAGCGACGCCAGTTCGCCGCCGACGCTGCCGCTGAATCGCGCGGTGGAGATCAGGTACTCCCCCGGCGCGGCGGCAGCCTGGGCGGGCGAGGCCTGCGCCGCCTGCCAGAGTCGCTGGAAGTCTTTGTACGGCAGGAAGACGCCCTGGCCTTCGTCGTCGAGCAGGCCCTTGAGCTTGTCGTAGGGCACGTAGACCTTGTCGGGGGCCTTGGCCGGCTCGGGCGGGGCCGCCCACAGCGGAACTGACACCGCCAGCAGCACCAGCAGCGTAACGACCGGGCGAATCGAGCGAGAGGCGTTCATGAGCGAGTCTCCAAGAGATTGACGAATCCAGCGCATGCCATGGTACCGCCAGGACAGGGAAAAAGCCCGCTCCCGCCCGGCAATGTTGATGAGACGCACCAGCGGGCGATTTGTTTCAGAAAATCTTTCCTGGCATTACAATGCTGGCTGACTATTGCATCATGCGGAGTGCTTTATAGGGGTAACCGTTCATGACCAAACAGCAGACCACCGCGGACCTGAAGCCTCAGGGCAAACCCTCAATTTGGGGCCGGCTGGCCCGACTGATACAGCGTACTCCGGAGTGGGTAATTGCTTTGACCCTGGGAATCGGGCCTTTCCTTTTCAACATAGCGGGGCAACCTTACAAGGAACCGTGGCTGAAGATCACTCTTATCCCGCTGATCATAGCCGGGCTGGGGGCGTCCGGGGCCATCCGGCGGCTCAAGCTGCTCGGGATTATCATCATGTGCGTCGGCGGCGCCTTGGTGCTGGGACTGCAATTCCTGATCGATCTGGTTCTGAATATCCCCGTGCCATACTCGCGGTTCATCGGTCCAGCGGTATCGGTAGCGATTATTGGAATCCTCGAGTGGGCCCAGAGGCCTCCACGGCAGCGCGCTGGACTTTGGGCTATCGGCCTGTGTTCGCTCCTTGTCGGCGGAATAACTGGTCTGATCTGCAACTTGGGAGACGTCTGGCTTGGGGTGATCGACGTTTGGGGAGGCAGCTACGGGTATCCCGGAGCGTTCATCTTTCCGCTTCTGCTGACCCTGCTGATGTGGATCTTCCTGCCGCTGGCTTTCGGGCTATCCCGAACAGGGACCACGCCTTTACGATATGCCGGCGTAGCGGCCAGCCTGATATCCGCCTCGCTCTTCTTTCTTGTCTTCTGCATAGGAATTCACCCCCTGGCCTTGCGCTCGTTGGAAGGACAGGGCCCACTGGATCCATCTGCCAGCGCCTGGGTTCTGGCAACGCGGGGCAGAGACAGCGATTTCGAAGCGATCTGGCGGCAAGTTGAGAAGGCTGACTGGAGCAAGCCACGCGATTGGAGTATGCCGCGCCCGGACCGGCGCCGCGAGTTTCTTGTTCAACTGCTCGCGACTCATCGCCCCGAGATTTTCGCCCCTCGATTGGCCAGGCTCCTGCGCGAAAAGCCGCAAGACCCGTTGGCCGCTACCCTCGCGCCCTTAATGGCGGAGCAGAAACGATACGAAGCCGCTGCTGTTCTTCTCTGGTATGCAGGGCAACCGCATACCGGCGAAGAATGCCAGGCGGCGCTGGAGGCGATGAACCTGCCTTGTGCGGCCATTCGCATCCTGGGACACGCTTCGGCTTTCGATCGGCCTATGAATTCAGCCGAGGATTTTCCCATCAACCAGATGGCCCGCGACAAACTGGTTCGCATCTTCAAGACAGACGCCGGGGCCATGTTCAGCATGTGGGAATCGTACCTTGGCAAGCTCGATTCGACGCCCAGCGCGCTGCCCGGACCGTATCAATCTGAAGTGGATAGAGTTGTGGCCTCTTTGAACGCGTGGGGCAATGCCCGCACCCGCCTCCAGCGGGCCACGCAGGCCCTCTACAGGCGCAAACTCCAGCAGTCGGGCGATAACGATCTACTTCAGAAGGCCGCGAAGATTCATTCGCTTTTCCAAAAGCAACCTCGCCCCTCCGCTGCGGAAATATTCGCAGGAGTTCCTGACGCCGACAGGGTTACTGTGCAACTCGACCTTTTGATGCGAGAGGCCAGAGCCCAGATGGACATCCCCTCGCCGCAGTGGCGCGAGGGTGGCGTCGAGAGCCTGGAGAAAGACGTGCGACGGTATGAGGAACAAGTTCAGGATATCATCAGAATGACATTCCCCGCAGCCTCACAGCCGACGACTCGCCGCACGACCAATCCGCATTGAATGCGGGCGATATAGAACATCAGCACAAGTGGCGCGTACCCACCCATTGCTCTCCTCAGCGACCTCAGAGGCTAATAGGAAAAGGGACGGCCTCGGAAGACCGTCCCTTTTGTTCCATACAGGCTACCGGTTACTGCTGCGGCGGGGCCAGGGGCAGTTGCGCGTCGGCGGGTTTCTTGCCGACGATGCCGTACTTCTTGGAGATATTCTCCAGCAGCTTGTTGCGGTAGGGGTACCACATGCAGGCCTGGATGCTCTTGACCTTGTCGTCGGCGGTGTCCACGTAGCCGAAGACGGCCTTGCACTGCTCCATGCGGGCGCCATCGACGGAGTGGACTTCCTCGAAGGGCAGCATGGCCAGTCGCAGGATGCGGCGCGGGCGTCGGCGGTTCCACGGATCATCCTTGGAGAACATGCGGCTGATCTGGTGGCCGACCATCTTGAAGAGGTTGCGGACCGGCTTGCCCTCGAGCAGGCGTTTGAAGCTGACGGTCTTGAAGACCCACGGCGTGAAGGTGCGGATCAGCAGCCACCGCCCTCGCATGCGCGGGAAGAATTTGGCCGGGTCGAGGGCATTGAGCTTGGGCTCGATGGCCTTCATCATCGTCAGGAACTCGACGGTGGCGACGCTGAACTTCTTCTTGAGGTAGTGATTGACGCTGCGGAAGCACTTGCCGTCGGACACCAGCAGCGTGATCGACTCGCAGTTGGGGTGTACGCCGGCCAGCAGCAGCGTCTCGCTGCGGGTGTTCTTGCGGAAAAACGATCGCGGTTTGCGCATGGCGTAGGACAGCCCGGCCGGGACGAACTCGACATCGCCGCCGGGGACGGATTCCTTGACCATCTTCTCGACGTCTTCCATGGTCGTATGCGTGCCGGCCTGGAACGCGCCGGGCTCCCAGTTCTCCGTCAGGGGGATGATGCCCATTTCCGAGAACAGGTCGCGGTTGTCATGCACGTACTGGATCAGGTCGGGCATGTACTGGTCGTTGAACCCGTACGCCGCGCACGAGATCATTGCGTGCTTGCGGCGGCTGTACTTCTTGAGGTTCTCGATGGCCTTGAGCTTGAGGTCGTACGCCGCGCGATTGTGGCGCAGCTTTTCGTAGATGTCGGCGTTGCGTCCGTCGAAGGCGAAACGCATTCGCACGCCGGATTCACAGAGCTTCTTGCAGTATTCCTCGTTGGCCAGCTTGAGACCGTTGGTGACGACGCGGGGCTTGAGGCCGTACTTTCGCCCCAGGCCGATGATGTCGAGCAGGTCCTCGCGCATGGTGGGCTCGCCGCCGAAGAGCTCGACCATCGGCACGGGGTTCCAGGTGCTGATCTCGGCGAAAATCTTGTCGAAGTATTCCAGCGGCGGGGTGAACTCGAAGCCCATGCCCTTGATGGTGGCGATGCAGATGGGGCAGTTCATGTTGCAGCGGTTGGTCACATCGAGAAAGACCATGCCGGGCTTGTGGTCGACCTTGCACTTGTCGCAGTGCAGCGAGCAGGCGGTCTTGTCTTGTGGGACGTACTGCCACATATCGCGTTTGGCCTGCCAGACAGCCGCGTCGGTGCTGACGAGCGACTCGGTGGCCCCGCAGTCGGGGCAGTCCTTGCGGATCCACTTCTGCCCGTTGCGGGTGAAGAACTCGGCCGGAACGCGCTTGGCGCACTTGTTACAGATTCCCGGATTCACAAACGCCATCAGCACACCTCTCCTTCTCTAGAACTCCGGCCATTATAGAAAACGTCGTCGAGATAGTCCACAAGTTTGGTCCAAGAACCCGCGCGGTCGGCCGGAAAAACTTTGCCACTGACATCACAAAGACCACACGGAGGGATCGCGAACATCGTCTTTTCTCTCTGTGATCTCTGTGGCAATGGTGTTATTTCGCCGGCGCGCTGGCCGGGCCACTGGCCGGTTGTGACGCCGGCTGAGTCGTCGTCGCCCCGGTCGGCGGGCCCACCAGGGCCGTCAGTTCCTTGTGGTAATCTTCCATGTTGTAGTGCATGACGAAGTGTTTGACGTCCTGGCCGTTGACGAACAGGATGGCGGTGGGGAAAAGCTGTGCGTCGTACTGCTCGCGAACTTTCTCGCTGGGCACCCGCTCGAATTTGAAGAACAGCACGCGCCCCTTGTACTGGTCGGACAGCTTGTCCAGTTCCGGCTCCAACAGGATGCACGTCGGGCACAGTGTCTTGTAGAAGTTGACCAGCACGGGCTTGTCCGCGTCGAGCACCTTGGACTGGAACTGGTCCTCGTTCTGGAGCGACTGGAGCTTCTCGCCGGCACAGCCGCCGCAGCACGCGGCCGCCATCAGCACCGCCACGCCCGCATGTCGAACCATTCGCGTCATCATGGATATACCTGTTCACTGTAAGGGGGGAGTCTGGCCGAAACCAATGGCCTCAATCAGGGTGCGTATGGTACACACCGCCGCCGGCCAAAACCAGCGCGATTTGCCACGTATAATTCCCCGTCGCCGGGGGGACCGGGCTCATTGCCCACAAGGGGGGACAAAATGAAGGATATTCGACAGGCCGTCGTTGTTGCGCTGGTTGCGGGGATGCTGACGTTTGTGGCGTTCATAACGGTCAGCGCCCTCTGACGGCGACGCATGGACCGCCGACGGGCGCGTTATTCCGCGCGGCGGAGTCTTTCAATTGGAAATTCCAAATTGGAAATTGGAAATCGCGTCGGCGCGCAATGGTGTAGAATACCGCCCTTTGCATCAGGACGCGCCCGATGGCCAAGCCCCGCAACAAGATGCTCGATTATCTGCAGTACGTGGGACTGCGGCTTTTTGCCATGGGCGTCCACATGTTTTCCTGGCGGGCGAACTACGCCACCGCCCGGTTGATGGGCGACATTCTGTATCGCCTGGACAAGCGGCACCGCAACCGGGCGCTGCAGCACTTGCGGCTGAGCTTTCCGGACTGGTCCGAGGCGCGCTGCGAGCAGGTCGCCCGGGCATCGGTGCGGAGCCTGGTGTACCTGGGGATGGAGGTGCTGCTGACGACGCGGTTGATCAAACCGACCTCGTGGCGCCGGTACGTCAAGCTGCTGCAGGACCCCGAGCAGATCCGCACCCTCACCGAGCACCGCACGCCGATCATTCTGATCACCGGCCACCTGGGCAACTGGGAGGTGCTGGGGTACACGCTGGCGACGCTGGGCTTCGACTGCTACGCCATCGCCCGCTCGCTGGACAACCCGTACGTCAACGAGTACATCCTGGGCTACCGCGAGAAGACCGGGCTGAAAATCCTCGACAAGCGAGGCGCCACCGAGCAGGTCGACGGCATCCTCGACGCCGGCGGCGTGGTGGGGTTCATCGCCGACCAGGACGCCGGGCGAAAGGGCATGTTCGTCGACTTCTTCGGCCGCAAGGCCAGCACGTACAAGTCCATCGCCCTGCTGGCGATCAACCACAAGGCCACGATCATCGTCGGGTACGGGCACCGGCTCAACGAGGAGTTCTCGTTCGACTTCGGCGTCTCGTGCGTGATCCGCCCCGAGCAGTGGGCCGACCAGGACGACCCGGTGCGGTGGATCACGCAGGCCTACACGCGCGGGCTCGAAGACGCCATCCGCCGCTATCCCGAGCAATACCTTTGGGTGCATCGCCGCTGGAAGCACCGCCCCAAGGGCGAAGAGCCCGGTCCCGACGGCGTGGCGTGAGAAACTTTGCAGAGCTGTCTCTGGGGCAATTGCCCGTCTTCAGATCCACAAGAAGAGGCAGCCCAGAACGATCAGCACGAGGGCGCCGGCGATTTCGGCGTAGCGACCGACGGCTTTGCCGATGCGGCGCCCGATCATCGTGCCGACCATGCTCATCAGGGCGGCCACCAGGCCGATGATCACCGCCGGCCAGACCACGTCGTTGATCTGCTTGAGTCCCATCGAGACGCCCACCACCAGCGCGTCGATGCTGGTGGCTACCGATAGAGCCACCAGCGACCATCCGCGCGTGGGATCTTTGCCGGCTGCGTGGCGGCCTTCAAGGGCGTGCTCGGTTTTTTCTGCCGCGGCGCCGGGGTGGGACTTGAGGGCTTCGTAGAGCATTTTGGCGCCCAGGGCGATCACCATCGCCGCGGCGATGTACGCGCCGACGCCGACCAGCACGCCGGCAAGCCTGATGCCCGCCAGGCTGCCCGCCAGGGGCATGAGAAACTGGAAGAGACCCATGTGCCAGGCCAGGCGGAAGATCTGCCGCCGCCCGTGCCAGCGCACGCCGATAGCCATCGAGACGCTCATCGCGTCCATGCCCAATCCGGCGGCCACCATCAGGATTGCCCAGATCTGCACGGGAAGGCCCCGATTACTCGCCGGCGACCTTGATCAGGGAATGCACGTCGCGGCCGGCGAGCTTCGCCCGCCCGGGCAGGAAGCACAACTCGACGACGAAGGCCACGCCGACAATCTGGGCGCCGAGTTTTTCGACGAGGTGGCAGGCGGCGGCCATCGTGCCGCCGGTGGCCAGCAGGTCGTCCATCATGAGGACGCGCTGGCCGGGGACCAGGGCGTCGGCGTGGATCTCGATGCTGTCGGTTCCGTATTCGAGTTCGTAGCTGATGCTCAGGGTCTTGGCCGGGAGCTTTCCGGGCTTTCGGACGGGGACGAACCCGGCGCCGAGGCGGCAGGCGGCAGCGGCGCCGAAGATGAATCCGCGGCTTTCGATGCCCACGACGGCGCGGATGCCCTTGTCGCGAAAGGGGGCCACCAGATCGCCGATGCACTGATCCATGGCCTCGGCGCTGGCCAGCAGGGGAGTGATGTCCTTAAAGATGATCCCGGGCTTTGGGAAATCGGGAACGTCGCGAATCACTTTGGCCAGTTCGATCATCTGCATTCCTGCCTCAGGGTTTGGCCGGTCCGGAAGTCGGCGCGGCGGGCAAGCGGTGAGTTTGCCTCACGTACACGTCGCGTGCAACCGCAAAATACGACAGCAGCATCTCCTGCATGCGGGCCAGTTTGACCGGATCGGTCGCCGCCGGGGCGATGGGGACCATGCCGTCAGCATCGACATGATACATCAGCGTCAGGGGGAACTTGGGATCGCGAGGCATCGGCGGCAGCACCAGCGCGTCGGTGCCCATCAGCAGGCACGGATTGCCGCGGTGCATCATCGCCCAGCCCTGGTCCTTGCGCAAAGCCAGGATGTCGCGCCCCATGAAGCAGTGCTCGAAGTCGCCGCCGAGGAGACTCAGCAACGTCACGGGGATGTCGGCCTGGCTGCAGATCGTGCTGACGCGGCGCCGCGGGACCAGGTCCGGCATGCCTGGAGCGTAGAACAGGCAAGGCACGCGAAAGCCCGGAACGTCGAGCATGACTGCCTGGTTGAGCGGCGGGTGCCCGTGGTCGGCCACCAGCACGAACAGCGTGTCCTTGTACCAGTCGGTTTGGGCCGCCTGGTCGAAGAACCGCCCCAGGGCCCAGTCGGCGTAGAGATAGGCGTTGAGGCGGCGGATCTCGATGCTGTTGCCCCGCAGCGCCCGGATGCGCCCGGGCGGGATCCGGTATGGATCATGGTTCGAGATCGTCAGGATGGCGCCGAAGAAGGGCTTGGCGTCGCCGGCCAGGCGCGTGAACTCCTCGACGGCTTTGTCCAGGGCGACTTCGTCGGGCAGGCCCCAGGCGTTGTCGTCCCAGTTTCCCGGGACCTTGGTCTGGTCCATGTGCAGGCGTTCGACGACGCGATCGATGCCGCCGGGTCCGCCGAAGAAGCCTCGCATATTGTCGAAATCGGCTTCGCCGCCGTAGACGAACATCGTCTGGTAGCCCCTCTGGCGGAAGATCTGCGGCAGGGTGAGGAACTTGCCCTGCGCCAGGGGCAGTTCCATCAGGCTCGAGCCCTTGAGGTCGGGATGGCCGCAGAGCGTGCCCACCAGTCCGCGCACGGTGCGGTGCCCGACGGCGTACATGCGGTCGAAGAACAGCCCCTGGCGGCACATCTCGTCCATGCGCGGGGTGAAGCTGGGGATGTAGCTCTGCACCGCCGTGCTCTCGCCGGCGGGGGGTTCTTCGCTGAAAGCCCCGACGGCTTCGCCGGACTGGCTTTCCATGATGATCATGACGACGTTCGGCCGCCGCATCGGCCGACCGGTGCTGGTCTGGCGCCACAGGGTCGGTCCGGCGATATGGACGTCGTGCTCCTGATAGATCATCTCGCGAACGACGCGGCGCGACTCGTCCAGGTCCGGATAGGCGTAGTCGTCGTAGTCGCTGTTGCCCTCGGTGAGCCAGTACTTGGCCGCGTCGGCGATGGTGAAGAAGTTGTTCATCGTCAACTGGCAGGCCATGTTGTTGGTGGTGATGAAGGCCGCCCCTTTGCGCAGCGGCTGGAAGGTGAATGTCCCGTGGACCGCCAGCAGGCACAGCGCCGAGAGCACAATCGGCTGGACTACGCGGCGCCACTTGGCCTTGACGGGTGGCCGCCCGGACCACAGCACCCTGCGCAGGAGGACGTAGACGGCGTAATTCAGCGCGATGGTGAAGGTGATCACCAGCCACAGCGGGTATTCGTTGTAGATGTGCGAAACGATGGTTCGCGGATGGCGCAGGTAGCCGAGCATCCAGTCCGGTCGGGTGCCCTCGTAGAGGAACACGTACCCGCCGACGATCTCCTCGAACACCCCCAGCACCATCACGAACGTCACGTACCCCGTCACCAGGCGGCGCAGCCAGACGCGCTGGAGCGTCTGGTCGCGCACGGTCGAGAGCACCAGCACCAGCGGCAGCAGCACGTACCCCAACGCCATCAGATCGTAGCGCACCCCCAGGGCGAAACAATGCGCCCACGTCGCCGGCGGCAGGTCGATCTGCCCCGCCCGCGCCAGGAACAGCCCCAGGCGCGATCCGCTGAACAGCAGCAGACCGAACACCAGCAGAACCCAGATGGCGCGCAGGCGATGGTCCAGCAGCATCCGTCCCACCCGCCGCAGGCGGGTCTGTTCGCCCAGGCCGTCACCCGGACCGTTTGCCGATGTCGCGCTCATTATCACTCCACAAGAGCATCCGCCCGAACAACCTGCCGCCTCAGGCGCAAACCCCATTCTATCCGGCGGCGTGTCCGGCGTGAAGAGAGGTCCTCCGGTAACAACGAGGCCTCGGGCTGGGCTCTTGCCATGGGGAAGATCTTTCCCGTCCCAACAACATCGAAAGCGGCATCGCTGCCCCCGCACCCCATAAAGACAGCCCTTGCCGCGATGGGCTATCTGGGCCACAATGCCGCCCATGTTTGAATCGCTGGGAAATGTGAAGCTCAAAGACGGGCGCTCGGTCGAGCGCGGCGTGGTTGTCGGGCCGGATGAGGGCTGGGCGAAAAAGATATTGCCGCTGCTGGGGCATAAGGGCGGGGTTTGGAACTGGCAGAATGAGCGGCTGCTCACGAGCGAGACGCCGGTCAATCCGCGGTTCTTTGTGCTGTGCGAAGACGGCCGGCCGTTTGCTAATGTCATGACTTGCGACGTCGGCGGCGTGGGGCTGCTCGGGCACGTGTACACCGACCCGGCGCGGCGGCGGCTGGGAGCAAGCTCGCTGCTGATGGAATCGGCGATGGCCGACTTTGCCGCCCGCGACGGGCAGGCGATGTTCCTGGGGACCGGCTACGACTCGCCGCCCTGGCACATCTATCGCCGGTTTGGATTCGAGGACATCGAGCCGCCTTCGGGTTACATGGCGTGGTATGCCAAGCCGCAGGCGGCGTTCGAGGAGGCCTGGTTCGCGCCGGGGCCGGTCCGCATCGAGGCGCTCGGATGGAAGCAGTGGGTCGCCTCCGTGCCGCTGTTCCTGGCGGATCAGCCGCCTGTCGTGCGATGCGCGCCGCTGCGGCTGATGGGGCGCGAGCTCACCGAGGGCGTACTTCTGCCGCTGCTGCAGGAGGAGATCGATCGCTGCGCGAACCATCAGCCGCCGGCGGCTGTGGCGATGGCGAGCGTCGCCAGCGGGGCGATGGTCGGCTTTGCGGCGTGGCGATGGCACCCGATGTGGCCCGGGACGGTGCTCGTTGATGTATACTGCCACAGTGCTTTCTGGGACCGCGGCGGTGACCTGCTGGCGGCGCTGCCCTTGCCGCCGGCGCAGCGGTATGAAGCCTGCAGCGACTCGCCGTGCCCGGCCAAGGCGGCTGTGCTCGCCAAGGCGGGCTTTGTGCAGACGGCGGTGATGCCAGGACTGCTGCCTGCCGCGAGACGAAGCGACAAGCGAGTGGACGTGACGATATGGAGTGCGGCAGCCGTAGCTGCCGCTTTGGAAGTTTCTCACAAGCCAAACAACGGCTTAAGCGGCAGCTAAGGCTGCCGCACTCCATAGAGGAGAAGCAATGAGCAGCGTGAAAATCGCGTGCCTGGGCGCGGGGAGCCTGTACTTTCCGCGCGCCATCGGCGACCTGGTCGTCCGCGACGATCTGGCTGGATCGGAGCTGTCGCTCTATGACCTCGACGCCGAGAAGACCGCCCGCATGGCGGCCCTGGGGCAGCGCATGACAGCCGAGGCGGGGCACGGGACGCGCGTGACGGCCGCCAGCGAGCTGGGCGAGGCGCTGGATGGGGCGGATTTTATCATCACCTCGATCGGCGGCAGCGGCGCCGACATCAGCCAGGACGTCTACACCTCGCACCACCACGCCGCGGACATGCACATCCCCGCGCGCTACGGGATTCACCAGGTCGTGGGCGACACGGCCGGGCCCGCGGGCATGATGATGGGCCTGCGGTCGATTAGCCCGTACCTGGAGATCTGCCGCCAGGTGGAGCGGCGCTGCCCGCGGGCGGTGCTCTTGAGCCATTCCAACCCGATGGGCGTGCTCTGCCGCGCGATGAACAAGCACTCGCGGGTGAAGGTCATCGGCATCTGCCACGGCGTGCAGGCGACCATCGCCCAGGCCGCCGAGATGCTCGGCGTGCCTGCGGCCGAACTGCACTGCACGTGGATCGGCACGAATCACTATTACTGGATCCTCCGCGCCGCTCACAAGGGCGTGGACGTGACAGACAAGCTCGCCGCGGCGGCTGAGAGGCTCGGCGCCAAGGGCAGCGACAATCTCGCGCACCGCCTCTCGGCGGTCTACGGATACAAGGTTGGCTATCCCGGCGCGGGGCATCTGGTGGAGTTTTATTCGTGGGCGACGCGCGTGGCGAACCAGGCGGATTTGCCGTATGGCCTTGCGCACGACGCGAAGGGCCACGGCTTCGACGAGTCGCGACCGGCGCCGGTTCGCAGCGAGCCGACGGAAGAAACCCGCCGCGAGTTCTTCAAGGGCTTCCAGGAGTTCCTGGACATGATGAAGTTGCCCGCGCCCGGCCATCGCGACCACGTCAGCGAGGAAGGCATCGCGCGAATGATCAGCGCGATCGCCCAGGGGCGGCGCGAAGTCTTCATCGTCAACATTCCCAACCGCGGCGCCGTGGCGAACCTGCCAGCCGAGGCGATCATCGAGATCGAGGGCGTCACCGACACCCTCGGCGTGCGCGGGATCACCGTAGGTGAGTGCCCGCTGGTGCTCAAGGGCATTCTCGAAAAACGTCTGGCCTGGCAGGAGCTGGTGGTAGACGCGGCCGTCACGGGCGACCGCAGGATCGCTCTGCAGGCTCTGATGCTGGACGAAATGGCGATCCACCCCGACAAGGCCCAGGACATGCTCGACGAGCTGCTCGAAGCCTCGCGAGACATGCTGGGACAGTTTTTTGCGTAGCATGGGCACTTGCCTGCCGGCAGGCAGGTCTTGCCCATGAGTAGCACGGGCGTCCCGCCCGTGCAGAAACCAAGAGCATGGGCGAGACGCCCATGCCACCCAAGACCACGGGCAGGATGCCCGTGGAACTCACGGGCGAGACGCCCGTGCTACTGAGATGAGGAGATTATGAAGCTTGAGATTCTCGGCCCTGCCGGGTGCCGCAAGATTGACGCGGCCGCCAAGAGCATTTTGCATCGCACCGGCGTGCTGGTGCCGCACGCGGAGATGTGCCGCCTGTTCGAAAAGGCCGGCGCGAGCGTCGACCACGCCAGCGGGCGTGTGCGGATTCCGCCGGAGCTGGTCGACCAGTGCGTCGCGCAGGCGGGCAAGACGTTTACCATCTACGGGCGCGACCGGAGCAAAAAGGCGGCCTTTGGCGTCGGGCAGCGCAACTACAACTCGATCGCCGGCGAGGCGTACTGGGTCGATATGGGCGGGCAGCGCCGCTTCTGCTGCCTCGACGATGTCGTCCAGGCCGCCAGGCTGGGCGAGATGCTGTCGATGATCAACGTCGTCGGGGCGATGGCCGACCCGCACGAGCTCGATGTGCGACACCGCGTGGTGGACGTTGCGGCTGCACAGCTTGCCACGACGACCAAACCCATCACGTTCTGGTTCCACGATCGCGCCAGCGCCGCGTTCGTGATGGAAGTCTTCGCCGCCCATGCAGGCTCTGCAGAGAATCTCAAAGCCTTCCCGCCGGCATATCCGTTTCTGGAGCCGATCAGTCCGCTGCGGTTCAACACCAACGGGATCGACCTGCTGTTCGAGACGGCCAAGATCCCCCTGCCGGTGCCGATCGGGCCGATGGCCCAGACGGGCCTCAGCGCCCCGGCCACGCTGGCGGCCACCGTCGCGCAGGAGACCGCCGAGATTCTGGCGGGCGTGTGCGTGGTGCAGCTCATCCGCGCGGGCACGCCGGTTTGCTTCGGCGGTATTCCCCATGCCTTCGACATGCGCACGACGCAGCTTATCTTCTCCGGCCCCGAGCAGGGCCTGATGGCCGTGGCGTGTACCGAGATGGGCAAGTTCTACGGTCTGCCCAACTACATCAACGTCGGCCTCACCGACAGCAAGACCGTCGACGCCCAGGCGGGCCTCGAGCCGGCGGCGACGCTGCTGATGGGCGTGCTGGCGGGGGCGGACATCTTCGGGCACATGGGCATCGCCGGCGTGGACCAGGCGACGGACCTGGACATGCTGGTCTGGCAGAACGAGGTGATCGAGTACGTCGAACGCATCGCCCGCGGGTTCGAGATCAGCGACGAGTCGCTGGCGCTGGACCTGATCGACGAGGTCGGCCCCGGCGGGACGTTCATCGACCAGCCGCACACCGCGCAAAACTTCCGCAAGACCCTCTGGATGCCCACGCTGCTGGACCGCGACTACTGGCCGGCCTGGGTCAGCAACGGCCGACCCGATGCCCGCAAACGCACGCGCGACAAACTCGAGGCCCTGCTGGCGGCATACAAACCCACGCCTGTGGCCGACAGCGTGCAGCGCGACGTGGAGCGGATCCGGGCCGATGCGAAGCGGCACCTGGCGGGATAATTCGAAATCCGAAACTCGAAATCCGAAACAAACAACAATAGGAACAAAAAGAAAAGGAACAAGCACACGCGGCCTCATTCAGCAGCGACAACCTTTGTTTTTTTCTTATTGTTGTTTGTCTTTTTGTTGTTTGTTTCGGATTTTGTTTTTCGAATTTCGGATTTCCGCCACTTGGCGGGTCGCCATGGGCTCGCTGGGACATCATGGCGACCCGCGGCTGAAAGCTCGGGGACACGCACAACGGAGTTGTGCGTGGCACCCGATTGGTTGCACTGTTGGCGTAGCGGCGGTGGCGCGGCTAGAATCATTCAGCGGGAACTTTTTCCCCGCGCACGCGTCTGAGCCGTATCCACGAATGGTCTCGATGAAAGGAAGCCTTATGAAACATCTTGTCGCTCTATCATTGATCGCCCTGTTGCTCGCCGCCCCTGCCCTGGCGCAGGAAACCAGGACCGCCCCGGCCGCGGGCAAGGCTGAAGTGCCCGTTACGCGCGTGGTGCTGTTTTCCAGCGGCGTGGGATACTTCGAGCACAACGGCACCGTGCAGGGCGACGCCGACATCCGCCTGAACTTCAAGACCGAGCAGATCAACGACGTGCTCAAGAGCATGCTGGTGATGGCCGACAACGGGTTCGTCACCGGCGTGAACTACGCCAGCCGCGACCCGCTCGTGCGGGCGCTCAAGAGCTTTGCCGTCGACCTCTCGGGCGACCCCACGATGGGCGACCTGCTCAAGCAGCTCCGCGGCGCCGAGGTGGTGTTGATGGCCCCGGAGAAAATCGTCGGCAAGATCATCACCGTCGAGACGCGCAAGAAGGAGATCATCGTCGGCGGCCAGCCCACGATCATCACCGAGGTTATCCTCAACGTGCTGGCCGGCGGCAAGCTCAAGGCCGTGCCCATGGACACAATCCAGAGCCTCGAGCTCACCGACGCTCGCCTGCAGGGTGACCTGAACAAGGCCCTGGAACTGCTGATCACCTCGCACGACACCGAGCGCAAGCCCGTCGACATCCGCTTCTCCGGCAAGGGCGCCAGCAAGGTCCGCATCGGCTACGTCTCCGAGACGCCGGTGTGGAAAGTGTCGTACCGCCTCGACCTGACGCCCAAGAAACCGCTGCTGCAGGGCTGGGCCATCGTCGAGAACACCTCCGACCAGGACTGGACGGACGTGAAGCTCTCGCTGGTCAGCGGTCGGCCGATCTCGTTCATCATGGACCTCTACACCCCGCTGTACCTGCAGCGCCCCACCGTGGTGCCCGAGATGTACGCGCACCTGCGCCCCCAGACGTATGAAGGCGGGATCGCCCCCGAGGCCAAAGTCGCCGCAGCGCCCGCGGCGCCGCGAGCCTACGCCGCCCGCGCTCGCATGGCCCGCGAAAATATCGCCGAAGATCAGGCCATGGGCCTCCAGGCCCAGCAGGCCGCCGGCGTCTACGGCGGCGGCGGGGCCAGCGGCGAAATGTCGCTGGGACAGTCGGCCGCCAACGCGATGGCCGCGGCGGGCAAGATCGGCGAGCTGTTCAACTTCACGCTGGAAAAGCCCGTCACGCTCCAGCGCCGCCGCTCGGCCATGCTGCCGATCCTCAACACGCCCATCGAGGCCGAGAAGGTCAGCATCTACAACCAGGCCGTCATGCAGCGCTATCCGCTCAACGGCGTGTACCTGACCAACGACACCGGCCTCAAGATGCTCGGCGGGCCCATTACGGTGCTTGATGAAGGCATGTACGCCGGCGACGCGCGGATCGACAACATCGCCCCCAAGGACAAACGCCTGATCAGCTACGCCGTCGACCTCAACGTGACCGTCGACCCGTCACAGACCAGCGCAAGCCAGATCACGAGCGTCAAGATCGTGCGCGGCACGCTGCAGATCACGCGCCTGCACACGTACAGCCACACGTACCGCATCAAGAGCACGGCCGACGTGAAGCGAACGCTGATTATCGAGCACCCCTTCAACGCCGCGATGAAGCTGATCGAGCCGGCCAAGTTTGAGGAGAAGACGCCGTCGGTGTACCGCTTCCGCGTGGAAGTCGATAAGGAAGCGACGCGCGATTTCGTCGTCAAGCAGGAGCAGACGCAGTCGCAGGGGATCGCCCTGATCGACATCTCGCTGGACATGCTGGCGTACTACGTCCGCAGCGGCGAGGTGCCGGACAACGTCAAGGCCGCCCTCAGCGAAGCACTGGCGATGAAGAACCGCCTGGCCGATCTGGAGCGCAATCTCAACAATCTCGAAAACCAGAAGCGGCAGATCGAAGCCGGGCAGGAGCGCCTTCGCCAGAATATCGCCTCGGTCGGCAAGGACTCGCAGCTCGGCCAGCGGTACATCAAGAAGCTCGCCGAACAGGAAGACCAGCTCGAAACCATGAGTAAGCAGATCGAGGAACTGCGCCAGCAGATCGAGCAGCAGCGCAAGAAGCTGCAGGACTATCTGTCCAACCTGAATATCTGATGCCTCGCGAGCTCTGTGGCCCAAGATCGCCCGAGCCGCCGCTGTGGTCCCCGCGGTGAAATATCCGCGTTAGAATAGTCCTCCATGGCCAAGAATCCCTATGTCAGCCGAGGGGGCGAAAAACTGGCGGCCGCGCTCGATGCGTTTGCCATCGACGTGCGGGCGCTGACGTGTGCGGATTTCGGCGCCAACGTCGGTGGTTTCACTGACTGCCTGCTCCAGCGCGGGGCGGCGCAGGTGTACGCCATCGACACCGGCTATGGCGACCTGGCGTGGACGCTCCGCAAGGACCCCCGCGTGGTCGTGATGGAGCGCACCAACGCCCTGCACTGCCCGGTTGCCGCGGCAGTCGATCTGGTCGTCATCGATATGGCCTGGACGCCGCTGGCGATGTCGGTGCCGGCGGCGGCGAAGTGGCTCACCCCTTCCGGACGCATCGTCGCGCTGCTCAAACCGCACTACGAACAGGCCAAACTGGCCGGTCGCAAACCTGTGGCGGCGCTATCGCTGGAAGAGTCGGCGGCGGTGGCCGACGAAGTCTGCCGTGGGCTTGAACGCCAGGGCTATCCCGTCACGTCCCGCGTGCAGTCGCCGCTGGAGGGCAAGGGCGGCAACAGTGAGTTCCTGGTTCTGATCGAGCCGGCGCATCCACTCCGTTAGAGGAAAAAGTCGCGGCGGAGGCACTAAATGAAGAAGTAATTCGCTGTTTGAATTACTTCTTCATTTGGGCTCGTGTACCTCACCATCGCAAGTATTCATCAAAGCCACACAACGGCTTTGATAAATACTTGGTGCCTCCGCCGCGACTTTTCCCCGCAACGGAGGCATTGCGGCCTCACTCTGAGGCGCCGAAGAAAATAATCTTGGCTGACGGCGCGCCGAAGGTGCAGCGGATGATCGCTCTTGAGGCGCCGTCGAACGTCACTTCCACGCCATCGCTGGCGACGAACTGCCGGCTGACCGGGCGCCGGGTCATGTACGTGTATCCGCCGCGCACGTCGGCATTGGGGCTGATCGTCGCAAAAATGCACACGACGCCGCGCCCGGCTTGGGAGATCTTCTCGTAGATCTCGGGATTGCCGCCGGGGCTGCCGGTAGCCGCCAGCGTGCTGGCGGTGATGTCGTCGCGGACCTGCTTGTACAGGCCCAGCCATCGCCCGAAGCGCGCGGCGCCTTCCTCGGTAATGACCATGATGTCGCCCCAGATCCCGTTGTGCCCCAGGATCAGCGAGGCAATGTTGACCATCTGGCTGTCGAGCGGTTCGTCGGGCATGTAATGCGTCAGCGTCAGCACCGAGGGAATCCACTTGTCGTATGCCAGCGTCGTCCGCGCGCCCCACGAGCGCACGATCGGGGCGGCAATGTATCCGCTCGTCATCGTCGTCGGGTCGTTCATCAAAAAGTACTTGCCGCTGGCGAGAAACCCCAGACCGAAATTGCGGTACGGCTCGGTCACGTCGAAATCGCAGATCGCCTCGGGCACCGCGGCCGTCACCGCATCGGCCAGACGCTGCATGAACCGGTCGAACAGGAACGTGTAGCACTGCCCTCGCTCCTCGACGCTCGTCGACGCGTCGCCGTGCAGGTGCTCGGGGCGGTCGCAGCCGTAATGCCCGAATGCATCCCACTTGAAATACGTCGCCCCCAGCTCGCGCGCCAGGCGGACGATCTGGTCCGCGAAGGCCTCCACGTACCGGCTGGCCAGGCACAGGTGCTGGCCGGGCTCGGTCTCCCAGACCTTCCAGATGCCGATCTCGGTGCCGCGCCACGACATCGCACAATCGCGATACGCCTGGTAGATCGGGCTGTTGATGCCCGCCTGTGTGCTCAGCCACAGGCCCAGCTTCATGCCGTGCCGCGCCAGCCGCTCGCGCACGGCAGACAGGTCGCCGTCAAGAAGCTTCGTGTTGACCGGCCAATCGCCGCAGCGCGTGAACCATCCGGCGTCGAGCACGAAGACCTCGACGCCCATCTTGGCGGCGCGATCGATCTCGGCCAGGATGCGTTCCTGTTTAAGACCGTCGAGCAGGCTGCCCTGCTCGCCCGCGGCGGCCTTGCCCAGGCACTGGTTGATCCACGTGTTATAGAAGATGTACGGCTTGCGGGTTTCGAGGTTGGGGCACTGCACCTTGAGCAGGAAGCTGCGAAACGCCGCCGCCAGGTCGGCCTCGTCGCCGGCGACAGCGGCCACATCGAACCAGATCGTCTCGAACGGTTGGCCGGGAGCGAGAGGTTGCCCGCTGAAGTAATTGCCTTTCACCGCCCGCAGTGTCACGCCGCGCGTGGAATCGAGATGGAACATCAGATACGGATCCGACGAAACCGATCCGTGTTCATACGCCACCAGCAGGCTCTCGCTGGCACCGCTGGCGGCAATGATCGGGCCGACGACGGCCTGGCTGCTCTCGAAGTGCCGCGGTTCGAGGTCATACTCGCCGGGCATGTAACTGTAGAGGCGGTGCGTGAACTCGCTCAGCCGCACCTCCGTGGCCGCCGGCAGATCGGTCAGCGAAAACGCCAGGTATGTCAATTCGTCGCGCCCGCTCGACTTGGTCAGGCTGTGTTCGGCCGTGCTATGCACCTTGTAGCAGAACCGCACGACGGGACAACCGTCCTTGATGCGAAGAACCAGCTCCAGCCGCAGGTTCGGATTGCCCGCCACGGGCGCGGCGAAACGGTGCTCGACTGCCCCGTTGGCAAGAACCGTCGCCGCGGCCGCGCGCGGGGGCATCTCCTGCTTATCCCACGCCAGGGTCACGCGGCGATTGTCGATCTCGATCGCCGGGGGAGCAAAGCCATATGCGCGGGACGAACCGGCAAGGCGATACTCCCAAAGCGTTTCTTTGATGCCGGGGAAGGTGATGGTGCAGCAGTCTGTCGAGATCATCAGTCCTGGCTCCACGAAGGTAGGGATCAACCGATGGCTTGAGAGAATAGTAGAACGAGCCCCAATGAGCAAGAAAGTGCCAATGAAGTGACCAAATGAGCATCGCGGGACCCTTCGGACTTCTCTTGCGTCCGATCGGCTCCGCGATGCTTTCCACCCGACCCTCGCTAAGGTCTCCCGCCACTGTTACTGTAGGTAGGGTAATGACCTGATTCAAGTAAAGTGGGGGAAAATCTTAAGATCGCAGTGCTTGCTCCCAGGACAAGCGCCAAGCATCGGACATTCCACGTCTTCGAGCCCCCCTTTTCTGATAGCCTCGTGGCTGTTCCGCGCCACCACAGGCGGTAGTCACGGCTGGGTTGCAGCGGTATGATGAGTGTATGCCGGCAACGCGGAGAGAGATCGTTATCGAGGCGCTGGAGTTTCGGCCGCCGCCTTATGTGCCGTGGTCGTGGGACCCGACGCAGGATTGCGCGGTGAAGTTGCGGGCGCACCTGGGAGTCGACGACCTTTGGCACTGGCTGGCGCCGCACATGGTCACAGGCGGCGCGGCCATCGCCGGCCGCAGTGGGGAGGTTCGGCCGGGATATTGGCGCGACGCCTTTGGCGTGGTGTGGGACAAGACCATTGACGTCGATATCGGCACGCCGTGCGATTGGCCGCTGAAGAGCCCACAGGACCTGGCGAGGTACGAATGGCCCAACGCCGACGACCCGCGCGCATACGAGCATATCGCGGGTTTTCTGACCTGGGCGCGGGGGCAGGGGCTGTTCACGCTGTTCAACATCGGCTTTTCGCTCTACGAGCGGGCCTGGACGATGCGCGGGATGGAGCCGCTGCTGATGGACATGCTCGAGCGCCCGCAGTTCGTCCACGAGCTGCTCGACGCGATCGCCGACGAGAACCTCCGCCAGATCCGCCACGCCCTGCGGCACGACTTCGACGCCTTCCTCTTCGGCGACGACTACGGCATGCAAAGCGGCCTGATCATGGGCATCGACCACTGGCGGACGTTCATCAAGCCGCGCCTGGCCCGCATGTGGGCGCCCATCCGCGCGGCGGGCAAGTACATCTTCCTGCACTCCTGCGGCCGCGTGGACAGCCTCTTCGACGATCTGGTCGAGATCGGGCTGAACTGCTTCAATCCGTTCCAGCCGGAGGTGATGGACTGCCCCGCGTTGATCGAGCGGTACCGCGGGCGGCTGGCGTTCCACGGCGGGATGAGCGTCCAGAAGGTGCTGCCCTTCGGGACGGTCGAGCAGGTGCGGGAGGAGACGCGGCGTCTGCTGTCGGCCGGCGCTCGGGGCGGGCTGATCTTCGCCCCCTCGCACGCCGTTCCCCGCGACACGCCGCCGAAAAATCTCCAGGCGATGCAGGAGGTGCTGACATCGTTTAGCGGCGGAGCTTGCTCCGCGCGGTTGTAGAACCTGTCAAGGTCCGCGGCGGCGCCAGACCCGATGGTTCTTCAGCCCTTCGACAAGCTGGTACTGCGGGTCGCCGTCGACCGGGGCAGTCAGAAGCTCACCCAGGCGGCGGGCGAACGCGTCGGGCACTTCCCGGTCCAGCACCGCCAAGGCGCAGCGAGAGCGGAGGATCGACGCGGCCTGGCGGTCAGCATCGCCAACCGTCTCCACCGGTGGAACCATCATCTCAACGGGACGGTCAGCAAAATACTGGAGCACCAGAGCCTGGTCGGGCGCCACGGCTATCGGGCCATCGCCGGCTGTGCGAAACATGGCCGCCAGGGCGGGAAGGTCGCGATACTGTCCGGCATCGATCGTGCTGAAGAACGAGTTCGTCCGGGCCGCGACGGCGCTGCGATACCATCGCTTGAGCATTCGCGGCGCATTGGCGGCGACACTGCAAGCCACCGCCACGATCAGCACGAAGGCGAGTTTGCGGCGATCGGCGAAGGGTTTGAGTCGGGCCGCGGCGATCAGCAGCCCCTGCAGCACGAGCAGGATCATCACCAGGTGCAGCGGAATGAGGTACCGCACCTTGACCGCCCAGGCCCCGAGGCTCAGCGCCGAAACGAGGGGGAAAATTATCGCCGCCAGCGGCAGGATCCGAAGCCCGCGGCGCCACTGGCCGACCAGACCGACGATCATCAGCGCCAGCAGCGGGTAACCCAGCACCAAGGCTATCACCAGCCCGTCCTGTCCGGAAAACATCTCCGCCAGCACATTGGGCAGACCCAGCGTCATGCCCTGAACCGTGCCCACCAGGCGGCCGATCAGCGTCGGCCCGGCCAGGGGCTCCTCCGCCAGAACCTTCAGGTACAGCGGCGTCTCCTGGGATAGCGACCGGCTGAGCCAGTAGAAGATTACCGTCGGCGCCAGCGCCCCGGCCAGTATTGCCCCCGCGCTCCAGAGGCGGCGGCGCCGGCAGGGAACCGCCCGCACCTCCAGCAGCACGCCCGCCGCGATAATCACCATCAGCGCCACCAGCGGAACGCGAACGGTAACCACCGCCGCCGAAAGCAGCGTCAGCGCCGCGACGTTCCAGGCGAGGGACCAGCGCCGACCCAGGTACCACACGGCCAAAATCGCCGCGACCAGGGCGGCCGACGGGGCCTCGGTCAGCACCAGACCGCTGTGGCGGTAGAACTTGAAGGACAAGGCCGTCGCCGCCAGCACGCCCAGCGCCATCGCGGGCGAATCGATCGCCCGGACCAGTCGATAGCCCAGCCACAGGGCGATGAGCCCGCAGAGGGTCATCGCCAGGGTCGGGGCATAGATGTGCTCGCCGAAGAGGCGCCACAGGCCCGCGATCATCGCCGGCAGACCGGGCGTAACGGTGGTGTTGAGCGTGCCGTTGATGCTGTAGCCCTCGCCGCGGACCAGCGAGCGCGCCAGGTTCAAATACAGGGCGCTGTCCTTCGTCGGCCACCATTGCCACGACGCCCCAGTGAGATAGAGAAACGCGACGATCAGCCAGACGCCGTCCCGCCATCGCCGCGAGGGCGGGGGTATCAGGCTCTGCGGCTCCAGGGCCGCCGGCGGGTTCATGCTCTGCAACATCTTCATCAGCGTTTCCTGGCGGCGATCATCTCCTGCGTCAGCAGGATGGGCCAGAGGAGTTTTCGCCCCAGCACCTGGCCGTGACGGGCGACGACCGGCAGCACCTCCTGCCCTCGCAGGGGCCTCTCGTCGGGAAAACGCCATACGCCCGCCGCCTCGGCCGCACCGCGAATGAGCCGGTAAGACCATGTCGGCGTCGGGTAGGAAATGATCGCCAGGCCGCCCGCGCGGAGCATCTCAAAGTGCGTGTCGATGGCCTTGGCGGTGCCCGGGGCGTCAAAGTGCTCGACGAGACCGACGCTGAAGACAAGATCGAACGTGCCGGCAAAGGCGGCCGCCCCGTCCAGAACGTCCGCCTGGTGCAGCCGGACCGCTCCCTGCCGGGCCTCTTGGCGGACCCGCTCGAGCCCGGCGGCGCTGGTGTCGAACACGTGATACTCCTCCAGCGGCAGCAGGGCCAGAACGCTCTGTAGAAAGCAACTGCCGCCGCCGCCGAGTTCCGCCACGCGCAGCGCCGCGCCGCCCGAGCGGTCGATAAAGCGCTCCATCATCCCCAGCAGCACCCGCCGCGTGTACCGGCGCGACAGCCCCGAGGCGCAAAACGGCCGACCGTAGTATGCTTGCCAGTCCGTCGAGGCGGTCATTCCACGTCACCTCGGCCGCGGAAGATCAGGTCCCGCTGCACGGCGAAGTTGAAGACGAACACGATGGATTCGGCAACCACTTTCGAGGCCAGAACAGGAAGGGCGGCCAGGTTGCCCAGCAGTTGCATCAGGGCGTAACTGACCAGGCCGCTGAAGATCACCAGCGCCAGGTATCCCGGAAACGTCCAGCGCGACGTGCTCCTGGAGCGGAAGACGATTTTGCGATTGCTGTGGTAGTTGAAGGCGATGGCCGCCGCGCGGCCGGCCGCCATCGCCAGCAGGACGTTGGGGGCCATCCACATCGAGACCGCGAAGACCACGAAATCGACGCCCGCCGTCAGCAGCGAGACGGCGGCGAACCTCAGCAGCACGAAATATACCCGCATCGAATCCAGCAGCGGGCTGAAATGCGACCCGCTGTTGTTGTCGGTGTAGATCGTGGCGATGGGCTCCTCGACGACTACGACCTTTACGCGATGGGCTTCGAGCAGCATCTCCATCTCGAAGTCATAACCGCTGCTCCGCAGGCGCACGATGTCCGGGATGAACGCCGCCGGTATCCCCCGCAGGCCCGTCTGGGTGTCGCTGAGCCGCAGCCCCGTCACCAGGCGCAGCGTCGTCCGCGTGACCCGGTTGCCGAACCGGCTGCGAAGAGGCACCTCGCCTTCAAAGGCCCGCGCGCCCAGAACCAGACTGCGCGGAGCCTCCGCCAGCCGAGCGGCCACACGAAGGATATCCTCCAGGCGATGCTGCCCGTCGGCGTCGGCGGTGACGCAGCCGACGGAATCGGACAGGCGCGTCGCGCCATAATTGAGGCCCGTTCGCAGGGCGGCGCCCTTGCCGAGATTCGTCACGTGTGAGACAACGCTGCAGCGGGCGATCCGGGCCAGCCGCGCGAAGATCGCCGCGTACTGCCCTCCGCTGCCGTCGTCGACGACCACCACCGCCTGAACGACCGGCGAGTCCGCCAGGGCGCCCACCAGGCGCAGCAGCTCCTCATCGGGTTTGTACGCGGGAATGAGAACCCAGGGGCGGACATCAGGCCCTGACGGCCTGGCGCCAGTCGCGGCGGCCCCTCGTGCGTACTCCATTGCCGTCTGCATCGCTCGAACGATCTTCTATCGCCGGTACTACTCGATAACACCCGGGCGGGGACAGCCTCGGTCCCGAGCGGTATGCTAACGCGCGGGCGGGCAATCCCGATAGGCTTTTCACGCGCAGGGCGATCCGTCAGGCGGCGAGTTTTTCCTCTTCACGCCGCGGCGGCTGAATCGTATAATAAGCGGAGATCAGTGACTTGTTGGACCCCTGACTATACCCACCAAGGCTCCGGGGAGGCCTTCGGCGGTTATCGTCAGCGGTCTGGAGCTATCGAAGTCTGTGGATCAGCACGCTCTAGACAAATGTCAGGAACTCATCGGCTATCGTTTTAACGATCCAGCCATTCTCTCACTGGCGCTGACGCATGCGTCGGTGGCCGCCACGCGCGTGGAAAGCAACGAGCGCCTGGAGTTTCTGGGCGACTCCATCCTCGGCTTGGTCGTCTGCCACGAACTCTACAGCGACCCGTCCAATCTGCACGAAGGCGACATGACGAAGATCAAGTCTGCCGTCGTGTCCCGCAAGACCTGCGCGGAGATGGCCCAGGCCATCGGTCTGTGCGAGGCGCTGGTGTTGGGCAAGGGGATGGGCGGCAGCCAGCCGCTGCCGGAATCGGTAGCCGCGGCGGTCTTTGAGGCGGTGGTCGGGGCGGTCTTCCTCGACGGCGGACTGTCCGCGGCGCGGAAGTTTCTCATGGGCCCGCTGGGGCCTCATATCCGCCAGTCCAAGGCCAGCGAACATCAGTGCAATTACAAATCCATTCTCCAGCAGTATCTGCAGAAGACCTTCAATCATCGCCCCTCGTACCAGCTTCTGGACGAAAAGGGCCCCGACCATCGCAAGTGCTTTGAGGTGGCGGTCAGCGTCAACGGCAGGCAGTTCAAAGCCGCCTGGGGCATCTGCAAGAAGGACGCCGAGCAAGCCGCCGCCCTGGCGGCGCTGGTCGAGCTGGGCGTGCTGGAGCCGCCGGTACAGGAATAGCCCCCGCGCGCCGTGGGGTGGCATGGCGACACACGTTTCTGTTTCTCGTGGGTCGCCATGATGCTCAGCGCACCGGCCCCATGGCGACCCGCTGCGCGTGTCGCCATGCCACCCGGGACTTTCATGGTTTCGGGTGAACCGAAGGTTCATGATCGACTGCGGTGAAATATCCGGGTTAATCCAGGCACCGGCGGATGATCGCGGCCATCGTCTCGTGAGCGTCCTCGAACTCCCGCACCAGCTTGAACTGCGCCCGCGCGCGATCGAGGTTGTGCCCCGGGCGGGTGATCTTGTAATACACGTCGCCGGCCAGCCAGTCGGTCAGGAACCGCAGACCCTGCTCGAAGGTGATCAGGCGCGCGGCGAAGGGCAGGTGCTCGATTTCCTCGCCCGTCAGAAACGCCCTCGCCTCGCTCAGGTAGCCCTCGGCCAGGGCGGCGAACATGTCCAGATCGACGCCCATTCGCGACGCGTCGGGGTCGTCCTCTGCCGTGGTGGCCGCGGCGGTGCGGCAGCAGTCGCCAAAATCGATCACCGACAGGCCCGGCATGACGGTGTCCAGGTCGATCACGCACAGGCCCCGGCCGGTCGCGTCGTCGATGAGGACGTTGTTGAGCTTGGTGTCGTTATGGACGACGCGGCGGGGCAGGTCTCCGGCGGCGGCCAGGTCCTCCAGCACGGCGACGATGTCCTGGCGCGCCAGGGCGAAGTCGATCTCGGCGGCCGCGTCGGTGGCGCGTCCGGCGGCGTCGGCCTCGGCGGCGCGCATGAACGCCTCGAACCGCGAGGGCGTGTGATGAAACCCCGCGATGGTCTCGTGCAGCGGCGGGTCGGGCAGATCCGCCAGCCGGCGCTGAAACCGCCCGAAGGCCGCGGCGGCCTGACGCGCCTGGGCAGGCGTGGCGGCGTCGTACGTGCGGGCGCCTTCGATGAAGCGGTACATCCGCCAGAACGTCTCGCGGCCCCCGCCGGTGCGGCAGAAGCTCCTGCCCTCCGTCGTCGGCACCAGCGTCAGCACCTCGCGTGCCGGATCGCCTCCTTCTTCCTGAACTTTTCGCCACAGGTGGTCCGTCACGCGCAGAATGTTCTCCTGCATGGCAGGCACGTTGCGGAAGACCTTGTGATTGATCTGTTGAAGGATGTACCGCGTGCCGTCATCGCAGGTGACGATATAGGTCTCATGAATGAGCCCGCTGCCGTGGAGGGCGACGGCCGCCGCGGGGGGGACG
Organism: Planctomycetaceae bacterium; assembly: GCA_039680605.1. Taxonomy (NCBI): domain Bacteria; kingdom Pseudomonadati; phylum Planctomycetota; class Planctomycetia; order Planctomycetales; family Planctomycetaceae; species Planctomycetaceae bacterium. The sequence goes on along the minus strand of JBDKTA010000004.1, from coordinate 149,212 downwards.
TTAAAATGGTCTACGATTGATTGCGGGTGCATTGATGCAAATCCAAAATTCGAAGCACGAAATCCGAAACAAGCAACAATGAAAACAAACGACAAATCCCATGCCGGCTTCTTGTTCTTTCTTGTTCCTTTGTTGTTTGTTTCGGATTCCGTTTTTGTTGTTTCGGATTTTCACCAGCTATCGCCACAGTTTTGCCGGATAAACGCCCTTGTCGATCAAGTCGGCGATGGCCGCTCGCGCGGGAGGGCGGTCTTCGGGGTAGGTCAGGCCGAACCAGGTTTCGGTGGTCGGCAGGACCGCTGCGCGGGCTTTGCCGGCGGCGATCAGGTCGGCCACGACTGAGGGAAGGTAGTACTCGGCCTTGGGTTTGTCGGTGTTGGCGGCCACGAAGTTGGCGAAGCCCGCTTGCACGTGATCGAGGAACGAGGGGGTGAAGCCCCACATGTTCATCGAGACGATGCTGTCGGCGGCGAGAGGGACCCACTCGTCGCCCTGGGCGTACTTGACGGCGCGGTCGAAGCGTTTGATGCGGGTTCGTTCGGTCACGTCGGCCAGTGTCCCGTCGGCGTTGACGCGGCAGACGCCGCGCGAAACTTCGCCGTGGGCGCTGAGGGTTTTGTCCAGCACGAAGCCGACCATCGAGTAATCGCCCACGCCGGCGGCGGAGTCGGCGGCGGCTTTGAGATGGTCGGCCAGCGCGCGATAGCTGGCCGGACCGTAGAAGTCGTCGGCGTTGATGACGGCGAAGGGCCCGTCGACCAACTCGCGGCAGCACAGCACTGCGTGGGCGGTGCCCCAGGGTTTCTGCCGCGCAGCCGCGGCGGCCTCAAATCCCTTTGGCAGAAAGCTCGTTAGCTGCTGGTAGGCGTACCGCGTGCGCAGGTGGCGGGCGGTCTCGTCGCCGATGGCGGCACGAAACGCCTGCTCCATCTCCGGGCGGATGACGAAGATCACGCTCTCGAAGCCTGACCTCGCGGCGTCGTAGATCGAATAGGCGATCGTCGGTTCCCCGCCCGGTCCGAGCCCTTCGAGTTGCTTGAGCCCGCCATAGCGGCTGCCCATCCCCGCGGCCATCACTACCAGCGTCGGTCCGTTCATGCAGTTCCTTTCTGACAAACGAGATGTGAAATGGTAGCATCATGTCCGGCCATTGTCGATTGGTGGGCCAGTTGGCCGGCACAGTGTATAATGAAGCAGTTGCGGAGCGCAAGTATGGCTACCCGAACATTTACGATGCTGACTCACCGCGAAGACGACATGTGGGTGTCCTTGTGTCCGGAACTGGATGTGGCCAGCCAGGGCGGGTCTGTCGAGGAAGCACAGGCGAATCTTAGAGAAGCAGTCGGTCTGTTTCTGGAAACGGCCAGCCCTGAGGAAATTCAGCAACGGCTCGACCGGGATGTGCATCTAGACCGCCTGGAGGTCACCATTGGGTAGGCTGGGGGTCTTCTCCGGCAGAGACGTTATTCGCATCTTGCAGGCCAATGGTTTTGTCGAGGTCCGCAGACGGGGCAGCCACGTTGCCATGCAGAAGAAGCTACCCGAAGGTTCCGTCACCGTCCCAGTGCCCGATCACGGCGAACTCAAGTTGGGGACATTGCGCGCGATCATCCGCCAGAGCGGCTTGGCGCGCGAGCTGTTCGAAAAATAGACGATTGCCGGAGAATGAATATGCAAGAGCTGCTTTCGGTTGTCAGAGCGGGCTTTGTCTTCATATTGCTCATGCTCTGGCCCGGCTGCGCGCCACAGTCGTTCAGGGCGGTGGAAGATTCGCGGGCAGGGGCGGCGCTGAACAATCGCGTCTCGGTGGTGTATTCGCGGTACTACCAGATCGACATGGGCGGGTTCGAGAAGCTCCACCCCTTCGACATCCACAAGTACGCCCGCATCTATCTCAAGCTGGTCACCGAGGGGCAGATCAAGCCCCAGGACGTCTTCGTGCCCGAGGCGGTCCGCGACGACCAGGTCAGGCTGGTGCAGTCGCAGGCATTCCTCGACAGCTTGGCCGATCCGGCAACTGTCGCCAGATATCTTGAGGCGCCGGTGGTGGGGCTGGTGCCGGCGGGCTTGATCGAGGCCGGAATCGTCCGCAGCTTCCGCACGGCCACGGGCGGCACGATCCTGGCGGCCCGCCAGGCGCTGCGTCACGGCATCGCCATCAACCTCGCCGGCGGGTATCACCACGCCATGCCTGACCACGGCGAGGGGTTCAATGTTTTTGCCGACATGCCGATCGCCATCGCCGTGCTGAAGAAGGAGCGACTGGTCCGGCGCGTGCTGGTGGTGGACGTTGACGTGCACCAAGGAAATGGCACCATCGTCTGCACGCGCGGCGATAAAGACGTGTTCATCCTCGACCTGCACGAAGGCGACATCTATCCCATCCCCAAGCAGCGCGGACCCATGGATATACCTCTGCCCGCCGGCGCCGGCGACAAGGAAGTGCTTTCGGCCCTGAGACACTGCCTGCCCCTGGCCTTCGAGCGCGCCAAGCCGGACATCGTCTTCCTCCAGGGCGGATGCGACATGCTGGCCGGCGACCCGCTGGCGCGCCTGCAGATGACCAGCGGCGGCATCGTCCAGCGCGATGCGATGGTGATCGATGAATGCGTCCGCCGCGGCGTTCCGGTGGTGATGGTGCTTGGCGGGGGCTACAGCCGCGGCGCGTGGGCGGCCCAGTACGCAAGCGTCTCGCGCACGATCGGCAAGTACGGCTTAGCCAACCCCGAGACGCGCTCACAACGCCGGGAGCGAACGCTGTCAGAGAAGTTGTACACCAAGTAGCAGATCCGGCAGGTGGATCTCACGCCTGGGCAAATTGGAGGCCGACGGAGATGTAGCCTTTGTCGAGCAGGGTGGTGCGGTCGATCCGGATGACGGTGCAGTCGACGCAGCGCTGGTCGAGTTCTTCCAGGTCGCCTTCGACTTTGGGCAGGTCCAGGCGGATGGGTTGTCCGGCTTTGAGTGGGGCGGCGGCGGGGACGTAGACCTGCAGCCCGCCGCGCGAGATGTCGACGCACCGGGCGGGGAAGCGCCGCTGCGAAGGGGCGTGGACAAAGCTCACCCCCGCGGCCAGCGGGTATCGCCGGTGAACGCGCCTCTCTGGCGTAGCCATTTCTACCATCCGGGCAGTTCCTTTACTCGCGACACACGCCCTCCAATATCACTATCGGATCGGGCGCGCGATGCATTATACTCAAAGCCCCGACAACAGAAGACCCTTTTGGCGATTATGACTCCACAACCGGAACAAGGACGTTTCAGGACCGCCTGCCCGCCTGCGTCTTCTGCGCCAGTAGTTCACCGCAGAGATCCCAGAGGCCGCAGAGGAGGAGAACCGGTGACGGGACATTTGCAGTCATCCCGCCATCCAATCGTCCAACCATCCTCCCGCACCCGCTTCTCATCCTTTTTATTCTCTGCGTCCTCTGCGACCTCTGCGGTGAACTTCCTTCTTCTGCTCTCCGTGCTCTCTGTGGCGACTGCCGCCATGGCTCAGCAGCCCCAGCCGGCGGCGGTGCAGCAGCGGGTTGAGGCGATGGTCAACGATTATCTCCGCGCCCACGGCGGACGCGCCGGCGTATCGATCGTGCAGCTTCCCAACCAGCCTCTGGCGGCGCTGGCCGCCGATGAAACGTTCATCCCCGCCAGCAACCAAAAGTTGCTGACGTGCGGAGCGGCTTTGGCACGGCTGGGCAGTACCTACCAGTTCACCACGCGCGTCTACCTGCTGGCCGACGCCAGCGTGCTCGTCGCCGGCGACTTCGATCCGACCCTCGGCGACGCCGACGTGGAATCTTCCCTCGGCCTGGGGCGCTACGACGAGTTGGACCGCTGGGCCGCGGCCGTCAAAACCGCCCTTGGCGGCGCGGCGATCAAGCGGGTGCTGATCGAGGACAATCCCGACGACAGCACGTACACGCCGCCGGACTGGTCCGAGCCCAATGCCCGGGCGGCCTACGTGGCGCCGGCCTGTCGGCTGAACTATAACAACAACTGCCTGGACGTGACCTTCGTGCTGCGTTCGGGGCAGGTCACGCCGCGGATATTCCCGTACAGCCGGTTCTATCGCGTGATCGACCAGACGCGCCCCGGTCGCACCGCCACCTGGTCGCTGACGGGCAACGCCGACGATTCGATCCTGACGCTCAAGGGGTCGGTCGTGGCGTCGGCGTCGACCCGCGGCGGCGTCAGCGTCGCGGTCAAATCCCCCCCGCTGCTGCTGGGCCGCGCGCTGGCCCAGCGCCTCGTGCTGGCCGGCTTGACGTTCGATCCGCAGACTCCGGACCCCGTCGCCATCGTGCCCGCCCAGGCGCCCGGGTCGGCCGACCTGACCGGGGCCAAACTCGTAGCCGTCACGCGCCGCCCGCTGGGGCTGGCGATGGCGCGAGCGGGCAAAGACAGCCTGAACATGGCGGCGGAATGTCTCCTGCTGCGCAGCGGCGACGGAACCTGGGAAGGCAGCGCGCGAATCGCCGTCGAGACGCTGGTAAAGACGTTTGGCCTGGACCCGGCGAAGTTGGCGATTCGTGACGGCTCAGGACTTTCGCGCGGCAACCGGGTTTCGCCGGCAGGAATGACCACGATGCTGACCGCCCTGGCGGCCCGCCCCGACGCCGCCAGCGTGCTCGGGAGCATGTCGGTCGCCGGCGCCGACGGAACGTTGGGCAAGCGGATGACCGCCCTCGACCAGCGCGTCCTGGGCAAGACCGGATACATTCATGGCGTCTGCTGCCTCAGCGGATACGTGCTGGACCGCTCAGGCAAGCCGCAGATCGCCTTTGCGATGTTCGCCAATGGGTTCAAAGGACGCGCCCAGAACTTCAAGGATGTGCAGGACAACATCTGCCGCCTGCTGGTGGAAACGCTCGACGCCTCCGCCCCGCCGCAGCCCCCGCGGCAATGAACCGCCCTATCGCTTGTTGAGCAGCTCCTCGGCTTCCTTGGCCGCGTCGGTTCCGGGATGCTTGTCAATGATCTCTTCGAGCAGCTTGACGGCCTTGGCCCTCATGTCGTTGGCCAGGAATAGCTTGGCCCGCTTCAACTGCGCGACCACCGCCGCGTCGGGCGCGCCGTCGGGCACGGCAGCCGCTTTGCCCTCGCCCTCGCCGGCGGGCGGAACAGCCGCGGGCGGTTCGGCGGCGGGGGGCTGTGCGTCTGGGGTCTGGGCGATCATCTTGCCATTGACGGCCGGGGGCTTCCACTCCAGCACCGGGTCGCGTTTGCCCGCCTGCTCGATGGCCTTGGTCGCGATCTCGATATCTCGCTGGGCTTTCTTGATGCGCTGTTGGCGTTGGATATTGAGCGCCTTGACGCGGTTGCGTTCCTGATCGACGCGCGCGGCTTCGCTGCGGGCCTGGCGCATGCGGTCTTCGTACAGGCGGCGGGAGGAGAGCTGTTGCTCGGGCGTCAGTTGGGAGTACCCGCTGGCGCTGATCACCCGCTGCAGATCCTGCTGGGCCTGGCGGAAGTTCGAGTCACACGTGTTCCACTGCGTCTGCAACTGCCCCCAGCGCGCTTCGAGCTGCGACCCTTCCGAGTTGGCGCGGTTGAGGGCGTCCTGGTACTCCGGCAGCTTATCCTGCAGCGCTTTGGCCGCGTTGGCGCGGTTGTCGAAAGCGGCGGTGGCGGCCGCGGCGGCCTGCTCGTAACCGTCTTTGGACTTCATCTGCTCGGACACCTCGCCCACCAGCGCCGCGCCGTCATTGGGAACCCCCGCCTTCTCGTCGCTGCGCGCAACCCACACCGACAGCGTCGCAATGTTATGGATCAGCCCCGAGTTGTCCGGGTCGCCCTTGGCCGCCCGAACCAGGTGCGGCAGCGCCTCGCCGATCTTGTGACGCGACGCCAGGTTGTACCCGATCACGCCGGCCGCCAGCGCGTTATCCTGCTGGTTGTCCAGTTTCCTGAGCTGTTCTGCCGCCGGAACCGCCACGCGCGCCTGACCGAGTTCCAGCAGCTTGCTGATATACGCCTGGTAGACCTGTGGGTTCTTCCTGTCGGCATCGAGAGCGGCCAGGTAGGCCTTGCCGGCCTCGCTCATGTTCGACGCCCGCTGGATGGCCGCGACGGCGTCGCCGCCGCCGGGTTGTCCCATCGCCGCCGCCCCGCTCGAAAGAACCACCACCCATACGACCAACCGGAAAAAATGAGGATACATCATGGCCGTGCTCCGCTCAGGCCCGCGGACGGGTCGGCTTTAACACGCCGCCCCGGGCGGTGCCTGAAGATGTCAAGAACATCAATCTCTTATATCGTATCAGCAGCGGCTGTGATTTCCAGTTGAATCAATCGCTCGCCGTGGCGCCGCGGCGCACGAAATCGCTCGTTTTCGTGTCCGCGGCGGTATAATGCCTGAACCGTAAAGGAGCCCGAAATGAGCGCGCGAATCATGATCGTCCTGGCGGCAGCAACCGTTGCGGCGATGCTGGGTGGCGGATGCCACACGGCCTATCAGTGCCCGATCCTGCAGCCGATGACGGGCGGGAACATTCCGGCGCCGCTTCCGCCGCAGCCCAACGACGCCACCGACATGGGCTCCGGCGCGCCGCAGCGGGCATACGTCGGCGGCGTGGCCGTGGGCCCCTGGCCCGAGGGCGATGCGTACAAGGTAACCGGTTACCGCGACGGTATCCGCTTCTACATCGTGCAGTACGCCGACAAGATCTATCGCGGCGGCGACATCACATCCGAGGCCGGTATCGCCGCCCTGAAGGAGCTGGGCATCAAGACGATCATCTCCATCACGCCCAGCGATCGGGAGCGCGAACTGGCCGCGGCAGGCGCAATGACGCTTGTGGAGATTCCCTTCGGCGCCATGGACATGTCAGCCGACCATCTGTCGCAGTTCATGTCGGCGGTAGACAAGAGCCCCAAGCCGATCTACGTACACGACTTTGACGGCACGCTGCGGGCCGGAGCGCTGATGGCGCACTACCGCATCCATAAAGACAAGTGGTCGTACGATCGGGCCATGCACGAATGGCACCGCCTGGACGTCAACGTCTGGGACTACGGCCAACTGGTCAGCGTGATTAAGGAAAACAGTGGTCAGTAATCAGTAATCAGTAATCGGTGATCGGTGATCGGTGATCGATCGGTGGAATCGGTAAAGCGGCCGTTCTGCTTCTGCTGGTTACTGATTACGTTTCACTGATTACTGTTTTTCCCCCCTGCCTGGTTACTGATTACATTTCACTGATCACTGTTTTCCCTTACGCATCGGCCTGCCCGTGCCAGTTCAGGGCGCTGGAGATCATCAGGACGTGCGAAACCTCTTCTTCGATAATCGCATCGACGCGTTTCTGCGCAGCGCCGCGGGGGAGCATCTTGCGCATCCCCTGGAAGAACTTCACGCTGTCCTGCTCGAAGGCCAGGGCGCGGCGGAGCATCTCGGCGCTGCTTTGTGAAGCCGCCACCTCGCCCAGCGTCTCTTCGAGACCTCGGGCCAGCATCCCCACCTCGGCCGAGATCGGCCCCGCGGCCGCTTCTATGCGGGCGGGCAGGGTCTCCTTGCCCAGCCGCAGGCCCGAGAAGATGTCTTCATGCACCTGTTCGAGCGCAGCGAGCTCCGACAAGAGCTGCCGCGTGCGCCGGTCGCCGACGGCCTTGGCCGCACGAGCGTAAAAATTGCACGCGGCCTTCTCGATCTGTTCGGCCAAGGCGATGACGTCATTGGCTGTCAACTCGATGCCCATGATGCAACTCCCGTCCTCCCCGCCCGTATGATAGTCGCCGCGAAAGACCTTGCCGAACTTTTCCCGCCAATCCGTTGCGGGTCGCCCTGCCACCCCAGAAGGTCCCGACCCTATCACTCAGTGGTCCCTAACCCGGATATTTCACCGCGGAGATCGCAGAGACCGCAGAGGCGTCTTGAATTAAAAGACCTACAGAAACTTCACGGAGTGGGCCTCATGGACAGTCTGTTTTCCAGATTAGCGCCGCTTACGACGTTAGATGGTCTTGTTTTGAGCCAATTTCTTCTCTGCGTACTTTGCGATCTCTGCGGTTCATGCAGTTTTCGGGCTAAGCCTCCTCCGGGGTCAATTCTCGCTCTTCGATTTTTTGGCGGCCGCTTGGGCTTTGGCGACCATGGGGCGGTAGAGGCTGTCGACGATATTGCGGATGTACTGCTCGCTCGACAAGCCGTCGGTGGCGTCCTGGGGGAAGGGCGAGAGCGTCTGAAAATATTCGGCCAGTTCAGTAAAGACCTGCAGGCGGTTTTCGGCGTGGAGAGTTTCGCGGCGGAGCATGGCCTGGGCCGCCAGGCGCGCTTCGTCGGCTGAGACCTTGTGGCGCAGGCGTGCTTCGAGAACCGGCCAGGCGCGGAAGGAGTTGAACTTGTCGTCGGCCAGCACGACGCTGAGGTCCGGTTCGTACGTGCGCGGGGAGGCGACCACGACGGTTCCTGCCGCCAGGTCGCCCAGGCGCTGAGCGTGGCGGGTCAGGAGCATCGACAGGCCGCCGACGAGGTACAGCAGCGGCAGCGAGTCGACCGGTCGCAGCAGGTTGCGGATCAGCGCCTGGCTGAAGGTCAGGGGCATGGCCTGGTTGTCCATCACGCGCAGACCCAGGGCCTTCTTGCCCAGCGTGCGTCCGCCCCAGCGCCATTCGAGCACCGTGGCGTACCCGATGCCCACCAGGAAGACCAGCACCGCGTACAGGGCCTGCACCAGCCCGCCCAGCAGCGGCGTCAGCGGGCCCAGCAGCATCGCCAGGCCGATGAACAGCACCACCTGGACGAACAGGTCGACGATCCACGCGAGCATGCGCGCCACCGGGCCGGCCAGTGGATACGAGAACGCATACCCTTCGGGCGTGCGGATGACCAGCGTGTTGGTGCGGCGGCTAGACATCGCCGGCCCCCGCGGCGCTGCGCCCGGAAAAGCCCAGCAGCAGCACCAGGGCGCTCAACTCCAGGCACCCGAAGGTGATCTTCGCCCAGTACGGCAGCACCGGCCAGTGGTACTGCGAGATGAAGGCCTCGATGAGTCCGGCCCAGACGAGCATGATTGCCACGCCGATGATCAGCGTGACCAGGTCCGGCGCGATGCTCTTGAGCCGCGCCGAGAGGCGGTGACGGTCGCCCCAGCCGATGACGGCGCGGCCGAGCACCAGGCCCGCCTGTCCGGCCAGAAAGATCGCCGGCAGTTCGATCGACCCGTGAGGCAGCAGCCAGCCGACCAGGAACGTCCCCTGCCCGGCGCGGAAGTAGTCCAGCGTCACCGAGCCCAGGACCAAGCCGTTGTAGAACAGCATCAGGATCGTCCCGACGCCCCAGGTGATCCCCAGCGCCATCGTGTTGATCGACACGCGCGTGTTGTGCGTCATGTACATGCCGGCCGCTTCGCTCTTGTGCCCGCCGAAGGGGTTCTGCACCTTCTGCTCTTCGTCTTTGACCCGGTCGCGCGGGTCGCCACGCAGATGGGCAAAGGGAAGGATTGTCGGCTTGCCTTGGGTGTCGATGGCCGTCAGCAGCGCCCCGATCAGCGCCGCGCCCAGCGAGACCGCCAGCGACAACCAGAACGCATTGATGTGTTTGCGGAACGTCTGCGGGAAGGTGTTGAGGAACCAGAACAGCGGCCGCACGCGCCGGCGCGGGGCGGCGGTGGCGTGGATCACCGCGTACGCGCGGGCTACCAGCGCCTCGAGGTATGATCGAAGCTGCGGTTCGGCGCAGAATGTGTCCAGGCGCGCCAAATCGGCCGAGGCGCGCTCGTAGAGGTAGTGCAAGCGCCGCACCTGCTCGATCTGTGCGGCGAGCCGGTCCAGTGGCACAGCCTTTCCAGGCTGTGACTCCACAGGTTCTGAGCTCACAGGCTGGAAAGCCTGTGCCACGCGCACCAGCCGCCAGGCCGGGTCGGTCTCGAGCATGCCCAGCATCGACTCGAGCTGCTGCCAGTACGGCTGTTCGGCGTCCACGAATTGTCGCAAGTCGATAATCACAGGAGCTGCCTCTGCTTGACGGCGACGTATTGCGAGATCAGTTGGGCGCTGAGGGTTTCGTTGTTGAGCTGGTGGAAGTTGATCCCGCGGCGGCGCAGCGTCCACTCCAGCTCGCGCAGGCGCCGCCACTGCAGGTGCCCGCCCAGGCCGGCGTAGATCTCCTCGACGCTGGCGGCTTCGCGCTCGAACAGCGGCGCCACGTCGGGGTTCTTCAGCGAGCTGACCAGCACCAGGTGCTGGCGGGAAACGACCTGCACGTGATGGGCGAACTGCTCGGCGATGATCGGGTCGTCGAGGTTGGTCAGGATGATCAGCAGCGCCCGGCGGCGCAGGCGGGTGCGGACAAACGAGAACAGCTCGCCGAAATCCGGCGTCACGGCGCTGGGCTGGACATTCAGCAGCGTGTCGCGACAGGCGCGGAAATGCCCGCGACCGCCCCGGGCGCTCAGGAAGCGGTCCACCTGCGTCGTGAACGTCAGCAGGCCCAGCAGGTCGCCCTGGCGCTGGGCGGCCATCGCCAGCACCAGCGAGGCCGTCACGAACCGCTCGAGCATGTTCGTCGTGCCGCCCAGGTCCTCCAGGCCGTCGCCCCGCGGAACCCCGGGCACCGCGATGGCCCGCCCGCTGAGGCGCGACGAGTCGATCAGCACGTACACTTCCTGTGTGCGCTCGATCTGGTAGATCTTGGTGACGGGGCGCCCGCGCTTGGCGGTGGCCTTCCAGTGAATGTCGGCGTAGCTGTCGCCGGGAATGTACGCGCGGAGTTTCTCGAAGTCGCGTCCCTGGCCGATCTGGCGCTGGGCGTGAATGCCGTAGCCGCCGCGGTTGAGGAAAAGGGCCGCCACGCTGCGGCGCTCGGCGCCCAGGTTGGGGTACACGCTGACCTCGACGCGGACGGGCAAAGCCTTGCGCATCGCCCACAGGCCCAGCGGCGAGGGCGTCTCGACCCAGCAGGTCTCGAGGATGAACCGCCCGCGCCGGGCAGGGCGGCAGTCCCAGACGGCGTAGGCGCTGCTGGGGCCTGCGGGCTGGGGCTTGAGTCTGAACGCGATGTCGGCCTGCGGGCACGAGATCTCCGGCGGCAGCGCCAGGACCGCCCGCAGGCGCAGGGCCCGCCCGCGCCGGTCGATCACCGCCAGCTCAATCTTGCCCTCGGCGTCGCGCGTCAGGCGCGCGCCGCGCGGGGCGCTGACGGTCAGGCCGGCAAAGATGCCGATCCCCGCGGCGGCGTCGCCGGCGGCGATCACCATCACGATCGCCACGATGACGATCACCGCCGTCGCCATCGCCGGCGACAGCGCCGCCGCCACCGTCAGCGGGACGGCGGTCAATGCGACCAGCCAGATCAGTCGGTTCTGCGGGGCCATCAGCGCGGTACCGTGAGTCCTTGAAGAATCCGCGAGATCACTTCCTCGACGGTCAGCCCTTCGATCTCGTACTCGGGGCGCAGGATCAGGCGGTGCTGCAGGGCAGGGCCGGCCATGTCCCGCACGTCATCGGGGGTGACGAAGTCGCGCCCGACGATGGCCGCGCGGGCGCGGGCGGCTGCCAGCAGCGCCTGCGTTCCGCGCGGGCCGGCGCCCACCAGCACGCTCTCGTGCTCGCGCGTCCCGCGCACGACGTCGACGACGTACGCCAGCAGGTCGTCCTTGACGGTGATGGTCTGCAGGCAGCGGCGAAACGCCTTCAGGTGGCTGCCCTGGATGACGGCCGCCACGCCGCCGGCGTCCAGAACTGTCTCGGGCGAGTCGGGCCCGAGCATCCGCCGCGCCAAAGCCAGTTCCTCCGCCCGTGCGGGGCAGTCCATCATGATCTTGAGCATGAAGCGGTCTTTCTGGGCCTCGGGCAGCGGGTAGGTGCCTTCGTACTCGATGGGGTTCTGCGTGGCGAAGACGGTGAAGTTGTCGCCCAGTTCGTGCGTCTGGCGGTCGATGGTGACGCGGCGCTCCTGCATGGCCTGCAGCAGGGCGGCCTGCGTCTTGGCCGGGGCGCGGTTGATCTCGTCGGCCAGCAGAAAGCTGGTGAAGACCGGCCCCTTGACCAGCGTGAACTGGTGATTCTGGAAGTCGAAGACGTTGGTGCCGGTGATGTCGGTGGGCATCAGGTCGGGCGTGAACTGGATGCGTCCGAACTCGCAGCCGAGCACGCGCGCCAGGCACCGCACCAGCAGCGTCTTGGCCACGCCCGGTACGCCCTCGACCAGCGCGTGGTTGCCGCTGAAGATTACGATCAGCGCGTGGTCGATCACCTGCTGCTGCCCGATGATGACCTTGCCCACCTCGGCGCGGGCGGCGGCCAGTACGTCCAGCAACTCTTTCACGGACACGTCCATAAAGTCACTTCCTCTCTGCCAGAATCCGGCACATAGTTTTGTAGGCGTTGACGAGTGTGCGATCGTCGGCGCCGGCTGCCGCCGCCGCGGCGCGCAACTGCGCCGCCCGGGCGTCGGACGCCTCGCCCGCCGAGACCGTTGAGGCGGCCTTGGTCGGGCGCGACCATTCGCGAACGCACATCGTCAACAGGTCGCGCCGACCGATGGCGCGGCGCAACAGGCTCACCAGGGCGCTGATGGAGTCGCGGCCGGCGACGGCCCCGGTGTCGATGGCGCCCTCGGGGCGCGTCACCGGGCCCAGGTGCGACAGGCTCCGCCACAGATAAAGCCCCGCCACCACCGCCAGCGCCGCCAGGGCGGTCTGGAGATTGTGACGGCGCATCAACGCCATCACCGTCAGGTCCGACTGGATCCCCAGGTGCGTCTCGTCGAAAATCACCGACCGCGCCGAGGCGCCGATCAGCCACGCCAGCAGCCGCGGATTGCGGCGGTGGCGCAAGCCCTCGTTGCTGAGAAAAAAACTGTCGCTGCACAGCACCAGCCAGCCGCGACCCATGGGACGCTCGATGATCGCCGCGCCGGCATCGGTGCGATAAATCACCTTCCAGAGCGGGTCCTTGGGCTCCAGGTGCAGCCCGCCCAACCAGCTCACGCTCTCTTCGGTGCCCAGCGCGGCGATGCGGCGGGCCTCTCGGCTAGCCACGCCGTGCCGCGTGTCCTTGCGGCCGCGCAGTTCCGCTTGCGGGGCGGTGGCGACGCCGACGGCGAATCCCCATCGCGGGCCCAGCTCGACGTCTGACGGTTCGTCGTCCTTGGGCTCGGCGGGGGCGGTTGTGCTTTTGTCGGAGGCGGGGCGGCTCTTGCTGCGAGCGGGGCGCGAGGTGGGGCGGTGGTCCCAATCGAAGTCCGACCACGCGTCGCGGTGATGCACCAGGGCAATCACCAGCCGCCCGCCGGCGTTGACAAAACGTTCGAGCCTTTCGACGGCGGCGGCGTCCTGCCAGCGGTCGAACCGGTTGCCGGCCTCGCCGGCGAGGATCATCATCTGGCCTTGGCCGCCGGAGAACCGCTCCAGGGCGTCGAGGTTGCGTTCGACCGACAGGCCCGGCAGGCTCGCGAGGCTGTCGTAGAGCGCCTTGGTGCCCATCGGGTCGGCGCGGTAGGAGGAGTAGGGCGGGTACACGTCGCCGCGACCGAGGCGCCCCAGGAGCAGGTCGAGCATGGCCGCGGCGAACCCCACGGCTCCCAGCAGCACCGCCACGCGCAGGACGCGATCAAGCTTCGACATGCGAGCGCATCCTTTCCTGGTTGGCGGTGAAGGTGCCCAGCATGGTCTCGCTGACGTCGTGGAGGCCGTACCAGGTGTACTCGAAGAGGTCGACGTTTTCGCCGAAGGCGCCCAGCAGTTCGCCGGCCACGTGCTCGCGGCGCTGCAATTCGCGGCGATAGTCCTGGTTGCTCTTGAACTTTTGAATTCGGATCAGCCCGCGCTGGGCGAGCTGCTTGAGGCTGGCCAGGTACATCGCCCGCAGCGCCAGGCGCAGTTCTCCGCGGGCCAGCAGCTCGGCGGCCATCGACATCCACCCGTCTTCGCTGAGGGCGTCGGCGGTGACGGTCTCGTCGGCCACGTCCGGGGCCGCCTCGCTGGCGGCGGCGGGCGCTTCGGCGTCGTCATCATCTTTCTTCCGCCGCGCCCGGATCAACTTGACGGCCAGAACGATAACGGCCACGGCGACCACGCCGATGGCCCCGTAGAGCAGCAGCTTGAGAGCCGCTTCGCCGCCGCTGAGGTCCATCCCGCCGCCACCGCCCCCGCTATTGTCCTCGCTTTGGCGGGCGGGCGAATGCCTGCCCTCACGCGATGGCGGGTCCTGCCCAAGCTCGCGCAGCCACTGGCGAAAATCCTCCCACAACTTGCGCACAACCTGGAAGAACCCATCGGTCTTCCGGGTCAACCAGTCGAAGAACGAGGCCGCATCGCTCTTGTCGGCTTTGTTTTCATTGGGGCTGCGCCAGTCGTATTCGCTGCGCTGGAGGGTCTTGTCGATGCTCTGATCGAGCTGATCGGCCCGCGAGGCGGTCCCGTTGTGTGGCATGGGGGTCTCGCCCATGCTTGGGCCGGCGGCCAGCCCGATCGTAAAAACCACCGCGACCACCACCAGCGCGGCGCTGCGGCGGCGCAGGGCCTGGCGGCGAACCTGGGCCAGCAGGTCCTGCCCGGTGAATCGCGCCTGGCCGTAAAAGCACCGCAGCACGTACAGAGCTTTGACGAGCGGATCGACGCACAGGAACGTCAGTGCCGCGGCGATGGCGAAGAACGTCGTGTTCAGCAGCGACCCGACGCTGAGCGTCAGCGATGTCTCCCATCCGGTGAGCATCCGCAGCAGGTACGGCAACATCGCCAGGGTGATGCAGACGTTGATGAAGACCACGCATGTCATCAGCGACAGGATCAGCAGCGTCGCGGCGTGCGTTGAGAAGCTGAAAAATACCGCCCGCCACGCCTGGCGCAGCACCGCCGCGGCTGACTGCCCCGCCCCCGCCAGCGCCAGCAGGTTCTGGCAGTACGCGTACAGCCACGCCAGCAGCCCCCAGGCCGCGACCGACCACGGCAGCACCACCAGCATGACGAATGCGGCCGTAACGTTGTTCTCGCCGGCGATCATCATCAGCGGGATGGCGGGCAGGAGCAACTGCAGCGGTTGAACGATCGCGTGGAGAACCGCCGTCCGGGCAGCGGCGCGGAAGTTGAACGCCGCGGGCGCCCCTTGCGGTGCGGCTGGCGATTGCCCGCCGTTATGCACCGCGACCATCAGGCGCCGGCAGAACGCCCCCTGCCAGAGTTTCATCCACAGGTACAGCAGCGCCAGCCCCAGGGCCATGGGGGTGCATCGCTGGGCGGCGCTGTTGGCGTAGAGCATGTCCGACCAGAAATACAGCAGCGCCGCGATGAAGGGCAGGGCTCCGGCGTAGTACCGCCCCAGCGTCGCCGGCGAGGCCACTCGCAGCAGGTGGATGGACTCTTCGACCATCTGCAGCGCCGTGGGGGCCGATCGCGCGCGGCGCTTCTGCGGCGAAACCGCCGCCCGCGAAGACGCGCTATGCGATGCGATACTCATGCACAAACCGCCGCTTCAGCCGCCGTGGAACGTGTCGGGCAGCCTCTGCAGGACGGCGCCCAGGTAGTGAAAGAACATCCATGCGATCAGCAGGCTCATCATCGCCAGCAGCGTTGCAGCCGCCCCGGCCAACAGCCCGCTGCCCCGCCGCGGCGGGTTCATCATGGCCGCCAGGCAGGCGGCGCAGATCACGCGCCCGTCGTGTTCGGTCACGCACTCGCGGCAGAAAAACCGCCGGCACTGCGGGCAGCGCGCCGCCGCCTCGCGCGAGGCGTGGTGGAAGCAGCGCTGATGAGTCAAGACAGTCATGGCGTTGTCAGCCCCGGCGAGGCGGCCTGCTGATGGCTCTGGATCAGCGGCCCCATCGTGCGAAGAAACGTGCGCGCCTGGCGCATTCGCCCCAGCGCGCCCAACACCCTCGATTGTACGGCGGTGTGGACCCTGCAGCAACACGTCGCCCCGGCAGCGATATTGTATGCCAGCGCCAGCATGAACAGGGCCGGCGGAATCACCAGGATCAGCCGCGCCCAGCGGTCGTTGGCGACGAAGGGCCAAGGCAGCAGCACCAGGGCCAGAACCGCAAAGACGACGCTGCGCCACGTGCCCATGGAGGTCTGGTGGACCGTGACGGCGCGGATGTCTTTGAAGAAGAAACGCCGGTATTCTTCGACAAAAGGCCAATACAACGCGCATGTCACCGACAGCAGGTGGTCGTCGCCCTGCAGCAGTCGGCTGCGCCCCATGCGGGCGGACCCCGGCGCGCGTCTGTAGCCTTTTTCCATGGTCATGACCCCGCGAGAACGTAGAAGTACCAGGTCCAGCAGAAGATCTGCACGGCCCCCAGCACCAGCGCCAGAAGGCGCCGCGCGCCGCTGCCGCCGAGCATGCTCGGCGGGCGCCGCCAGAAGATGAAGCATAGCACCACCGCGGCAGGAGCGCCCAGCAGCGAAGGAAACACCCCCAGCGCCAGCGGGAGGATCGCCACGCTCAGGCAGATCTTGTCGTAGAGCACCCGCGAGTTCTGCAGGTCCACCATGCCCTGGGCCGGCTGGTCCAGGCACTGCGGGCAGTAATGATGCTGCCCCACCCGCACGTCGCAGAGGTCGCACAGGAACCGCCCGCACCGGTCACAGGGAACCGACGCCTGCTTATTGGGATGATAGAAACAACTTGCCTGGTCCTCGCCCAGCAGTGTGCGTCCGCTGCGGCCGGCCTCGTGCGGGCGCTGCGCGGCAGGGAACACCCATGCCATCTGCGCCGTGCCGCAGGATGGGCAGCGGGTGGCGTCGGAGCGATTGCACGCCTCCGCCGGCAGCGGCGAGTAGCACTTGCCGCAGCGAACGACGCTCTCGGGAGCGATGTGTGATCCCAGGCTCATGGATGGCTTGCCGCGGCAACCACAAAGGCGATGACGATCCCGATCACGGCCACCAAACTCAGACCCAGGCCGATCCAACCGCAGATCTTGCCCGCTTTGGCCAGGCCCGCCGACGAGGCCGAAACGCCGCCAGCCTCGATCTGGCGCTGGGCCATGCTCGAGAAGACCACCGCCAGGATCCCGCAGATGACTCCGGGCAGACCGTAGCAGAGGCACGTCGGGATCGCCAGAATCCCCAGCACCAGCGAGGCGACGGCGTACCCGCTGTTGCGCTCGCCCATCGCCCAGGGACCCTGTACCGGCGGCGCCACGGGGGCGCCTTCCTGCACCTGCTGAATAAACGCCGGTTTGCACGTGGCGCAGATCCACCGCCCCTGGTACTGGATCATGTCGTCGCTCGAGCAGTACAGCCCGCACCGGCTGCAAAGCTGCTGGCGCGGCGGTTCTGCCGACGACTGGGCAGCCGATTCGGACGCCTGCAGGGCGCTCCACGTCTGCCAGTTGGCCATGCCCTGGCGCCATACCAGCGTGTTGACGGTAATGGTGCCGTTGTCGACCAGCGACTGAAAGGTCTCCTGCGACACAGGCCCGCTCTGCACGCCGCCGTTAGCGTAGTACCAGTCCACCCGTAATTCCTTTCACACAGGCCCAGAGAGGATAGCAGCCCACAAACGTAGAGCAACGTGGGGCGGCTGTCAATGGGCGCGGCAGCCAATGTCGTGAAACCGGGATAGCCCAAAGCCGCCGGCTTGGAGTACAGTAGCATGATGCCCCGACCGAGGATTACGTTTATTCTTGGCTGCACCGCCAGCGGCAAGGGATCGCTGGGGCGCCAGCTCGCGCGCCGGACGGGGGCGCACATCATCAGCGTCGACTCGATGAAAGTCTACCGCCGCATGGATATCGGTACGGCCAAACCTTCGGCCGCCGTGCGGGCGGAGATCCCGCACCACTGCATCGACCTGGTCGAACCCAGCGAGGGCTTCTCGGTCGCGCAGTACCTCGCTCATGCCGATGCGGCCGTGGCGCAGATCGCCGCCGCGGACCGGCCGATTCTCGCCGTAGGCGGCACGAGCCTGTATATCAAGGCCCTGTCGGAGGGGCTTTTCGAGGGCGCTTCGGCCGACGCGGCGGTGCGGGAGCAACTGCTGGCCCGCGCCTCGGCAGAGGGGTTGGCGGCCTTGCACGCCGAGCTGGCGGCGGCGGACCCGGAGGCGGCGCGGCGCATTCATCCCAACGACCAGCGTCGCATCGTGCGGGCGCTGGAAGTTTTTCGCGTGACGGGCAAGCCCATCAGCGCCCATCAGGAACAGTGGGACGCCCCCGGCGCGGCGGGGCGGTACGACTGCACGTTCATCGGTCTGCGGCGCGACAAGGCCGACCAGGCCCGCCGGATCAACCTGCGGGCAAAACTCATGATCGAAGCGGGCCTGCGCGACGAGGTCGCCGCGTTGCTCGCCGAACCGCCCGGCCTGAGCATGCAAGCCGCCCAGGCCGTCGGATACGCCGAAATGATCGAGCACCTCCAAGGGCGCTGCACCCTCGAAGAGGCGGCCGAACAGATCAAGATCAACACCCGCCGCCTGGCCAAGAAACAGCGAACCTGGCACCGCCGCTGGGCCGCCGTCCAATGGCTCGACGCCGCACCCGACGAAACGCCCGAGCATCTGGCCGAGCGGGTGTTGGTGATTGCGGATAACGGATTTCAGATTTCGGATTAGATGGCAGAGAACGATATGCCAACGCGGTTCTCGATAAACGCACCTTCGCGCCGCGCAAGTAGCGGTTAAGATTCATCGCCATGCAAACGCTCACGGAAATCCGGGCGATGCTCGACGAGGCGGGACTGGCGCCCAATCGCAAGTTCGGTCAGAACTTCCTGATCGATCAGAACCTCATGCGCCTCCTGCTGGAACTGGCCGACGTGCCGCCCGGAGCGACCGTGCTCGAGGTGGGGCCCGGAACCGGCGCGCTGACCGAAGAACTCGCCGCCCGCGCCGCGGCCGTCGTGGCCGTCGAAATCGACGCCGGACTTTACCGGATGCTCTGGCCGCGCCTGGCGCGGTTGGGCAACGTCACGCTGCTGCATGCCGACGCCCTGTCGGGCAAGCACCAGATCAATCCCGCGATCATGCAACGCCTCGGCGGCGCAGCGCACCTGGTGGCCAATCTGCCGTACAACATTGCCACGCCGCTGGTGGCGCAGTGCCTGATCGAGTCTTGGCACGCGATGCGCCGTAGCACGGGCGTCTCACCGCTGGTCTTGAAGGATGGGGACGACGGGGAGCATGGGCGGGGCGACCATGCCACCGGGAGCATGGGCGAGACGCCCATGCCACAAGAGGGGGAGCATGGGCGAGACGCCCATGCGACTCATGGGCAAGATGCCCATGCTACGGTGTTCGAGCGGTTGACGTTTACCGTGCAGCGGGAGGTGGCCGAGCGGTTCACGGCCGCCGTCGGTTCCAGCGAGTATGGGCCCGTCAGCATCCTCGTGGCGCTGCTGGGGCGATGCATGCTGGGGCCGGTCCTGCCGCCGACGGCATTTTGGCCGGCGCCGAACGTGTACAGCCGCATGATGCGGATCGACGTTGACGCCGCGGGGGGCGCCGCAGTCGCCAACCTGGACCTGCTGCAGGATTTGCTCTCGACGCTTTTTGGCCATCGCCGAAAACAGATCGGGACCATCCTGCGCAAGAGCGGGATGAATCTCGCTGCGCTCGAAGCGGCCGGCGCCCGGGCGGCGGACCGTCCGCAGGACCTCTCGCCGCAACAGGTGCTGGCGATGGCGAATGCCCTTGCGTCGGGGCCTCCTGCGACGTAATATTCAGGGTACCTCCCGAACATGAGCAGCACACCACAAAACAATACTCCGCGGCCGACGATCAAGGGCAAGGCGTTTTTTGACCGCGCCGACCAGGTCGCCGAAACCGGCAACTGGGACTTCGCCCTGGAGATGTACCTCGAAGGCATCCGGCGCGAACCGGCCAACGTCGAACGCGGGCATGAGCCGCTGCGCCTGACGGCGGTGAAGCGCAAGGCCGCCGGCGGCAAGGCCGCGGGCATGATGGACCAGCTCAAGCACCGTCCGGTGAAGGACCCGCTCGAGACGCTCATCAACGCCGAGTGGCTGCTGGGCAAAGACCCCGGCTCGATGGTCTACATGGAGCAGGTGCTCAAGGCCGCGCAGGCGATGTCGCTCAACGACGTGGTGCGCTGGATGTGCAACATCATGCTCGTGGCGATGCGCCAGGTTGACAAGCCCAGCAAGCGCACGCTGATACAACTGGGCAAGGCCCTGAAGGAACTGGGCGATTACGGTACGGCCCTGCAGGCACTGGACCACGCCAAGCGGATCGATCCTGCCGACGGCGAGATCGCCAAGCTGCTCTCGGACACCGCCGGCGAGTTTGCCATCCGGCAAGGCAAGTTCGTGGAAGACGGACACAAATTCACCGATACCGTGGCCGATATGGCCGAGCAGACGCGCCTGGCGCAGGACGACTCGATGGTCAAGGACCGCGCGTTCCTGCTCCAGCAGATCGAGCGGGCCAAGACCGAGTACCACCAGGCGCCCACCGTGCCGGGCAAGGTCAATGCCGTCGTCGACGCGCTGCTGAAGATCGAAGACGAAGAACATGAGAACCAGGCCGTCGACATCCTCACGCAGGCCCACCACCAGATCGGCGCCTACCAGTTCAAGCTGCGCATCGGCGAGGTGCGCATCAAGCAGATGACCCGCCGCTGGCGCGAACTGATGGCCAAGGGCGACAAGGAAGGCGCCGCCGCCCAGCTCAAACGCCAACTGGCCTTCGAACTCGAGGAATACGCCGAGCGCGCCACCAACTATCCCACCGATCTGGACATCAAGTTCGAACTGGGCCGACGCCAGTTCCTCGCCGGGCGCTACGACGAGGCCATCGGGTCCTTCCAGCAGGCCCAGCGCAACCCGCGCCGCCGCCTGGGAGCCCTGAGCCAACTCGGCCAGGCGTTCCACCGCAAAGGCATGCTCCGAGAAGCCGCCGAGACCTACGCCAAGGCTCTGGAAGGCGACGTCAGCGAAGACAAGAGCAAGGAACTGCGGTTCAACCTCGGAAACGTTCTGGTCGACATGGGCAGCTTCAAGGAAGCGGAAGACCAGTTCTCGCAGGTAGCCCAGCTCGACTACAACTACCGCGACGTGCGCCAGCGCCTCGACAACGTGCGAAAGAAACTCGGAACGGAATAAACGATTGGAGCCGCTGAGGACGCCGAGGTCGCAGGAAGAAGCGTATTTTTGCTTGTGTCCGGCGACCGGTGCTGTATAATCCCCGATCTTCGAACGGTTAACTGAAACGTGCGGGCCTGCGGGCCCGGGAGTATGACGTGGCCAACAGACCCTCATCAAAGAAACGCATCCGACAGAACGTCAAGCAGAACATGCGCAACCGCTGGCGCAAGAACCAGATCAAGGACTCCGTCCGCCAGCTCGAAGCCTCGATCGACGCGGGCAAGGCCGACCAGGCCGCCGCTGACCTCAAGGTCGTCTACAAGCGCCTCGACAAAATCGCCGCCAAGGGCACCATCCACAAAAATACCGCCGCCCGACGCAAGAGCCGTCTGGCCAAGCAAGTCGCCGCGGCCGCCAAGAAGTAAAAAACGAATTCCGCAATAGCAGATCCTCGATCCTCGGCTCGCCCCGAGGATCGAGGTTTTTTTTGGAGTGCCTGCGACACGCGCTGTGGACCCAGGCGGTTACCGCTTGGCGAGTTCCTCGTACACCTCGTTGTAATAGATCACCGCGTCTACCGGCGTGTTCGGGGGGATGTGGTTGCCCACGGCCATGAAGAAGCCCGGGCATTTCTTGCCGATGGCCATGCAGCGCTCGACTTCGGCGCGGATGGCTTTCTTGTCGTTGTGCAGCAGGATCCGCGTGTCGGCGTTGCCGATGAAGTAATGCGTGCGGCCGTACTTCTCGGCGATGTACGCCATGTCGGTCATGGGCTCGAGCACAAAGCCGTCCACGCCGGCGTCGACCAGGTCGTCGATGAACTCGGTGTAGTTGCCGTCGGCGGTGAAGGTGATCTTCTTGCCGCTGTCTTTGAGCGGGGCGAAGTACTTCTTGAAGTTGGGGAAGACGTACTTGCGATACCAGTCGGGGTGGATGAACGCCCCGGCCGTCCAGACCATGTCGTCGTGGATCATCACAACCGGCGCGTCGGCCTCGGCCAGGGCGTTGAAGCACCGCTGCATCCAGCGGCAGTAGCGATTGGTCATCTCGCCAAAGGCCTGCGGGTCGGTCCCTGCCGCCAGCAGCAGCATGTCCCACCCGAAGATCGCGATCAGCCCGGAGATGCACGTGGTGTAGATGCCGGTCGAGGGCACGCCGTCCATCGCCGGGTTCTTGCGCGTGTTCTGCCAGCTATCAGTGAAGTTTTTGACCAGCTCAGCGTGGTTGGGCGCGGTGAACATGCTCTCGGGGTCCAGCGCCAACGCCTCCTCGGGCGTCTTGAACGGACAGCCGCCGATGGAGCGGTAATCCACACCGCCGGCCGCGTAGACCGCGTGGCCCATGTCGGTCTGCCACTTGCCGAAGTACTGCCCGCCGATGATGGTGCCCCAATAGAAGTCGAAGTTCCACTTGCGCCAGAGTTCCTGGGCCGCGGCCCACTTGACCTCGCCGGGCGAGTCGATGGTGATGGTCTTGCCCGTCAGCGCCGAGAGATACTCCCAGTGCCCTTCGAGCGAATATTCCGTCCGCGGCACGCGTCGAGGCATCTCCAGATGCACCGCCGCCCATCCGTCTTTGAACGACATAGCAGGCTCCTTCTGTCAGGAGGTGAAAGTTTGCCCGAAATGAGGGGCGAAACAAAAGGAAATTCCTTTGTCAGGTTTCATCCGCGATGCCTGAGGAATTGAGCTTATGGAAAGGCCAGTTGTCATATGGCACCGCGAAATCCCATCGCTGCGGGGGCAACCGGTGTTTGGGAGGGTTGCCATCAATATAGGCGATGCACGTCCGCATCTGCTGAATGCTGTCCTTATAGAGGGTGAAGGCGTCGGCGCTCCAGATGGGGTGCTCGTGGGGACAAAGTTCTCGCGTGCGCAGCAGTTCTCGAGAAAGTGTTCGCAGTCGATGCAGGGTGACTTGGGGCGTCTGGCGGTGGCGGCGGATGAGCAGATGGACGTGATTGGGGAGGATGGCGCAGGCGTAGCAGGTGAGGCGATCTTCCTGAACAACCTGCGCGATCGCTTGGGCGATGGCAGCGCGGTGAGGTTGCTCAAACCAGAGGATCGGATGCTCCAGTTGCTCTTTCGCAGCTTTGTGGAACGCCCGCAACTGCTCGCGCGTGGGTTGTATCGCTTTGCGACCGAAATGAATTTCGCCCAGAGGAGCGAGCTTCACTTCGCGCAGTTCCCTTGAGAGACTCCCGCGCGGGTCGTTGGGTAACCAGTGTCCGTACCCGGTCATGATGATGTGCGAGGCGATGACCATGCGCGGATTACATAGAAAAAGACGCCAACCCGCAAGCGGGAAGACAGGCGATCATTCCAGCTTGCTGGTTGGCGTCTTCATGATGGAACGCGATTCTCAGCTACCCAGATATTCGCCAATCGCGTTGGCGATGGTCTTGAAGGTCCAGGCGCGTTTGGCGTCGTCGCATTCCAGCAGCGTCACGCGGAACCCGTCGCGCTTGCAGTAGAAGCCCGTCAGGGGCACCACGCAGATGCCCGTGGCGCCCAGCAGGTAGTAGACGAAGCGGGCGTCGTTGGCGGCCCCGGCGACCTGCTGCTCGACCATCTGGCGGATCTGCGGGTTCTCGATCGCCAGCCTCTGGCGGTTGTTGAGCGCACCCTTCTCGAAGAGCACCGTCATGTAGAACGCCCCGCTGGGCATGTTCACATGCACGCCTGGGGTGTCTCGAAAGATCGCCGCCGCCTCGCGGGCGCGGGCCTCGAAGATGCCCGCCCGCCGGGCCAGGTGGGCCTTGTAGCGGCCGTTGCCCATCACCGGCGGAATCGAAAGCTGCGGGGCGGTCGTCGAGCAGACCTCCAGGCGTTTGCTGGCCAGCAGCGAGTTGACATACGTGCGGAACATCGGGTCGCGCGACCCGTTGAGCACCTCGATCCACCCGCAGCGCGAGCCCGGCCAGGGATATTCCTTGCTGATGCCCCGCATGACGATCCCGCAGACATCGCCGATGACCTCGGACAGGTGCAGGGTCCTGTGCCCGTTGTAGACGATGTGCGTGTAGATCTCGTCGCAGATCAGGAACAGGTCGAACTCGCGGGCGATGGCGACCATCCCCTCGAGCATCTCGCGGGGGTAGACGGCCCCGGTGGGATTGTCGGGGTTGATCAGCAGAATCGCCGCGATCGAGTCGTTGTACTTGCACTTGAGGCGCAGGTCGTCCAGGTCGGGCATCCAGCCGTTGTAGGGGTCCAGCTCGTACGTCAGGTGCTCGTAGCCGCTGTGGGCGCCCTCGGCGGAGGAGTGCGTGCTGTAAGCCGGCGTAGGCCCGATGACGCGGGCCTCGCGGCGCAGGAAACCGTAGACTTTGGCCACCGCGTCGCCGATGCCGTTGAAGAAGATGATGTCGTCGGGCGTGACCCTGGCGCCGCCGCGGAGGTTGACCTCGGCGGCCAGGAACTCGCGCGTCGCCGGGACGCCGGCGGTGTCGCAGTACGCCCACGAGGCGTCCTGGTCGACGATGTCGTGCAGGATCTGGCGGATCCAGGGCTCGATCTTCTCGCCCTTATGCACCGGGTCGCCGATGTTCTCCCAGGTCAGATCCACGCCCAGGTTCTGGAAGCGGTTGCCGATCTGGACGATCTCGCGAATCGCATACGCCAGGGACCCCGCGCCGCCATGTACGATATTTCTACGCATGTCTGTAACTCCACCGGCCCAAGGGCCGCTGATCGCCATTGTCCCTTTTTTGCACGGCGGCGTAAATCTTTTCTGCGCGGTATGGGTCCTGGGTTCGGAATTCAAATCCGCCGCGGCGACCTCCGCGGGTTGATCTATCGGCAGCGGTGAAATATCCGGATAAGCGAAAGGGGCGACAGGATCATCCTGCCGCCCCCGTTCGTTCAGCCTGTTCGTAGAAGGCGTTAGCTTGGGCCCATCCTCGTTGTGGGCTCGGGTGCGTCGTAGGGTATCAGGCGCGAGCCGACAATCCCGCCGACGATGGCCGCAGCCAGGCCCAGAAGCAGCATAAAGAACAGACCCCATGCCGCCCCGGCGGTGGGGCCAAGATACTGCTGCAGATTAGGCGAAGCCGTCACTCCGGGCATGGCGTCGCGCTGCAGAGCGGGCTCTTCCGTCGTAGCCAGCATCGTCCAGGCGCCGCCGACCAGCGTTCCCAGCAGCAGGGCGCTGGCCAGGGTCGCCACGCCCCAGGTCACCGCTCCGTGCAGCGTCCCTTCGAACGGACGGCGCGTGCCAGCCAGTTTGGCTGCCACCAGCCCGCCGCAGAAGAGACTGGCCAACGTGGCGATCACCCACCAGATGATGGCGCCGATCCCGATGGTGCGGGCGACCTCGCCCTCCGTTGTGCCGAAGACCGAAATGCCGATTGCGGCCCCCAGCACCGCCAACAGTAACTGAACGGAAATCGCGATCACGGCGCCGGCGAAGATCGCGCCCCATGCGCTGCGCCGGGGAAGACTACGATAGTCCCCCGGAGCGTATACCGGATCTCTATGTTCCATGGTAGCCATGTGTTCCCCTCCTGAGCTTGATCCCCTGTTGTTCGAGCAGCCGGGCTCCACAACCGTGGAACCCACACGAAAAATTCTAGGCGCGTTTATTGGTATCTGCTCAGTTGCAGGGGGAAAAGTCGCGGCGGAGGCACTAAATGAAGAAGTAATTCGTTGTGTGAATTACTTCTTCATTGGGGCCGCGTACCCCTGACCAGCGCAAGTATTCATCAAAGCCACACAACGGCTTTGATAAATACTTGGTGCCTCCGCCGCGACTTTTCCCCCGTGGCTGAGGAGCGTTTAGGCGTCAGGCCGATTCGATCTGCGAGCTTTCCCGAAGGGCTTCGACTTTCAGGCGGGTGATCTTGCGCTCGTCGGCGGCCAGCACCGTCACGCGCACGCCATGGGCTTCGAGTTTTTCGCCGGCGCTGGGGATGTATCCCAGTTCGGCGAAGACCATGCCCGCGATGGTGTCGTAGTCTTCGTCCTGGGGCAGGTCCAGGTCCAGTTCGTCGTTGAGTTCGTCCACGCGCATGCGCCCGTCGACCTCGGCGTTGTTGGCGTCGATGCGGTGCATCATCGCCGGCTCGGGCTGGTCGTACTCGTCGGTGATCTCGCCGATGATCTCCTCGACGACGTCCTCGATGGTGACGATGCCGGCCGTGCCGCCGTATTCGTCCAGAACGACGGCGAAGTGGATTTTTCGGACCTTGAAGTCGCGCAGGAGGTCGTCGAGCGGTTTGGTTTCGGGCACGAAGTAGGGTTTTCGCAGGATGGACCGCAGATCGCCGGGCTCGTGCTCGACGACGTAGCGCAGCAGGTCCTTGGCGTAGAGGATGCCGACGATGTTGTCGAGGTTGCCCTGGTAGACGGGCACGCGCGTGTGCCCGGACTCGATGATCGCCTGGACGAGCTGCGCCCAGGGCATGTCGATCGCCGCGGCGAAGATGTCGGTGCGCGGGGTCATGATCTGACCGGCACGGGTCTCGGCGAACTCCATCACCGACTCGATCATCTCCACTTCCGCCGCCCCGACCGCGCCCTCGAGACGCCCTTCGCTGGCGGCCTGCAGAATCTCCTGCTTGGCCGCCTCGCCGTTCTCCGCCGCCGTCGCCTCGACCGATCCAGTCAGGCGGCGGATCGGTTTGTCGAAGGCCGACATGACTGCCGTCACCGGATAGAAGGCGTACCGGCACGCGATCAGGACCGGCATGGTGCCGGCCAGCACCCGCTCGCCGGAGTAGGTCGCCCAGGCGTGGGGGATCGCCACGCCGAAGATGGCGATGATGCCGGCCGCGGCGACGATCGCGCCGATCAGCCGCCACAGCGTGTAATTGCCCGCCGGGACGATCAACTGCACGATCGCCACCATCAGCACCAGGTTGCCCAGGTTGCGCACCAGCGAGACCATCAGGCGCAGCGGGCGCAGGTTTGACTCGACCCAGTCCAGGCGGCGGCGCCCCCCCGGCGACGAAAAACTCTCCTCAAGCTGAAGCCGCCGCTGCCAACCCAGCGTGTAGCTGATCAGCGCAAAATAACCGGAGATGATCGCCGCGACGGTCGCGGCCCAGAAAGCAGGATGTCCGATGTTCATCAACGCTCCGCCAACGCCGGATCGGTTCGTACCGTCCCTCAGGACGCACCGCGAGGGGGCTTGCCTCGCAAGAGACATGATATCCGCCCCAACAAGAGGCACAAGCGTCTTGCGCAATACAATAGACCATGAAGAACGTCATGGCAGCGGTGGACTTCTCGCCCGTCACCGACGCGGTCATCGAGACAGCAGCGGAATTGGCCGCCGCCCTGGGCGGATCGATGGTGATCCTGCACGTGGCCGCAGACGAACGCGACCTCGTCACCCACCAGATCGGCCCGCCATCGCAGAGGCAGTGGAGCGGCCGCGATCTCGAGCGACTGCGCCAGCGCCTCGAGCAGATCGAAAACACCCTGAAAGCCCGCGGCCTGCCCGCCACCGCCCTGCTGGTGCAGGGGCAGGTCTACGACACGATCATCGACGAGGCCATCCGTCAGAACATCGACCTGCTGGTGATGGGCACCCGAGGCCACGGGCCCTTGCACCACCTCCTGCTGGGCTGCGTCTCCCAGGCCGTCATCGAGTCCCACTGCTGCCGCGTCCTGCTGGTGCCCAAACCGGCGGAGAAATAACTTCCCTCAAGCCGGTCATTGCCTGACCGCCCAGCCACCGGGTACAGTTTTGGGCATGGGTGACAGTTCTTTTCGACTCCAAAATGGAATGCGGTTCATCGTCGTCGAGGACCACGCGGTCCCAGCGGCAGCATATGCCTGCAAGGAGTGAATCATGGGCGCCAATTGCCGGGCGGTGGTCTATGGACGCGTTGCGGACCGTCTTACCGGAAAGCCCGTCGCACGAGCGACCGTGCGAACACTTCTCTACAACGGTGAAATCCTCTGCGACGTCACCACCAGAACCAACGGCACAGGACGGTATCGCCACACGATGAGTTGGGCGGCCGGTTCGCGCGCGGTGCTGATGCAGGAGATTTGGGCCGAGGGTTTCGCCTATATCGGCGGCGCTGTTCGTGGCAAACCACAAACCGCACAAAAGATCCTTAAGGACAAGGAACGTCACGAACTATCGTCCCAGTTGACCGAAGGCTTCGATCTTGTCGTAACAGTGCGTGACCCGCGGGGGCGGCCGCTGAGCGGCTGCCCTGTCGCGGCGGGGGACTTCTATAAGGGCTATGACGACATCCCTCTGACCACCGGCACAAGCCGCTTGCCCGGGGGCGATGCCTGTGCCGTCACCGATGTCCACGGACAGATCGTCCTTCGGGGTTTGAACGCCTGGATCAGCGACGAGTTTCACTCCACGCTGCGCGTGCGCCACGCACGGTATCTCGATCACATTCAGGACCATCTTCAGCTTCTGCCCCGCCGGGACCATCGCGCGGCCTTAACGGTGACGCTTCGCCCGGGGCAGACCCTGCGGGGGCGCATCACCGATGCAAAGACCGGGCGTGCGGTCGCCGGCGCTTGCGTGGAGCTCAGTGCGGTCAGCGGCGCGGTGCGGCTCGTGTGCTGCGGCAGCGAGGGCAAGAGAACCACGACCGACGCGGCAGGTCGATACGTCATCAGCGGACTGTCTCCGGGGCTGCACCACATCAGCGTCTATCACCCACGCTATCCGATGCATTACAGCAAGAAGAAGGTTGGACCTGGGGCGCCGCCGGGAGACATGAAGCTCAGGTGCGGTCCCGTGATCAGCGGCCGCGTGACCGATGCCGCGGGCAATCCGGTCCCTGGGGCAATGGTCGAGGCATCGTATGAGCCGATCAATCCGGGCGGGTTCAACCGCCTTGCCGCCAACGAAAAGGGCGAGTATCTCCTGGCGATGCGCGCCGCCCGCGGGCGCCTGCACATCCATTCGTACGGCCGCGGCCCAGATCAAGACAGAATATATGGCTACTGCACCGCACCCGCGCGCAGTCAAACCGTCGATTTCAACGAGAAGGAGATGATCCCGCTGGAGTGTCAGGCAGTGCATGGGTCAACGGGTAGGCCAGTACGGCAGAAAGCCCTCTGTCGCTGTGGAGTAATGCCTCCGGCAATTGTTCCACTTGGAGGCTTCTATGGAGGCCAGGATGATGGCCGCATCCGCCTGACCTTGCCGCCGCACGGCGTCTTTACCATCGCCTTGAGCGAAGCCCGCGACTTCTACAATTCCCATTTCTTCGGCCGCACCCGCGTGACAATGAGCGGACGGCGGAAGAGCCGCCCGATTGTCGTGCGGGTGAAGCCGGCACAGAAACTTCTTATCCAGGTGCTCGATCGGCGCAGCGGTAAGCCGGTCACCAATGCATGGGTGGAGACGAGGCCTCTGGCAATGCAGTGGAACATCTGCGATAGGCGTGCCACGGGATCCGACGGAGCGTATTGCATTGGACGGTTTCCGCCTTTTGGCGCGCGGGTGCGGATCACGGCGGAAGGATACCGCCCGCTGAACCGGAACGTTAGCTCGCGTGTGATCGCTGCAGGGACAGTGCTGGTGCGGTTAGTGCGCGCCTGATCCAGGCTCCTTCAACGCAGCTCCCAGAACTCCAGCTTTCGGAACGTGGCCTGTCCACCTTTGGCGCGCAGCACGACGATCACCGGGGCGGTGGGTTTGTATTTAGTCGTCAGGGCGATGCGGCCGTCCACCCAGAGCCTGGCGGTTCCGGCGTGGGCGATCAGGCGCATCTTCACGCTGCCGTCGGCGGCGAGTTTGAAGGGCGTTCGCACGTCGCCGAGCACCAGGTCGCCGCCGTCGACCAGGGCCTCGAGCCCCTGGCCTTCTTTGAGGGCGTTGGGCGTGGTCAGTTGCAGACCGTACCGCGTGGCCTGGCCGGGAACGATCTCGGTCTGGATCTCGGCGCTGCCGGTCTTGAAGCCGGCCAGTTTGCTTAGAGCGGTGTCGGAGACTTTTTCGTTGGCGAACTTTCCATACACCGTGCGCAGGCGCTTCATCGTCTTGTCATCGGGCTCGCGCAGCGGGCACCAGGTCTGATGAAAGCCCGCTTGGTCACTGCGACAACCGCTGCAGCGATCGGCGATTCCGAGGTCCTTCTCGCCGACGCGCACCACCTTGTACGGCCCGTTGCGGTTGACCACCGTCAGCACCGGCACGCCCGACTTGATTAGCGAGGAACCGCGGTGCGTGTGGCCGGAGAAGACCTGCGTCACTTTATGTTTGATCAGCAGCGGCCAGAGCCCCTCGTCGCCGAGGGGAAAATGCGTGAAGATAAGAATCCGCTGGCCGGCGGGCACGCGGGCGAGGTCCTGGGCGAGCCACTTGACGGCAACGGGGGGGACGCCTTCGTCATAGACGTCGCCCTTTCGGGTACACCAGTCGAGCCCGACGAAGTGTACGTTCGCATAGGAGAACGACCACCGCGGCGGGCCCAGGTACTTGGTATAGGCTCCGTAGGCATAGAGCGGGTTGGTCTTGTCCGGCGGCGGGGGCAGCTTGATCATCGGCTCGCTCTGGCGGTTTGCGCGGGCCTTGGCGCGGGCGGCGTCGGCGGCGGCCTTGGCGGCGCCTTCGGCCAGCGTGGCGGCCAAGTCATGGTTGCCCTGCGTGCAGAAGAACGGCGCCGGCAGCGAAGCGACGTACTTCACCCACGACTGGTATGAGCCCTCGATGGCCGCGTAGTCGCCGGTGGTGTCGCTGTAGCCGTAGTCGCCGGCGAAGACGCCCAACTTGACGCCGCCGATCTCGGCCAGGTCCTTGCGAAAGGCTTCCGAGTGCTCGCTCTTGCCGCCGTCGTGAGGGTCGCTGGCGAAGGCGAACACGAACGGCACGGCCTGCGTGTCCTGGCGCAGGGCAAAGTCGACGCTTTGGCCGGCCTTGATCGCGTCCACGCGGTGCCACCAGGTCCCGGACGGCCACGTGCCGCTGGGCCAGATCACCGAGATCACCTGCGACGGCTGGGGAATCTGCGGGTCGAGCCCGACGCTGATGGAGTACTTGCCTTCCTTGTCCGGCGCGACGATGGTCACGCCGTCGGTGACCGCCGCCCCGGCCGGTGGCGTTTCGCCGGTATCCTGCACGCCGTTGCCATTGGCGTCGAGAAACACGCGCCCGCCGACAACGAGGGGCGCCGCTGGGGCCAGCGCCGGCAACGACAGCGCCGCAGCGATGACTATCGCAACTGACCGTATGTTCATGGTGCAGTCCTTTCGGTGCCATGGCGGCCGTTTTGCCGCCGCCCCTGACGCCCAATCCACATCAGTATAACGCAGAGGCCGCCCGACGTTCTCGAAGCGGATCAAGTTTCCCTTGCCTGCGCAGGTCGGCGGCGGTGTAATTCCCGCTTCGCGACGTCCTGTATGACAAGATTGAAAGGAAGAACATGCCGGCTCTTCAATCTCTTGCCCCCGACAAGGTTTCCGTCGGCGGCGCGTTTGGCCATCGTGCCAACCTCAACCGCAATTACATCCTGAGCCTGACCAACGACAACCTGCTGCGGAACTTCCAGGGCGAAGCTGGCTGGGGCGGAGGCATTCTTCAGGGCACCATGGCCGGCCAGGGCGCCACGGGCGAGGATTGGCACTGGGGCTGGGAGACGCCAACGTGCCAGCTTCGCGGGCACTTCCCCGGGCACTGGCTCTCCGGCGCGTCGCGCATCTACGCCAACAGCAAAGACCCGCTGGTCAAGCTGCGCATCGACCAGTTCGTCTCGGGGCTGGCCGCCTGCCAGGAGCGCAACGGCGGCGAATGGGCCGGCTCGATTCCTGAAAAATATCTGCACCTGATCGCCCGCGGCCAGGGCGTCTGGGCGCCGCACTACACGCTGCACAAGATGCTCATGGGCCTGGTCGACGCGTACGTCTGGGGCGCCAATGAGCAGGCCCTGACCGTGCTGGTCAACTGGGCCAAGTGGTTCCACCGCTGGACCAGGCAGTTCAGCCGCGAGCAGATGGACAACATCCTGGATGTCGAAACCGGCGGCATGCTCGAAAGCTGGGCCAACCTCTTCGCCATCACCGGCGCCGACGAGCACCGCGACCTGATCGAGCGCTACACGCGCATGCGGTTGTTCGGCCCGCTGATGGACGGCGTCGACAACCTCACCAACATGCATGCCAACACGACGATCCCCGAAGCCGCCGGCTGCGCCCGCGTGTACGAGGTCACCGGCGAGGCGCGCTACCGCAAGATGGTCGAGGCGTACTGGGACCAGGCCGTCACGCGTCGCGGGACCTTCTGCACCGGCGGGCAGAACCTCGGCGAAGTCTGGACGCCGCCGTTCGAGTTCGCCGACCGCATGGGCGACAAGAACCAGGAGTTCTGCACCGTCTACAACATGGTGCGACTGGCCGACTACCTGCTGCGATGGACCGGCGAGGCGCAGTACGCCGACTACATCGAGCGCAACCTGTACAACGGCTTCCTCGCCCAGCAGCACCCCGGCACGGGCATGGTGGCGTACTTCCTGCCGTTCGAGCCCGGCGGCCACAAGCACTGGGGACACCCGACGCACGACTTCTGGTGCTGTCACGGCACACTGGTGCAGGCGCACAATCTCTATGGCGACTGGATGTACTACGCCGCCAAAGACAGCCTGACCGTCGCCCAGTACGGCGACTCAACCGCCAAGGCCCAGATCAAGGGCGCCGCCGTGGAACTGCACCAGTGGCCCATCCACGAAAACTACGGCCAAGGCAAGGAGCGAGTGGTCTATCGCGGCGGACGGGACCATCGGCCGCAGCATTGGCTGTATAACATGTCCGTCAAGGCCGACAAGACCGCCGACTTCACCCTCAAACTGCGCATGCCCTGGTGGCTGGCGGGCAAGGCCGAGATCACCGTCAACGGCAAAGCGGTCAAGGCGTCGGCCAAGGGCAGTTTCACTGAGATCCGCCGCGCGTGGAAGGACGACACCCTGACCGTCAAGCTCCCCAAGAGCCTCTGGACCGAGCCGATCCCGGACGAACCCGGCACGGCGGCGTTCATGGATGGCCCGACCGTCCTGGCCGGACTGTGCGACAAGCAGTGTACGATCCACGGCGAGCAGGCCCATCCGGAAGAGATCCTCAAGCCCGACGTCGAGCGCCTTTGGGGCTCATGGACGACCGGCTACCGCACGGTCAACCAGTGCTGCAACTTCCGCTTCAAACCGCTGCACGAAGTCGTGGACGAGAAATACACGGTGTACTTCCCCTTCAAAGAAGGGGAAATCCGAAAAAACAAAACCGAAATCCGAAACAAGAAGACAAACCGCAAGAAACAATAAGAACCTCTTGTCAGCGTCCTTTGTTGTTTCTTGTTGTTTGCTCTTTGTCGTTTGCTTCGGATTTCGGGTTTTGAATTTCGAGTTTGTTTCTCGTTGCTGTTTGCTTCGGATTTCGATATTCGATATTCGGATTTGTTTCTAAAAGGATTTCAAAATGGACTTCCCCCCGATGCCGCCCTCGACCGTCTTTGGCAACAAGTACGAACCCCTGCGCCGCTTTGACATGCGGGACTGGCTGCAGCCGCGCCGCATGACAGCCGTCATGTGGGACCACGCTTTCCTGACCCGCCACGTCAAGGGCGACTCGTTCGAGGACTACGACCGCGTGCTCGACGAGGCCATCGAGCGCGGCTACAACACGCTGCGCATCGACCCGGTCCCGCAGTCGATCGATCTGTCCAAGCCCGAGATCGATTTCACGCAGACGATGAACATCCCCTACCTGCCCTGGACCCGCCCCACCGGCTTCCAAGGCCGCGCCGGCGAGTGGCTCATCGAGTTCATGGAGAAGGTCATCGACCGCAAGTTGTATTACGCCCTGAGTTCCTGGTGGGGTGGCGGCATCAAGCCGACGCGCCACGACCCGCACACGCTGGTCGAGGCCACCGAGTGCTGGATCGACTTCCTGACGCAGTGGAAGAGCCGCTTCGGCTTCGACGGCTGCGCGTACGTGGACCTCAACAACGAGTTCCCGTGCTTCCTGCCGGGCATGATGGGCTACCTGGAGAAAGAAGGCGGGGCGTCGTGGAGCCCCAAGTGGCAGCAGGTGGTCACGCAGCAGATCAACGACTCGATGGGGATCATGCGCAAGGAGTTCCCCGAGCTGAAGTTCATGGTCTCGCTGCACGGCGACGTGCGTTACACGCAGCTCGAGCTGGAGCTGGACTGCATGGACATCCACTTCTACTCCGACGCCGACCCGCGCTGGCACCAGCGCACGCAGTTCTACGCCTTCTGCCCCAACATGTTCACCAGCACCGACTGGCACGCCGAGTACAGCGACCGAACCCGCAAGAGCAACAAGGCCGCCGCCGCCATGTACCGCGCCCGCCAGAGAGCCAAGGTCGGCGAGTTCGCCGCGATGTCCGACGCCCGCGGAATCCCCCTGCTGACGACCGAAAGCTGGGCCGCGTGGTACTGCATCGACAGCCCGCAGATGGACTGGTCGTGGCTGCTGGAGTGGGCCGAGTGGTCCGTCGAAGACGCCATCGATTACCGCATGTGGGGCTGGACCCCGCACAACTACGTGCAGCCGCAGTTCGAGAACTGGAAAGACGTCCGCTGGCATCAACGGCTGACCGACCGCTTCCTGAGAAGCTGATTCGACTCGCTAATCAAATTAGCCGCTGAGGTCGCTGAGGGCGCTGAGGATGTGAAAAGACAAAACAACTCTTTCCTCAGCGACCTCGACGACCTCAGCGGCTCAATTCATCACCATTGTCATCAAGAACCGCGACAGGTTGCCGACACAATGAAATCGGAATAATCAGAATGCCAACGTGAATTGCCAAATTTTCTTCAGTTCGTTCCGCCGGGCGGTCGATATCGATAGTGGCCGGCCGCGGTGGCGGGCTGACTAAAAGGAGTCGCGATCATGAAAGTTCTGATCATCGAGCCCGATTGGCGGTTTGCACAGCAGGCGACGGCGTTTCTGGAATCGCATGCTCACCTGACGGTTCATGAGACCACTGCGGAGGGCGGGCTGGCCAAGGCCTCGCACTGGCAGCCGGACCTGGTGATCGCGGCGGACGTGTTCGCTGAAGACGGACTGCTGGAGTCGCTGGCGGACGTGCCCGACAAGCCTGCGGTTCTGCTGACGGGATGGATGGACCGCTATGATGTCGCCTGGCGCGCCTGGCAGAGGGGCGGCGATGAACTGCTGATGAAACCGGTATTCCGGGCCGAAGAATTGCACGGGGCCATCATCACCGCGATGGAAAATGCCACAGCCGGAACACGAGGCAGCCAACTACCGACAACCGCCACTGCGTAACGCACACAAACCGGGACCTCTTGACAAGCCCGTCCTCGGACGGGCTTTTCTTTAACCCTTCTGCGTCGTCGGGGCCAATCCGTTCTGTACGGCACGCGGGGGCTGTGTTAGAGTTTGTCTGGGCGAGAGCGTGAAAGGTTTAGCTGGATGATTTTTGGCAGCATCTTAATTGTGGCGGGGCTTGTGCTGATGTGCATGGGCGGGTTGCGACTGGTGGGCTGGCAAGGCGGCTCCGGTGACGATTCCTGCGGCGAATCGGACTGGTACGATTCGACCGCCCGCCAGAGTTCCAGCGATCCGAAGTACCCCATGCTGCATTTCTTCGCCACCATTCTGGGCCCGCTGCTTTTCGGGGCCATGCTGGTCGTTTTCGGCCTTCTGGAATGGAAGTGGGACTGACCATGCGAGAACAGGATGAAGCTTTTTTCAATACCCAGCGGGTGTTGCCTGTCGATCAGGCGCTCATCGAGCGGATCAAAGTCCGCGCGTTGGCCTCACCGCGCGGGCAGTTCCGTCTGTGCCTCCACCAGAGCATACAGGATGCTGTCCAGGAAATGATCATCGCCCAGCGCCAGGGGGTGTTCTACCCGCCGCACTGCCACGACGACACCTCCGTCTCCGTCCAGGTGCTCCAAGGCCGCCTCACCGTGATCATCTTCGACGACAACGGCAGCGTGATCGAACGCCACGACCTCCAGCCGCACGGGCAGGGCGGCGAGTTCTGCCTCCGGCTGTCCAAGGGCTGCTGGCACATGAACCTCCCCCGCTCGCCGATGACAGTGTTCTATGAAACGCTGGCCGGACCGTTCCTCCGCGAGACGGCCAATCGCTTTCCCGCCTGGGCGCCCGCTAGCGGCGATCCGCAGGCCGTGCGGGACTACCTCAGCTCGCTGGGACTGTGATCAGTCCTTCTTCGCGACGAGGCGGCGCAGGTCGGCCGCGTTACCCACGGCATAGCCGTGTGCGTCGTTATTGAAATACGCAAACACGTCAAGCCCCTGGGCAAGGTACTCGCGCACGTATTGCCCCTGGCGGCGAAGATGCGCGGGCGTGTATTTGCCCCCGGACGGTCTGTGGTACCGCAGGTACACCCAGTCGGCCGTGACCATCCGCGGGTGGCGATCGATCTGGTCGTGAATGCACAGCGCCGCCCCGTGCCGCCTCAGCACCGCGTACACTTCGTCGCACAACCACGAAGGATTGCGAAACTCCAGCGCCCACCGCTGCGCCCGCGGGGCGGCTGACAGGAATGCCTCCAGGCGTTCGGCGTCGACGGCAAACTGCGGGGCAAGCTGCACCAGGATCGGCCCCAGGAACTCTTCGAGGCGCTGCGCCCGCTCCATGAACAGGCCGATCGTGTCGGCGGGGTCCTTGAGCCGCTTGATGTGGCTGCCGTAGCGGCTGAACTTGAGCGTGTAGAGGAAGTCGCGCGGCGCCTTGTCGTGCCAGTGGTCGAACGTGCTTTCCTGGGGCAGATGGTAGAACGTGTTGTTGACCTCGACGGTGTCGAAGTGCTGGGCGTAATGCTCGAACCATCGGCTCTTGGGCAGGCCCCTGGGATAAAAGATCTCCGCCCAGTGATCGTACTGCCACCCCGACGTGCCGACGCGGAATTCCCCTTTGCCTTGGCTCATGGAATATTCTAGCCCGAAAACTGCATGCACCGCCTCCCACGGCGACGGCGGCATCTGGTTCAGGTCCCCTGCGCATCGAGCCCCGGCGGGGCGGACGTAATTGCCCGCCATCGTCACGGCCGCCCCTGCTTCGCTCGTCCCGCGCCCTGGGCTAAGCACGAAGGCCCCTCTGGGGCCAAAACTCATGAAGATGAATTAGCGCAAAATCCTGTGTCCCTATGGCCCAACTTCTTTGCCCGAAGCTCCTGTCTGTCCAGAGGTGGTGAATAAAATTGCCATGGGGGCGCCGACGGTCGTCGCCTTTCGAGACCGAGTTCTTATGAAAGGATGTGGCATTATGAAACTGCTGATCGCTGCTGTGACCATCGGGGCTGTTGCGTTGCTGGGGACCGGCTGCAAGGACAAGGAACCGGCGCGCAGCCCGACGGCTCCGAGAACCGCTCCGGAAACCACTCCGGAAGCTGCTCCCAAAGCCGCCCCTGAAACTCCTGCGCCGGAAAAGGCCCTCGCCAGGCTCACTCTCGACAAGCCCTCTGACGTCACCATCACGCGGGGCGAAGTGGCCCAAGTCAAAATCAGCATCAAGAGGGAAAACCTGGAAGGGCCCGTTTCAGTCAGCTTCGACAAGCTGCCTTCAGGCGTCAGCGTGGTCGATACCGATAAGAAGATCACTGCCGAAGAAGCGACCTTCGCCCTCAAGGCCGCCGCCGACGCCGAGATCGTTTCGGGCTACAACGCCCAGGTCACCGCCAGCGGCCCGGGCGACACTGCCGCAACCCAGCCGCTGACCATCACCGTCAAGGCCAAGGAATAACCGGCGGGGACCGGCGGGATCGGGCGCCGGGCCCGATCCCGCTCTCCGCTGCGCGCGAGATCCGAGATCCCACCCCCGTGACACATCCACCCTGCTGCAATTGGGCTGGCGTCGCCGTGGCCGCACGGGCATAATTCTCATTCGCCCAACAGGAAGGACAATCACATGAGCGTTCCCGAGGCCGCCGCAGTTCCGGCAGAAGACATTCAGAAGATCCTGGCCGCCGCTCCATCCCAAGCCCCGGCCAAGCCCAAGCGTCCGCGAAAGCTGCTGGCGGTAACATCGGCCCCGATGTACTACCACGACGTGATCCCCTGGGGTACCGAGGCGTTGCGGATCCTGGGCGAGCAGACCGGGGCGTACGCGATGACCCTCGACAATGAGCCTTCGGCCTTCGAGAAGGACAATCTCGCGGCGTACGACGCCATCTGCTTCAACAACACCTGCGGGCATTTGTTCGAAGATGCAAAACTCAAGCAGAACCTGATCGACTTCGTGGCCGCCGGCAAGGGGTTCGTCGGCATTCACTGCTCGGCGCACACGTTTGTCGGCTGGGAACCCTACGGATTGCTCAACGGCGCGTTCTCGGTCAGCCACCCGTGGATGACCGAGACGGTGACGATCAGGATCGAGGAGCCCGTTCACCCGGTGGTTTCGATGCTGGGCGACAGCATCGCCCTGGTGGATGAGATCTATGAGTTCGCGCCCGAGCCGTACTCGCGCCGGCGCCTGCGCGTTCTGGCCAGCATCGACACGTCCCGGACCGACATGACCAAGCCCGAGATCAAGCGCACCGACGGCGACTTCGGACTGATCTGGGTGCAGAACTTCGGCAAGGGCCGCTCGTTCTTCTCGGCCCTGGGTCATTACAAGGAACTGTACTGGGACGGGCGGATACTCGAGCATTACCTGGCGGGCATCCAGTTCGCCTTGGGCGACCTGGAAGCCCCAGCCGCCCCGCGGTAGGAGAAACTGGAATGATGGAAGAATGGAAGAATGGAATAACGCAAGACGCATCATTCCATCATTCCCGCATTCCAATATTCCGACATTCCAATATTCCATTCTTACTCGGTTCTCTCTGTGCCTCTGTGGTAAGTTTCTAAAGGAGTTCCCGATGAGCGTTTTGGACCGGATCAACGTCGGCATCGTGGGCGTGTGCGGCGGGTATGGGCGGGGCGGCCATCTGGTGGGCGTCTTCAACGCCCTGCCGCCGTTTCACGTGCAGGCCCTGTGCGACGTCGACCGCCCGCGCCTGGACGAGGCTAATAAGAAGCTCGGCGTCGCGGAGCTGTACTACGACTACCAGCAGATGCTCGAGCAGTCTGACATCGACGCGGTCTTCATCGCCACGCCCATGGACCTGCACGTGCCCCAGGCCGTCGCCGCTCTGAAGAAGAACCTGCACGTCCTGTGCGAGGTGACCGCCGCCGTCAGCATCGACCAGTGCAAGCAGCTTGTAGCCGCGGCCAAGAACACCAAGGCCCAGTACATGCTGGCGTCGAACTACAACTATCACAAGCACGTCTCGGCGGTGCGACAGATGGCGCTGGCGGGGTTGTTCGGGCAGACCTATTACGCCGAGGGAGGGTACGTGGCCGACTGCAAGGGCCTGGCCGAGCTGACCCCGTGGCGGCGGCGCTGGCAGGTGGGCATCAACGGCATCTCGTACATCACGCACAACCTGGGCCCGATGCTGCAGTGGCTGCCCGGGCGGCGCGTGGCGGCGGTCTGCTGCAGCGGCTCGGGTCACCACTACGCCGACCCGCGCGGCGTGGCGTACGAAGCCGAGGACAACTGCACCATGCTGGGCAAGCTCGACGACGGCGGGCAGATCGTCATCCGCTGCGACTTTCTTTCCAACCGGCCCGGCATCGGCGTCTACAACGACCTGCAAGGTACCGACGGGGCCTTTGAGACGCGCTGCGGAGCCCCGCGAATCTGGCTCAAGAGCCGAAAGCCCGACGCGCAGTGGCTGGACTACAACGCTATCGAGGGCGAGTTCCTGCCCGAGTACTGGAAGAAGTCCATCGCTGACGCGGACGGTTTCCACAACGACCACTTCATGGTCATGGACTTCCGCGCGGCGATCCAGGGCAAGGCTCCAAACCCGCTGGGCGTGCACGAGAGCATGGACCTGACGCTGCCGGGCCTGGTCAGCCAGCTCTCGATCGCCGAAGACGGCCGCTGGATCGACGTCCCTGACTCGCGGACATGGTAGGAGCGATGATGTTTTCGATATTCTTCGCCATCTTTTCGCTGGTATATCTGGCAATGCAGTCGTACATGCTCGTGCGCGTCTGGCGGGCGTTTCCGCAGTTGGGCGCGTGGCGCTGGACGCTGGTGGTCTGGGCGCTGCTGATGCTGGCGGTGATCTGGACCGAGGCCGCCTACCGCTCGCGGCCGTGGTCGACGAAGCTGGGGCCGCTGGCCAATGTCGCGTACTGCTGGATGGTCGTGCTGTTCTGGTTTCTGGTCGCCGGTCTGATCGGCGACTTGTGGAACGGCGTTTTCAAGTTCGGCGGTATCTGGCTTCCCGCGGCAAGGAAGCTTGTCATCGCCCCGCCGGCTCTGACCGCCGCCGTGCTGGCGCTGGTGGCGGTGTGCCTGGTCTGGGCGATCATCGAGGCCAGATACGTGCGCCTGGTGCATCAGGTCTTTGCCCCAGGCGCCATCGCCAATGAGCGCCCCGGAACGGTGGCAGGCAACGCCGACCAACCCGTTCTTGCCGGGGCAGCCGTCGCTGCAACCGACCCGGCCGACCCTGCACAGCCGCCGCGCCGCGTGCGCATCGTGCAGATGTCCGACCTGCACCTGACCGGCTATACGGGGCGCGAGCATTTCGCCGATCTGGTCCGCCGCATTCAAGACCTCAAGCCCGATCTCATCGTGGCTACCGGCGACATGATCGACGCTCCCGCCGCGGAGTTGACGGACCTCTCGGCGATGCTGGCGGGGATGAATCCGCCGCTGGGCAAACTGGCCGTCATGGGCAATCACGAATATTACGTCGGTCCGCGCGAGGCGGTACAGTTTCACCGCGACGCGGGCTTCAAGCTGCTGCGCCAAGAGTGGGTGCGCGCGGGCGGCCTGCACATCGCCGGCGTGGACGACCCGACCTTCTCCCGCGACGGCGCGGACGTGCAAGCCGGCGAGGCCGCAGTGCTCGCCGCCGGCCAAGGGCGCCCTGTGCTGCTGCTCAAACATCGCCCAACGGTGCGGGCCGAATCGGCCGGCAAGTTCCGCCTGCAGCTTAGCGGCCACACGCACGGCGGGCAGATCTTCCCCTTCTATTTCCTGTCCAAGCTGGTCAACCCCAACATCAGCGGGCGCTACAGCCTGCCCGGCGGCAGCGAAGTGTACGTCAACAACGGCGCCGGAACCTGGGGCCCGCCCCTGCGCCTGCTGGCACCCCCGGAAATCACGCTGATCGAACTGGCGTTCTAGCTTCACCGCCGAGATCGCAGAGGGCGCAGAGAAGACCTTGAAACAGAAACGAGGGACTCTGGCCGCATGTGGAGTGCGGCGGCCTTAGCCGCCGCTTTCAGAGTTTTTCACGACCGGCAACGCACAGGCATCCAAAAACTTCCAAAGCGGCGGCTGCTGCCGCCGCACTCCATAGGGCGTCCTCGCAATTTCTTCGTTTCTATATCCAGGCCTCTGCGATCTCTGCGACCTCTGCGGTGAATTATTTCCGCGGACCTGCCGCCGACAGGTCGAAGGGCTCGAAGCCGATCTTCAGCGCCGGCGAGTCGGCGGGCAGGGTGAAGTCGCGCGCGGCGGCGTTGGCGAACTTGGGATCGGCCACGATGCTGCGGCCGTCCATGTGGCGCTGCCGCCACTGGGCCAGGTCGTACTTCATGAACTCGATGTCCTTGCCGCCGTGCCAGTAGAGGTTCGAGTCCCACAGCAGGCCGAAGTTCGGCCAGTCCGGATCGAAGAACAGCTTGCCCTGGTCCCAGACGATGATGTTGCGGCGGAAGAGGATGGGGTTGGGCATCCACTCGCCGGCCGGCGTCGGGTCGCCGTAGCGGCTGAGCTGCCCGCGGCGGCCGAAGGCGAAGATGTTGTTCTGGATGATGTCGCCGAAGACGTTGAAGTTCACGCAGATGCCGCCGCCGTCGCAGTCGTAGGCGATGTTGTTCTCGACGGTGATGCCCGCGCACGAGTTGTCCAGGATGATCGCGCAGCCGTTGGGCACGTGGGGGATGTCCGGCCAGCCCGCCACGTCGTGGATCAGATTGTTGCGGAAGCTCGTGCCCGGCTGAATTCCCAGCGCGTAGATTGCCGCGTGGCTGCCCAGCAGTTTACTCCCGATGTGGTGACAGTGGTTGAACTCGACGATATTGTCGCGGGCGGCGGTCTCCGTCCAGTACGACCACGCCCAACCCACCGACACCGCCCAGTGGTAATCGCCCGACACGTTGTTGTGGGCCACCAGGTTCTCGCTGGAGTGGCCGATCCAGATCGCCGCCGCGCCCAGGTACACCAGCGAGCCCTGGCCGACGGTGTTGTCGGTGATGGTCGTGCGGCAGGTGAGTTCGGCCGGCGATGCGGGGTTGGTCGGCCTGCCCGCGCGGATGGCGCCGCTGCCCAGGTCGTAGAGCGAGTTGCCGGCGATCGCGTTGTCTTTGCATCCGGCGGCCAGCTCGATGCCCCAGCCGCCCAGGTGCGCCAGCTCGCAGTTGCGGAAGCTGCAGTGCTCGATGCCTTCGGCCACCACAGCCGCCGAGGCCTGGATCTCCGCCTGGGGTACGCCGAAGCCCTGCGGGGGCATGGTCCAGGCGGCGTGCTGGAACGACAGGTTTTCAAAGTGCAGGTGCCGTACGCAGTTTCCCGCGGACCAGTCGCCCTCGATGCGCAGCATCGTTTCAGCTACCGGCGCGACGACCTCGGCCGTGGCGGGGTCTTCGCCGTTCAGCGGCAAATACGTCAGCACGCCGCTGGAGCGGTCGAGGTACCACGAGCCGCTCTGCGTCAGGGCCTCGGCGACGTTCTCGACGTAAAAGCCGGTCGTCCAGTTCAGTGCCCGCCAGCCCGGGCCGGTGAAGCGCACCACGCCTTCTTTGGCGTCGATGCTCTTGATGTGCAGCCGCGAGTCGGTCCAGTACTGCAGCACGACGACTTCTGCATCGGCGAGGTTCTTCCAGTCGCCGCGGATGTCGCCGCTGCGGAAGCGGAAGGCGTCGCGGTTTTCTGCGCAGTCGATGTTCTTGGCCTCGGCGGCGTTGAAGGGTTCCACCGGCAGCAGGCCCTGCGCCGGCCAGCGCGTGCGGTCGGCCCGGCGGCCGTTGACGAAGAGCTGCGTGAAGTACCACGCGCCGCTCTTGACCTGGGGCAGCTCGACGGTCCAGGCGCCGGCGGGGGTCTTCTTCCACCCGCTGATTCGCCGCCCGCCGCTGAGGATCGGCCGCGCTCCCGGCGCGCCGCGATACGTGACGGCGGAGGCTTCATCGCGCCCACCGTCTTGCGGACCCAGGTTCAGCGGTTCATTGAGCGGGTAGAGCCCGGGGGCGATCTGCACCTGAACAGGCCCGCTCTTGCCGGCGGCGCGGAGGCGGCGCACCGCGTCGCGCGCTGCCGTCAGGGTGGCCAGCGGACCGTCCGTACCGGCGGCATCGCGTTGGCTCAGCAGTCCCGTCCAGGCGTCGTCGCCCTGGGGCGACACGTAGAGGCGAATCGGTTGAGTGTTCATGGCCGCCCATGATAATGGAAGATTGGGATAATGGAATACGTGAACCCGATTCGTCGCTGCGGTCCTTGCAGTCCTTTGGGTCCGTCCCCTGTTCTCTCAACCCGCCGCGGTAACACGGAGTTGCTGCTGGCTCTGCTCCAGTTGGCGGCGATTCCTCATGCACCAGGCCACAGCCAAGGCCGCCAGATCCGGCTCGAACGCCTTGCCGCTGCCGCGCGAGATTTCCTGGAGGATCTCGCCCAGGGGCAGGGCGGCGCGGTAGCTGCGGGCCATCAGCATGGCATCCAGCGCGTCGGCCAACCGGATGATGCGCGACGCCTGGGGGATCTGCCGCCCTTTGAGGGCGTCGGGATATCCCGAGCCGTCCCAGTTCTCATGATGATGGCGCAGGATGCGCGCCTCGGCGTGGAACGACGAGAGATTGCGCACGATCGTCTCGCCCAGCACGGGATGACGGCGGATGTGGGCGAGTTCTTCGCTGTTGAGCGGGCCGGGCTTGGTCAGCACGCGGTCGCTGACGCCGATCTTGCCCACGTCGTGAATCAACGCCGCCACAGCCAGCGAGTCGATCATCTTGGCCGGCAGCTTGAGTTCAGCGCCCAGCGCCGTGGCGTACAGCGAGACCTGGCGGCTGTGCATCGTCGTGTAGCGGTCTTTGGCTTCCACGGCAGAGACCAGCGCCTCGATGGCTTCCAGCGAGATCTTTCGCTGGTCGTTGTCGGCGTGATGGCGGCAGGTGGCGCAGGGCCATTGCGGCGCCGCCTCGACGCCGACGGCCCGGGCGATAGCGGCCATCAGGTCGCCCAGCTTGAGTGGAGCTTCCACATAGCCGCAGGCGCCCATGGCAAAGGCGCCGGCGAGATCCTGCCCGGTGTCGGTGCCGCCGATGACGATCACTTTGGGGCGCTGCGCCAGAAGGCTGCAGCGTTTCATCAGGCGCATCCGCGAGCGGACCGGCAGCGACAGGTCCAGCGCCAGCACGTCGAATGGTTCGCCGTCCAGGGCGGCCAGGCCCTGCTC
This sequence comes from Planctomycetaceae bacterium, assembly GCA_039680605.1. NCBI lineage: Bacteria > Pseudomonadati > Planctomycetota > Planctomycetia > Planctomycetales > Planctomycetaceae > Planctomycetaceae bacterium. Next base: position 104,843 of record JBDKTA010000004.1, on the reverse strand, counting down.
GAGCCCGCGGGTGACCACCAGGTCGCTCCTGAGGCTGGGCATCAGCCCGGGTGTGAAACGGGCCAGAAAGGTTCCAGACGTCACGATAAGAATCCGCGCCGGGTCTGTCAGCATTGTACCCACCATTCTCCGACCAGGAGGTTCCGACAGTAATAATACCCGACCCGCTGTTAAGGTCGGTTCATATGAGGGGCGACTTTAACTGGACTGATCGGAAAAACGGGAACATCCGGAGACGGCTAGCCCGAAAACTGCATGAACCGCAGAGACCGCAGAGTACGCAGAGAAGCAAGTGGCTCAAAACAAGACCATCTATCGTCCGGTCGGCGTTAGTCCCAAAAAAACAGACCGTCCATGCGGCCAATTCCGTAATGTTCTGTAAGTCTTTTCATTCAAAACAGCTCTGCGGTCTCTGCGATCTCTGCGGTGAAATATCCGGGCTAGGGGCGGCACCCGACGCCACTGGTGGCACCCCGCGCTACTGGCGGCCGGTCCAGAGATAGCAGAATCGCGGCCGTCCGAAATCGGCGACGGCTTCGAGCGAGATGTTCATCAGGCCCAACGCTCCGGCGCCGCCACCGGCGGGCGCTTGGGAAGAGTAGGCGTTGCGCCGGTAGCCCCAGGGGCGGTGATACATCACCACCTTCACGCGCGGCGTGCAGGCGGCGGTCTTGACCTGAACGATGGCGTCGTCCATGTAGTTCAGCGAATCGACCAGCCCGTTCTTGCAGGCCTCGTCGGCGGAGAACACCCGCCCGTCGGCCAGCGCCCGGACCTGCTCGGGCGTGAGGCGCCCCTTTCGGCCGGCGATGACGACGTTGACGAACCGGGCGTAGTAGTCGTTGACGAGCTTCTGGATGACGGCCTGATCTTCCTTGTTCAGGGGCTTGAGCGGACTGGCCATGTCCTTGAACTTTCCGGAGGTAATGGCGTGGGCGTCGATTCCGAGCTTGTCCAGCGAGCCGGAGAAGCTGATCAACTGCACGATCACGCCGATCGAGCCGACGGTGCTGGTGGGATGGGCGAGGATCTTGTCGGCCGCACAGGCAATGTAGTACGCTCCGCTGGCGCCGATGTCTTCGATGACGGCATAGACAACCACGTCGGGCCGCTCCTGTCGGAAGCGTTTGACGCGCTGGTGCATGATGTCGCTGGCGGTGACGCCGCCGCCGGGGGAGTTGATCCGCAGCAGAACGCTCTTGACCCGCGAGTCGGCCTGGGCCTTGTCCATCTTCTCGACGAACATCGAGACGGGGTTCTCGCCCGTGCCCAGAAGTCCCGAGCTGCGGGCGTTAAGCAGCAGCCCGTCGATGTCGATGATCGCCAGCTTGTCGCCGGCCCATACGCCGTCGCTGGCGATGGTGGTTTCTTCCAGTTCGTCATCCAGCGGCACGGGTTTGATGATGTAGCCGGTCGAAGGACCGCACCCCGCCAACGCCGCCGCCAGAACCCATACGATAGATTGGATGGTCTTCATGCCAGTATCGTAGCGCGTCGAGAGATGGGTGGCAACAATCTGCTGCACCCGCAGGCGTGTGCGTAAGGCGGACCCCGCGGCAAAACGCGCGGGGCAAGCCCCGCCGCTAACGCTCTGGATCCTCCGAGGATACCCGAAACGTTAGCGGCGGAGCTTGCTCCGCGCGGTTCTTTCCCTGATCCATAGGCTCAGCGACCGAGGCGGCGAAGCTTGCAGCCCCAGATGCTCAGCCAGACCGCCAGGATGAAAACGATCCACAGGATCATCTTCATCGCCCCGAAGAACCACAGGTACATCACGTGTACCTGGTCCCAGTCGATCTTGCCGCCGCCCCAGAGCTGGCTGGCCCACTCCGGGCGATGGCTGGTGATGAACAGCACCCCCAGCCACGACAGCGTCAGCAGGATCACCATGATCAGCAGCGTCCACCACGCCGCGCCGGCGGCCGCCTTGACCCGGCCGGTCAGAATGTCATGCGGAAGTTCCATTTCTTGTCCCTTTACGCCAGGCTTCCGTTAAATTATACGTCGAAATTGGTGGCACAGCCTTTCCAGGCTGTGATGGACACAGGCTGGAAAGCCTGTGCCACCTGCAGGAGAACTCATGGCCGACATATTGACCCAACCCGTTCCGTCCGCCGACCGCGCGCTCGTTCGCGATCTGGCCAAGCGAGTCGCCGAGATCGCCGCGATGCCCATCCAGGCCCAGCGCATCAAGGAGTGGAAGCGGCACAACAGCCTCGACCGCCCGCGGCCGATGATCCTGTTCTTCCCCGAGGGCTCGTGGGGCGAACTGATGCCCTGGAGCAACATCAAGGTCACCGACGATCGCCTCAAGGGCATCGAGTACACCTTGCGCATGACGATCTACCAGCACGAGCACTTCGACGTCGACAACGTGGTGACGGCGGACTTCGGCGTCGGCAAGGCCGTCAACTCCACCGGCTGGGGGATCAAGCCCGAATGGACCTTCAGCAAGGACCCCCGCGGCGCCCGCACGTTCAAGCCGGTGATCCACGAGAGCGCGGACCTCAAGAAGATCACCGCCCCGGTGCTCAGCTACGACGAAAAGGCCACCCTGGACTCGCTGGCGTTCCACCAGGACCTTTTCGGCGACATCCTCAACGTGCGTCTCTGCGGGTCCAAACACTTCAGCTTCCACCTGATGAGCCAGTACACCTCCCTTCGCGGGCTGGAAGAAGTGATGATGGACATGGTGCTCAACCCCGGAATGCTGCACGAGGCCATGAGCATTCTCGAGCAGGCCCATCACGGCGTCGTACGGCAGATGGTCGAGCAGAACCTGTTGGACCTCAACAACGATAACTCCTACCACTCCAGCGGCGGCAACGGCTGGACGGACGAACTGCCCGCCAAGGGCTTCACGTCCGGTCGCGTGCGCCCCATCGACGTCTGGGCCTCGGCCGAAGCTCAGGAACTGGCCCAGGTTTCTCCGGAGATGCACACCGAGTTCTCGCTGCAATACGAGAAGCGCCTGCTGGCGCCGTTCGGGCTCAACGGCTACGGTTGCTGCGAGGACCTGACGCGCAAGATGGACGATGTGCTGACGATCCCGAACATCCGCCGCATCAGCATTTCGCCGTGGGCGGATGTGGACGTCTGCGCCCAGAAGATCGGCCGCAAGGCCATCTTCTCCTGGAAGCCGCACCCGGCGCACCTGTGCGGGCACTTCGACGAGCAGGCGATCCGCAAGTACATCGCCCACACGGTCGAGGCGACGAAAGACTGCTGCGTCGAGATGATCCTCAAAGACACGCACACCTGCGACAACCACCCCGAGCGCTTCGACCGCTGGAGCCAGATCGCCCGCGAGGTGATCGAGCAGTACGGCGTTTAGAATTGGAAAGTTAGCGGCGGAGCTTGCTCCGCGCGTTTTGCGGACGGACTTGCTGCATGGGATGACCATTCAATGCCTGACGAAATGGATCAGAATCTTGTCGTTGCCGCCAGCGCTGCAACGCTGCGGCAGGCGGATGTTCTCAAGGCCGTTCTTGAGGCCAACGGTATTCCTACGTTTATTCCCGGCGCGCTGGCCAGCAATTGCATGCCGCACATGGAGATCGGCCTTAATCCCAAAGGCGTCCGCCTTCTCGTGCGCAAGAAGGATCTGAACGACGCCCTGGAGATTCTCAATCACCCTCAGGCGATTGACGCCGATGAGGTCTCACCCGCCGATACGGATCAAGACGTCTCCGCGGCCAATGACTACGCCAGGAAAGCCTTTTACTGCTCGGTCTGCTGGATGCTGTTTGCACCACTGGCCGTGATGATTCCCTGGTTCATCGCTCGCGCCATCATCGCCGACAGCCGCCGGGAAGCAGAGAACTCTTCCCGCTTCCAACGCCACATCATCCTGGCCTCAGTGCTGGGGCTTGTTCCGTTCGTCCTGCTCGTGTACTTCCTTCGTGGCCTATAGTGATATGCATGGCTGAGGATCGCACAACAACCAACACCGTAATCGTCGCCCGAGTGGCCTCGCTCCAACAGGCCGACATCATCAAGAGCGTGCTCGAGGGCAACGGCATCGACGCGCTGGTGCCCGATTCGTTGACCAGCACGACGATGACGCACATGCTTATCAAGCGAAAGCCCAAGGGCTACCCTGTGCTCGTGCTGGAGAAGGACCTCGAAGCGGCGCGGGAAGTCCTCGCTCAGAAATATGACCCTGCCGAGCTCGAGGCCGCCGCCGCGGAGTTTGTGGGCCAGGAGGCTCAAGAGGATCAGGACCGGCAAGAGGTCTCGGCCGAGACGCTCTTGTCCGAGTTGCAGGCGCGGCGGGCGCTGGTTTGCTCGGTGCTGTGGATCATCTTTCCCCCGCTGGTGCTGCTGGTGCCGTGGTTCGCCCTCCAGGCCGCCCGCGCCGCCGCAGCCGACCCCGCCACCCGCACCCGCGCCTACCGGCGCGATCTGCGCCTGGCCGTCGTGCTGGTCCTGGCCCCCCTGGCGGCTGTGGGACTGTTTCTGCTGGCACATCGCTGACCGCCGTTGCGGCTTGTGGCGCCTGCCTCATAAAGGCCGCACCACATTAGCCTGTTTAGCAAAAGTGCAGCGTGTTTGCAGGATTCCTAAAAACCGCTTCAAAATGCACCGCAAAAGCACCGTAAAAGCACCCAAACCTGGATCGGGTGGTCTTTTGGCCTGTGAGAGTTCATCATTTTTTGCGGTCGGCCTGCTTGTCGGCGGCGATGCGTGTCTCTGCCATCCCGCGCCAGACGGGGGCGAATGAAAAGTGACCCAAAGGCACCTCGCCCAGGTCGCAGTTGGCCGTGTAGGCGTTGGACTGAATGCCGATCAGCTTGCCGTCCTTCAGAATGGCCGCCCCGCTCGAGCCGAACCGCGCCAGGCCCTTGGCCAGATACTGCACGCCCATGGTGGTCTCGGCGGCGCCGATGATCTCGGCGGGGCTGATCAGGAACGTCGGGTCGCCCTTCTGCAGCGGAAACATGTAATGGCACAGATACACGCGGTCGCCCAGACGCAGGGTGGGCTTGTCCTGCGAGTAGAAGTCCACGCACGGCAGGGCCTCTGCCGTCGTCTCCAATTTCAGCAGCGCCACGTCGGCCCGGTCGATCTGCGCGCGGCCGCCCTGCTTGATCAGACGCGAGTGATAATCCTCCTCGAAGAAGTCCGTCGGCCCAGCGTCGACCTTGGTATTGGTGTGCCGGTGAAACACGCCCGGCCACGGCGACAGCGCCTTCTTGCGGAACGAAACGCTGATACGGCCGCGATGGGTCTTGGTCTTGGCGTCATACGTGACATGGGCGGCCGTCAGCACATAGCCGTCCGGGCGGATAAGCACGCCCTGCCCCTTTTCGTCGCCATCGTTGCCGACGACGACAAACGGCTTCTCATTCCATCCGGCCATCGCGAGCATCCCCTCCAGTGGCCCGCTCGCTGCCGGCGCGGCGGCAGCCCGTGTCGCGGGCGCTCGGGGGGCCCCCTGAGAATCCGCAGCCGCCCCCCAGACGCTTGCCCCCAGCAGGGCCAGTACGAGAAAAGTCGAGATCTTCATGGCCAATCCTTTTCAGTGGCGCAGGCAGTCAAAGTAAAACGCGTACAGGCGCGAGCCGCCGGGGGCTTGGCCCCAGGTTTCATCGAGCGTATAGCGGAGCCCCTCCACCGTGCGCGCGACGGCGATGCGCACCAATCGGTCGGCATTATCGCTGACGGCCGCCAGCGGGTGCCATTGCCCTTCCACCTTCATCTCAAGGCGAAACCGCCGCGGCAGCACGGGCGGCATCGAGAGGTACTCGACGCTGGGGTGGTGGTGCGTCATCTGCGGGTCTCTGGCAAGATCGCTATCAAGGATCAGTGTTGTCTCGCTGACCGCACAGGCGGCGAACTCGTAGGCAATCCAGTCGCCCGGTCGGCTGGTCCAGCAGTGCAAATCTTCGCCAACCTGGCGGTTGATCCCGTCGCGAACGCCCTCGCCGTCGCCTTGCGAAGTTGTCAGTCGCGCGCCCATCACCGCAGCACTCAATTCCTGCCGGACCCAAGGCAGGTAGGCGTCGTCCCGCAGGAGGGTCTGCTGGAGATCCCTGATGCAGGCCCCGATGGCGAGCGGGCGAACGCCGCGGGCAGCCGCCATCGCCGCGGCCGTTCCGGCCGCCTGCCCCATGCTTGCGCCGGTGCCCATGACCCGCGTCGAGCTCATGGCCGCGTGGGTGCAGCTTGCGCATCGCCCGGCGAACATGAGGTTGTCGATCGCCCGCGAATATAGTGCCCGGTATGGGATTCCGTACGGCGAGGGGCAGGGGTGGAAGACGGTTGCCGGCTCGCCCCTGCCGGCCGCGCGAAAACCGGCCGGGTGATGATCGTCCATCGACCAGCCGCCATAGGCGACCACGTCCTCGAACTTGCCCCCGGACTCCAGGTCTTTCTGGCAGAGCACGTGCTCGCCGACATAGCGGCGGCTTTCGCGCTTCGCCGGCAGATACCCCAGCCAGTCCAGCGCCCAGCAATCCGCGCGGGCACGGTCCGGGCAGCGATTCTTGATGTGGTCCCACACGCCCAGGGTGATCTTGAGCAGTTCGTCGCGCAGGACTTCCGTGTCGGCGATGGAGTCGTATTCGCCGCCCAGCTCGATCCACCAGTAGCCCATCTCGATCCACTGGTGCCCGCCGCGCCCGTAGGGAAGATCCTCGCAGCGGTCATAGCGGTGAGCCCAGAGAGGCGGCTCGAAAGGCTGGCCCGTCGCGTGCCGGCGGGCGTGGAACAGGCAGGTCATCCCCATCGTCCGCTCGTCAGCGGCCGCCGGCGCGATGCTTTCCCCGAACTCGTCGCGCCCCTCGCGCCCGCGGCGCGCCGGCGCGCCCGTCAGCGGGGCGAGAATCCCGTCCCCCGAGCAGTCGATGAAGACGGCCGCCGATACACGGTGGTATGACTGCGTAGTCAGCTGCCAGCCGGTGACGCGGCGCACGGACGGGCCGTCCATCTCGGCGGCCAGGCACGAGCAGTTCAGCAGCAGCGTGATGTTAGGCTGGCAGTGGACTTTCTCGTACAGCACCAGTTCCCAGAGCGAGTAGCTGCGCTGCGGGTTTCGGCGGAGGTTCTCCAGGCGGAGCTCTTCGAGGATGCCTGTCTCGCGCATGTGCTTGATGGAGTTGTGGCGGTCGGCCCCGCAGACGTGAATGCGCGTCTCGCCGGAACTGTTGCCACCCAGCACCGGGCGGTCCTGCATCAGGACGACCTTTGCGCCGTGGCGGGCGGCTGCCAGCGCAGCCGACACGCCGGCCATTCCTCCGCCGACCACGCAGACATCAACCGCATGATCGATGAAAGGCTGCCCTGACGGAGCTTGAATATTGCTCACACTGTCAGCCATCGGATCTCCTGAGCGTCGCCACCCGATGACTTTACCCGCCCCCGGCCAGGCTGACAACGACGCGTCGGGCAGAAAGCCCACCTCTACAGACTTGAAGTTGCCAGCGGCGTGTTGCAAAACGGGCGACTGTCGTGTACACTTTGTGTAGTAGTCACAACAGCCGCAGGAGACGCTGCCATGAGGTTTGTCACGGTTCGAGACTTGAGAAGCAAGTCCGCCCAGGTCTGGCGAAAGCTTAGCGAAGAAGGCGACCTGGTCATCACCAGCAAGGGCAGGCCCATTGCCGTCGTCAGCGCGACCGACGAAGCACACCTTGAACAGACGCTGCGCCGCCACCGGCAGGCCCGCGCCGCCTCGGCCGTCAGCCAGTTGCAGCAGCAGTCCCTCAAGGCCCAGCGCCGACTGTCGCCCAAGCAGATAGAGGCGGAGATACAAGCGACACGCAAGGCCCGCCGGCGATGAAGATCGTCCTGGACACCAATGTTTTGGTGGCTGGCCTGCTCTCGCCGCAGGGTCCTTGTTCAAAGGTGCTCCAACTGATCCTGTCCGAGCGGGTGCAGCTCTGTCACGACGAACGAATCCTGGCGGAATACCGCGACGTCCTGGCGCGTCCAAGGTTCGGTTTTCACGCCGACCTTGTGGCCGCTGTGATTGATTTTCTGGAGCAATCCGGCGAATCGATCATCTCGCCTCCCTGGCCGCTGGCCCTGCCCGATCCCGACGACGCGATGTTCCTGGAAGTGGCAGCCGCCGCCGATGCAATGTGTCTGATCACGGGCAATCTGCGGCACTTCCCTGCACGTGTTCGCGGTAGCGTTCGTGTGCTGTCACCGGCCGAGTTTCTGAAGATACGGATATGATGTTTTACTACTTCAGGTGACGTGTTCAGGATGGACGAGGTTCAATCGCCCCCTTCGGGGGCTCTAATCATTGAAGGGACGTTCACCCCGGGCTGCGCTGCGCTTCGCCCGGGGCTACTATCAGGCACCCGCTTCGCGGGCTCTCATGTCAGCCGCTTTCTCTCCGCTGCCTCCGAGCCCTCTGTGCCTCTGTGGTGAGTTGTTTCCCCGTGCGGGTTCTATTGACTCGCATGGCCGCAGCGGCTATAGGATGGAGCTTTCCCCAACCGTAACCGAGAGGAAAATCATGACCAGCCGCGAAATCGTCAAGATGGCCATCAAGCACCAGACCGGCCCGCGCGTTCCGTATTTCATCCGCATCTGCGGCGACGCGTGGGAGGCCCTCAAGCCTCGCGCCGGCGGCAAGAGCCAGGACGAGTTCTTCGACAACGACGTCCGCGAGATCTGGGCGCCGTGGTGGGGCTGGGCCATCGACGGCAAGGACTGGGTCCGCGCCGACCTGCCCACCACGCCGGCCAAGGTCATGGCCTGGGGCAACTGGCAGCAGTTCTATGACGGACTCAAGGCCGCCAACGACAAGGGCGACAAGTACAACTGCGTCCTGATCTACGGCAGCCATTTCGAGAAGGCCAACTTCGCCCGCGGGATCGAGAACTTCCTGGCCGACATGGCCGGCGAGCCGGAGTTCGCCCGCAAGCTGCTCAACAAGATCATCGACATGAACATGGCGTTCCTGGACTGCGTGCTGGCCGGCGAAGGCATCGACGGCGTGCTGCTGGGCAGCGACTGGGGCACGCAGATCGACCTGCTGATGAGCCCGGCCGTCTGGGACGAGATGATCCGCCCCGGCGAGCAGAAGGAATACGACCTGGTACACTCCTACGGCAAGGACGTGTGGGTGCACTCCTGCGGCAAGATCGACAAGCTCATCCCGCGCCTGGTCGACATGGGACTGGACGTGCTCAACCCCGTCCAGCCCGAGTGCATGGACATCGCCATGCTCAAGAAGAACTACGGCCACAAGCTCACGTGGTGGGGCGCCATCAGCACTCAGACGGTGCTGCCCTTCGGCACGCCCGACGACGTGCGCGTCGAGGCCCGCCGCGTGCGCGACCTGCTGAGCAAAGACGGCGGTTACATCTTCGCCCCCAGCCAGGACCTGCAGAACGACGTGCCGCCGGACAACATCATGGCGCTGCTGGAAGTGGCGCGCGAAGGCAAGAATTAAGTCGGCGGATGGTTTGAATGAATATAGTGTTGGGCCACAGAGACACAGAGAACACAGAGGAAGAAGTTTGGTTGTTCTATTCTCAGTCATAATCCTGCTCTGAGTCCTCTGTGTCTCTGTGGCCCATCCTGTTTCTTCTCTATTCGTGACATTCGTGTAATTCGTGGACGTAGTTGTTTCTTCGGGATCAATCATTATGACCAGCAGAGAGCTCGTCAAAGCCGCCATCGCCCACCAGGAAACGCCGCGCGTGCCGTTTCATATCGCCTTGTGCCGGCAGGTGCGCGATGCCCTGGCCGCACGTGGGGTGGGATGGGAAGAGTTCGTCGACGGCGACGTCGTCAGCATCGCCCCGCCGTGGTGGGGCTGGCAACTGCAACCCGATTGGTACAGGCCCGACCTGCCGACCACGCCGGCGACCGTCTGCGGCGGCGGCAGCTACGAGGGCTTTTTTGACGCCCTCAAGGCCTCCCGCGACAAGTGCGACAAGTATCACCTGGCCATCGTCTACGGCAGCCATTTCGAGAAGGCCCACTTCGCCCGCGGGATCGAGAATTTTCTGGCCGACATGGCCGGCGAGCCGGCGTTCGCGAAAAAGCTGCTCAACACGATCATCGAAAAGAACATGGTCATGCTCGACAACATCGTCGCCTGCAAGGAGATCGATGGAATCCTGCTGGGCAGCGACTGGGGCACGCAGATCGACCTGCTGATCAGCCCAGCCGTCTGGGACGACATGATCCGCCCCGGCGAGCAGAAGGAATACGACCTGATCCACGCCTACGGCAAGGACGTGTGGATTCATTCCTGCGGAAAGATCGACAAGATCATCCCGCGCCTGGTCGAGATGGGCGTCGACGTGCTCAACCCGGTCCAGCCCGAGTGCATGGACATCGCCGCGCTGAAGAGAGATCACGGCCACAAGCTCACGTTCTGGGGCGGCATCAGCACGCAGACGGTTTTGCCCTTCGGCACGCCGGACGAAGTGCGAGTCGAGGCCCGCCGCGTGCGCGACCTGTTGAGCGCCGGCGGGGGATACATCTTCTCCCCGTCGCAGGGCATCCAGGAAGATGTCCCGATGGCTAACGTCGAAGCGCTGCTGGAAGTGGCTCGCGAATCCAAAAACTGACGTCCACGAATGTCACGAATGACACGAATGGGGAAAAAGCGAAAGAATGGAAGATTGGAACACTCGAAGATCGGGCGGGTAAGCGAAGCCTGATGCGGTAGCGTTCATCCTTCCACACGTCCATCATTCCATCCTTCCTCCCGTTGTTGCTCCCCATTGGTGTCATTCGTGACATTCGTGGACGTAACTCTGTTTTTCGTTCGCGTCGTCGTCCTCGTCCTCGTCGTCGGTTGTTTCTTCGAAAGCATGGACATCATTCCAGCATTCCACTATTCCATCCTTCCTCTTTTGTTTATATTCATTCGTGACACCCGCCTTCGCCGAGGCTTCGGCGGGCAGGTTCGTGGACGTAACTCTTTCGGAGAACGGTCATGGCCAAGATTCCGCAGAGGCATTTCGAAGTTCATCCCTGGCAGGTTGTCGAGCGCGGGTTCGATCCTTCGCACAGCCGCATCAGCGAGTCGATGTTCTGCCTGGCCAACGAGGCCATGGGCGTGCGCGGGTATTTCGAGGAAGGCTACAGCGGCGCGACGCTGCTGGGCAGCTACTTCAACGGCCTCTTTGAAGAAATGGACGTCATCCACCCGCAGGTCTTCAAGGGCTTCCTGACGCGCACGAACTTCTCGGTCAACGCGGTGGACTGGCTGCACACGCGCATCAAGGTCGCCGGCGAGACGCTGGACCTGGCCCGCTCGAAGTTCTCCGACTTCGTCCGCACGCTGGATCTCAAGAACGGTCTCATGACGCGCAGCTTCGTCTGGAACATCAAGGGCGGCAAAAAGCTGCGCCTGACGTTCCAGCGGTTCCTGAGCATGGTCGACGGCGACCGCGGTTTCCAGCGCATCGTGCTCGATCCGTTGAACTTCTCCGGCAGTGCGGCTGTCACTGTCGGCCTGGACTTCAACACCGTTCACGAGATCGCCTCGGGCTGGACGCAGACCGAGAGCACCGGATCGGCCGACGCCGCCAAAGGCATCAACTTCTGGACCTGCCCGAAAATGGGCAAGGCGGGCAAGGGCCTGGCCGTGCTGGGCAAGACCACCAGCACCGGCCAGTACGTCTTCTCGAGCTTCCGCCTGGACTGCACCAGCGGCATCAAGGCCAAGATGGTCAAGGGCGAGAAGTGCATCGGCCAGGCGCTGACCGTGCCGCTCAAGAAAGGCCAGGCCGCCACCATCGACAAGATCGTCGTCAACCGCTGGTTCGGCACAAAGCCGATGCCCGAGGCCAAGGCCTGGGCCGCCGGCGTGAAGCTCGCCTCGGCCCGGCCGACGCTGACCTTCGACGCCGCCCTGGCCCAGCAGACCGCCCACTGGGCTGACAAGTGGAAGACCCTCGATGTGCAGATCGACGGCGAGCCGGAGATCCAGCAGGGCATGCGGTTCAGCATCTACCAGCTTTACCAGACCTACCACGGCGGCAGCGAGCGGTTCAACATCCCCTGCAAGGGCCTGACCGCCGAAGTGTATTACGGCTGGATCTTCTGGGACACCGAGACGTACTGTCTGCCGTTCTACATTTTCACCGACCCCGCGGCCGCGCGCAAGCTGCTGGTCTATCGCTACAATCACCTCGCCGGCGCGAAGCGCCGGGCGAAGGAGCTCGGCTGTGAGGGCGCCCGCTATCCGTTCTGCACGCTCGACGGCAACGAGAGCTGCCACACCTGGCAGCACGGCGACCTGGAGATCCACGTCGGCGAGGCCGTCTTCTACGCGCTCTGGCTCTACGTGCGACACAGCGGCGACAAGGAGTTCCTCTACCGCGAAGGCATCGAGATGCTGCTGGAGCTGTCGCGCTACTACGCCAGCCGCGGCGAGTTCAGTCCCAAGAAGGGCGACTTCGGCTTCTACGGCGTCATGGGCCCCGACGAATATCACATGATGGTCAATCACAACACGTACACCAACGTGATGGCCAAAAAGCTCTTCGAGTACACGCTGGACGTGATGGACGAGATGAAAACGGCCGCCCCCGACAAGCTCGCCGCCGCTACGAAAAAGTTCGGCCTGCGCGAGCACGAAGCCGACCGCTGGGCGCAGATGGCCGCCAACATGCGCATCTGCAAAGACGAGGCCACCGGCATCTACGAGCAGCACGACGGCTACTTCGATTTGCCGGAGGTCGACGTCAAGCACCTGCCCGTCGAGCAGATCCCGATCTACAAGAATTGGCCGTACATCAAGATCTTCCGCTACAACATGGTCAAGCAGCCGGATTTCCTGATGCTGCCGCTGTTTTTCAGCCGCGACTACACGCCGGCCGAGAAGCTCGCCAACTACGAGTACTACGAGAGCCGCACGATCCACGAGAGCAGCCTCTCGCCGGGCGTGCATTCGATCCTGGCGACCGAGCTGGGCAAGATGGATCAGGCCGTCGAGTTCCTGCGTTACATGGCGCGGCTGGACCTGGACAATTACAATCGCAACAGCGAGCAGGGCCTGCACACCACCGCGATGAGCGGCGCGTGGATGAGCGCCGTCTACGGCCTGGGCGGCATGCGCACCGACGGGGCCAAACTCTCCTTCCGCCCCGCCCTGCCGGGCGACCTCAAGGGCCTGCGCTTCCGCATCGTCCACCACGGCTCGACGATCGAAGTCGCCCTGACGAGCCAAGCCGCCACCTTCAAACTGATCGAAGGCACCGAGGCGCAGGTCGAAGTCTACGGCCGCGACGTGACCGTGACACCCCAGGGTACAACGATCCAGCTTGAAATGACTCTTTAGAGAAATACAGCAGTAGCTGTTCTGCTACATCATCCAGTGATGTGAGACTGCGATGGATCTCGCTGCTGCGTACTTACATACGCGCACAAGAGCCTCCACAGCCTCTCTGGCTTCAGGAGTAAGACCAAATACTTCATCCTTGTACGTTTGCTGCATCGTCTGAAACCAAGTTTCACAGGCAGCCTCGATATGAGACGGATCAAGCTTGGCGACATATTCGACCCATCTAGGATCTACCCGAAGCAGCCCATAACATTGTTCGTCTACTACGACAGTCAAAAAAGGCCGTAGGTCAAGAGGGACTTGGTCGAATGGCCCTAAGTTAAGGGTTCTGAATGGCCTCTTCCCCATCCGGACAAGCATCGAGAGAGCGGCAATCGTTGGGAAACATGGCCATCGAGCACAGGTGGACTTTTCACCCCCAAAGGACAATCCGGCGGAAACGCCTTAACTTAGGGCCATTGGGGACTTGGTCCGAATGTAGTCCGATGGCTCGGGAAAGCATATTCAAGTCATTTGGCACCAGGTGCAGAGAAAAGTCAGCTTGTTGCGAAGTGATATCGGGAGCGTTCAAGATATCGAGATTAAGACTGCGGATCGCTTCTTCGATTCGATCTTCATTCCCAGCGAAGAAAATAAGCGTCAATCCCATGGACCCGCATCCCGTTCAAAAGCCTCTTTTCTCATAAGGTTAACGAACTTGTTTAGCAATTGTACCAAATAATTGTCTAGTCTCTGAAGACGCGTCACGTCTAGATAGGGCGGCGCAATGCTCCTCAGGTTCTCCGCAAGGCGCAATTCGGAGAAAATCGAAGAGGGAAGCGTCGGTGTACGGCGGCTGGGCGGGGAGGTTGCCTTCGGCGATGACCGGCCGGACTGCCACGTTCAAGCTCATCGAAGGCCCCGAGGCACAGGTCGAAGTCTACGGCCGCGACGTAAACGTGACCGCCCAAGGCACAACCATCCCGCTGGAGAAGTGACCTGTGGAGTGCGGCAGCCAGAGCTGCCGCTTTGGAAGTTTCTCGGCGTCCAACAACATCCAAAGCGGCAGCTAAGGCTGCCGCACTCCATATCGCCTTCTAGCCTGCATCCACCAGTTCCGCCAATGGCACGACCTCCACGTTCTTCGCCAGGACGTAGCGTTTCTCGCCCGGGTACGCCACGATGAGTTGGTCGAGGTTGAGGTCGGTCATGGCGATGCGCATGGAAGGCGTCAGCACGGGGGCGTCGATGCGTTTGCACTCGATACCGATGCGGCGGCCTCGCTTGAATAGAAGGAGGTCGAGTTCCGCCCCGCCGTATGTGGCCCAGTAGTAAGCTTCATCGGGCCGCAGGGCCTTGAGGAGCTCCTCGACAGCGTAACCTTCCCACGAAGCGCCAACCTTTGGATGAAGCTCCAGGTCTCGCCGGTTGCCGATCCCCAGCAGCGCGTGCAGCAGGCCGCTGTCGCGGATGTAGACCTTTGGAGCTTTGACTTGCCGCTTTCCCAAATTCTCGACCCATGGCGGCAGTTGGCGGACCATGAAGACTCCCGTCATCAGGTCGAGGTAGCGGCGCACCGTCGACTCGCCGACGGCCAGCGCGCGGGCCAGTTCGGCCCCGTTCCAGGTTTGGCCGTGGTAATGAGCGATCATATTCCAGAACCGTCGCAGTGCGACGGACGGGATGGTGATGCCCAACTGCGGCACGTCGCGCTCGAGAAACGTCTGCAAGAACTGCCGACGCCATACAAGCGAACTTTCTTCCGTACGGGCCGTGAAAGACAACGGCATACCCCCGCGTAGCCAATGGCGCCCCTGTGCCGCCTTTCCCAGGTCGGCCAGGCGAAAACCTTCCAGCGGCACCGTCTCCAGACGTCCAGCCAGCGTTTCTGAAGACTGTTTCAACAGTTCCGGCGAGGCACTACCGAGAATCAGGAACCGCGCCGGGAGAGGTTTGCGATCCGCCAGCACCCGCAGCAGCGGAAACAAATCCGCCCGGCGCTGTACCTCATCAATGACGACCAAGCCCTTAAGCGGCCGCAAGGCTATGTTCGGCTCCGACAAGCGTGCCAACCCTTGCGGGTCCTCAAGATCGAAGTAGTTAAGGGAACTTGACGGCACGAACTGACGGGCCATAGTGGTCTTGCCGCATTGGCGCGGACCTAGCAGCGCCACAATGCGGCTGCGCTTTAGCGCCGAGCGCACCAGATCGATATCGGCCTGACGCGAGATCATGGCGGTATTATAGACCGTGAAAATCCGTCAGTCAATGGTGGATTTTCACGGTAACCTTACAACCTCCTAAAGCGATGGCCGGTGCCGCCGCTTTGGTAGTTTCTCGGCGTCCAACAACATCCAAAGCGGCAGCTAAGGCTGCCGCACTCCATAGCTATCGCATCTGCTTTTGGATGCCGCCGAAGAGTTGCACCAGCCGCTGCATCCGGGGGCTGTCCAGATAGGGCGGAGCTATGGCTTGCAGGTTCTCTTGCAGGCGGGCCTGCGTCTGCATGCCGACGCAGCAGGTGCTGATCTCGTGCGCCAGGACGTATCGCAGGGCGGCCTCGGGGATCGAGTAGGGCTTGAGGAAATCGAAGAGGGAAGCGTCGGTGTACGGCGGGCGGGCGGGGAGGTTGCCTTCGGCGATGTGGCGGCGCACGCATTCCAGGGCGGCTGGCACGCTCACCAGGCCGGATTCTTTTGAGGCTTGATTCAGCGGCATCATCACCACCATGCCCACGTCGTGCTTGAGGCACAGCGGGATGACAGACTCGGCGGCAGTCTGGAGCAGGAAGTTGATCGTCAGCATCACCACGTCGAAGGCCCCGGTGGGCACCGCCCGCTTGAGCACTTCGTGCGTGCCGTCGCCTTCGGACAGTTCGCTGATGCCGATGAAACGCACCTTGCCCTGGTCGTGCAGCTTGAGCATGGCGTCATAGCAGCCGTCGGCCATGAACCGCTCGAAGCTCTCGACCGTCCGCATGCCATGGCCGAGCAGAACGTCCAGCCGGTCGCGGCGCAGGCGGCGCAGGCTCTGCTCGGCCGAGGCGACAAGCGCCGCCGGCGTCCCGACGTATTTGGCCCCGACGGCATAGCTGTCGTAGGGGCAGTACTTGGTCTCGACGAGTACGTCGTCGTGACCGGTCAGCGCCTCGCCCAGCACCCGCTCGCAGTCGCCGCCGCCGTAGCCGCCGGCCGTGTCGATAAAGTTGACCCCCGCCTCGATGCAGGCGCGGGTGATCGCGATGAATTGCCGAGGGTTCTCCGTCGCCCCACGCGCGGCGCCGTAGCTGAGTTCCGAAACCTGCAGGTTCGTCCGTCCCAACCGGCGATAGAGCATCGCGAGTCTCCTGTCCGTCCATGGAAGCACAGCCGGCAGCGGCTCCATTGCCGCGGCGCCCTCTTGCCTTGCCGCCGTGCTCTCACGATAATATTCTGCATGAACGGGCGACTATTCTACATGGGGCTATGGGTCATCTTGCTTCTGATTTCTCTTTCGGCGGCGCAAGACCTGCGGCCACAGAAAAGCTCCCCCTCCACCCAACCGGCGCAGAGCCGCCCGAAGATTCCCATCATCGTCTCGCGCGAGACAACCTACCTCACCGGCCCCCTCAACGCAGACGGGACGGTCAACTACGTCGCGGCCATCAATGAGATGGCCTCCAAAGGCGTCACGCCTGAGGACAATGCGGCGATACCTTTAATCCAATCCAAAGGCGACATCATCCTGGAACCCGAGATGACACCGCTGAAGGACAATTTCTACAAGACTGTCGGCATGACTATACCCACGGGCGACAGGCGGTATGTTGCGCTCAGGGACTACCTCAAGAATCATGACCGGGATGCGCTCGTGCGGATCAGGAAACTGTTTCCCCCGATCCTGCGTGATGGTCTGGACGAGGGCGATCTTCCACTGTCAGATGACCCGGCTATCGCCAGTTGGCTGAAATTCAATGATGGACATTTCACCCTCCTGGCCCGGGCGGCACGTCGCGATCGATATTTTGTCCCGCTGATCAGCAGCAGCGATCCGCCGACCATGTGTGACACTTTTAAGATCGGCATCTGTCTGCCCCACGTGGCTCCGATACGGGCCTTGGGTTATCGCGCCAGACTGCGCCTCAAGAGTGGAGACACGGCTGGTGCTTTCGAAGATGCCGTTACTCTTGGCCGTCTGGGACGAATGAAGCCTCAAAACCTGATGGGGTTCCTGGTGCTGGCAAGCCACTTGAGCCAGGCTGCATCAGTTGATGAAGCCTTCGCCAGGACGCCTGATCTTTCGACGGTTCAGTTAAAGGAATGCCTTTCGAGGATCGAAGTGCTTTCGGCCAACGAACGGCTGGCAGAGGTGCTTGACCAAGGAGAGCGGCTCGTTGCACTCGATATTCTAGTAATGTCATCAAGAGAAGGCTTGGTTGGATTCAACCGCTTCAAGCACGAACTGCTGCACAAGATGGGACAGCCGGCATGCCACATCAATATTCCTGAGGTTGCAATCGACTGGAACGTTGTTCTCAAACTCGAGAACAAATACTTCGACGATCTCGTCTGGGCGGCCCGCCTTCCCTTGTACAGCGCCAGGGTAAAAGCGCTCGAAAAGCTGTGTTTGGGAAACTCTCAGGCCAAACCCATCAAGCCGATCCCCGAGGATTCCGAAAACACTTTTGGGTTCACAGCTACCTGTCTGGAGATGAAGACTCTGCTGGAGAAGATGAAGGATAGGAATCCTCAGGAAGTTGGGGCCGCAGTCTGGCAACAAGTGATGCCTATCGGAATTGACCTTTCCAGGACGCTGAAAGGCGTGACAGAACAGGTCCAGGTCAAACAGGAACTGGCCAGGGTTGCCTTGGCTTTGCGACTGTACAATTGGGAAACGGGGAGGTATCCCGAGATTCTGAATGTTCTCGTCCCTTCCATCCTAAAGAAGGTCCCAGTCGATCCGTTCTCCGACAAGCCGCTGCACTACGCGCGCAGTGGCAAAGGCTTCATACTCTACAGCGTCGGGCCGGATATGAAAGATGACGGCGGCAAGGAGAAGGATCCCAAACAATCGGGCTTCGATGGTTACGACATCGTCCTGCGAGTAGAGTGAGTTGTCTGGATGGCCGGCACGCACAACGGGGTTGTGCGTGGCACCAGTCTTTCCTTACTCCCCCTCTGCGTTCTTTGCGATCTCTGCGGTGAGCAGGCCTACGCCAACTCAGCGAAGAGCGTCAGATTGTCGGCCCGGACCACGCGGGCTTGCTGATAGGTGCCGATCAAGTCGCTGCGGCCGAAGAAGACTACGATGTGGTCGCCGGTTGTGCGGGCGGTCAGTTGCGTCTGGCCGGGCGGAGGCGGGGTGGGCTGCTTGTCGGCGCGGGGGGCCTGGGCGGTCACGAGCACCTCAACGGTTTTGCCGACGTAGGCCTGATGATGCGCCTGGCCGATCTGCTCCTGCACGGCTAGCAGCTCGTTGTTGCGGCGGCGTTTGACGGCCTCGGGCACGTCGTCGGTCAGACGCTTGGCGGCGGCCGTGCCGGGACGGGGGGAGTATTTGAAGACAAAGCAGTTCTTATACCGGCAGCGGCGGATCAGGTCGGCCGAGGCCTCGTGGTCGGCCTCGCTCTCGCCGGGGAAGCCCACGATGAAATCGCCCGCCAGCACCACCTCAGGCACGATGGCCCGTGCCCGGTCGATCAGGTCGTCGTACTGCGCCCGCGTGTAGTGGCGGTTCATGGCCGCCAGCATCGCGTCCGAGCCGCTCTGGGCGGGGCAGTGAATGTATGGGCAGAGATTCGGCAGGTCGCGCATGGCCTGCAGGATGTCGTCGCCGAACTCGACAGGGTGGCTGGTGACGAACCGCAGCCGCTTGACCCCGCCCACGGCCGACACCTTGGCCAGCAGGTCGCTGAACGCCACGCTCGCGCCGCCTTCGCTCCAGCGATACGAGTTGACCGTCTGGCCCAGCAGCGTAACCTCGCTGACGCCGCCGTCGACGAGCTTTTGCGTCTCGGCCACGATGTCGCGCCAGTTGCGGCTCTGCTGAGGCCCGCGCACGTACGGCACGATGCAGTACGTGCAGAACCGGTCGCACCCGTGCATGACGCGCACCATGGCCGAAGGCCCCGCCGGCACAGCGCCAGCGCCGCGCGAGAGATCCAATGCGTCGTAATCGGCCGGTTCGCTCTGGTCGTCCTTGCCGATGCGCGCGGGGTCCAGCCGGCAGGCGGGCTTGCCCGCGGCGGCTGCGTCTATCATCGCGGGCAGGTGCGCGAGCTGCCCCGGCGCACAGACAATGTCCAGCGCGGCGAATCGCTTCTGAAGCCGCCGCCCCCAGCGCTGCGCCATGCAGCCCAGCACGCCGACGATCGGCCGCCCGTCGCGCCGCTTGAGCAGGTCCTCACCCACGCGCGAGAGCACCTTGCCCTCGGCGTGATCGCGCACCGAGCAGGTGTTGTACAGCACCACGTCGGCCCCGGCCGGCCCGTCCACCGCCTCATGCCCCGCCGCGCGCAGCAGCCCCAGCACCAGCTCGCTATCGAGCCGGTTCATCTGGCAGCCCATGGTTTCCAGGTAAATCTTCACAAAGCCCCATAATAACACAGCCCGCCGAGCTCATCGGCGGGCCTCTTTTCAATCCGCAATCCGAAATCAAAAATCCGTAATCGAACGGGTGGCTGAAGGGATTCGAACCCTCGACCCTCTGGACCACAACCAGATGCTCTAACCAACTGAGCTACAGCCACCATGTGCCCGCAAAAGGGCGACAGGGAATCATACCATCGCCGCTTTAAATGGTCAACGGGGCGATGGCGTTTGTGACGTTGGGCGGTCGGGGAGCAGGGGCGGGACGCCCATGCCACTATATAACTTTGCCCAGCTCGCGCAGGACTCTTACGTCCTGCTTGTGGATGGAGCCGCCCGGCAGCGGACCGGTGTTGAGCAGGAGATTGGCGCGGGCCTTGCGCGCGGCGGCGAGCATGTCCCGCACGCCGATGATCGTGTGGTGCTGCGACTTCTTGACGTAGCCCCATCCGCCGCCCTGCAGCGTGGTGCAGATCTCCAGCGGCTTGCCCTGGCGCGGTTTGTGGATCTTGCCCGAGTGCTCGGGGGCGAAGAAGTCTTCGGTGCCCAGGTAGCCCCACTTGTACGAGACCAGGGCCTGCGGCTGCAGGGAGTGGATCATGTCGTAGAGTTCCTGCACGCGGAAGAGGTCCTTGCCGTTGTCGGGGTCGTGGCGGGCAACCATCGCCCCGCGCGGGTTCTTCGGTACGCCGTAGCCGTCGAGCCAGATGCCCGCGACGGGCCCGTACTGCGTCAACAGCTCGGTGATCTGTGCGGACATGAAATCGACGTACTTGTTCAGGTCGTGGTGCTTGCCGGTGGCGTACGAGCGCTCCGGCGGATCGAACTCGGGCCGGGCGTGGCTGCCCCACTCGTCGTTGTTCGGAGCGTGCGGGTGCTTCCAGTCGCGGCCGTGCGAGTAGTACAGGAACAGGCCCAGCCCCTTGTCGGCGCACTGCTGCGCCAGTTCGGCTACCAGGTCCCGCCGGGCGGGGGAGTTGACGGAGTTGAAGTCGGTCTGGCGGGTCTCGAACAGGCAGAAGCTGTCGTGATGGCGCGTGGTGAGGTTGACATACTTCATACCCGCTTCCAAAGCCAGGTCGGTGATGAAGTCGGCGTCGAAGGCGCGGGCGAAGAAGCGGTCTTTGAGTTTGGCGTAGTCGGCCGGGCGGATCTTCTCGCGATGCTGCACCCACTCGTGGCGGCCCAGCAGCGAGTAGAGCCCGTAGTGCATGAACAGCCCGCGTTTGGCGTGGCGGAACCACTCGATCGCCGCCTTGTGCGGGCTGCGCGCATAGAGGGCGGCGTAGTCCTTCAGGTAAGACGGCGGCTGTGAGCGGTCGGGGACACGCACAACGGAGTTGTGCGTGGCACCCTTGCTGCTTCTCGGGGCGTGTTTGCTCATTAGTGTTTGCTCGCGGGTTGCGCGGCAGAGGCGGGCACCCGCCCGCAAGGTCGCGCCTCGCGGCGCATCTTTTCGTCGAATGCCTGCATTACGCCCTTGAGCCTGGCGACGATGTCCGGATGATCCGCCGAGACATCGTGCAGTTCGCCGACGTCCTTTTCCAGATCGAAGAGCTGCGTGATGATGCGCGAGTCGCGTTCCTTTCGCCACGCCGGGCCGATGCGGAGCTTCCATTTGCCCGCCCGCACGGCTTCGAGCTTGCCCTGATTATAGTAGTAGAAGGCCTCGTGCGGCGAGGCGGCGCCGGCTTTGCCCAGCATGAGCGGGGCGATGTTCTTGCCGTCGATGACGCGGTCTGCCGGGGCGGCGCCGCCGGCCAGCGCGGCGATCGTCGGCAGCAGGTCGATGGTGGCGGCGACCTCCGAGCAGACCGCCCCGGCGGGGATGCGCCCCGGCCAGCGCATCACGCACGGTTCGCGCATGCCGCCTTCGTAGGTGGTGGTCTTGCCCTGGAAGAGCGGGTCGGCCGAGCCGCCCTTGTCTTTCTTGATCAGCCACGGGCCGTTGTCGCTGGTGAAGATCACCAGCGTCCGCTCGTCGAGGCCCTGCTCCTTGAGCGTCTTGAGGATCTCGCCGGTTGACCAGTCGATCTCTTCAATCACGTCGCCGTAGAGCCCTCGCTTGCTCTTGCCCTTGAACTTTTCCGACACCGCCAGCGGCACGTGCGGCATGGTGTGGGGCAGGTAGATGAAGAACGGGCGGTCCTTATTCTTCTTGATGAACTCCATGGCCCGCTCGGTGTAGCGGCGGGTGAGCTGGCTCTGGTCGGGGCCGTGCTCGATGGTCTTTTCGCCGTCCATCAGCGGCAGCGGCTTCATGTCGTTGCTGTAGGGCAGGCCGAAGTACTCGTCGAACCCGTGGCGCGTCGGCAGGAACGGCGCGTGGTGCCCCAGGTGCCACTTGCCGATGCACGCCGTGGCGTAGCCGCGTTTCTTGAGGATGTCGGCGATGGTGATTTCTTTCTCGCTCAGACCGGTGTCGCTGGCGGGAAAGAGCACCGCGTTGATGTTCACCCGCGGCGGATAGCACCCCGTCAGCAACGCCGCGCGCGAGGGCGAGCAGACCGGGGCGGCGCAGTAGAAGTCGGTAAACTTCATGCCCTCGGCCGCCATGCGGTCGATGTTGGGCGTGCGGATGTTCTTGCTGCCGAAACAGCCCAGGTCCTGATAGCCCTGGTCGTCGGTGAAGATGACGATGACGTTGGGCGGGCGATCGGTCTCGCCCTGGCCCAGCAGCAGCCGCGGCAACGCCAGCGCCGCCGCGCCTGCGCCGAGAGTCTTCAAGAACGCGCGGCGATTTAATGTGGCGTGGGCGTCAGCCGTAGCACGGGCGTCCCGCCCATGCTCTTGGTTTCTGCACGGGCGAGACGCCCGTGCCACACAACCCTGCACGGGCGAGACGCCCGTGCTACTCATGGGCAAGATGCCCATGCTACTGGGCGCGACCGTGCCTGTTGCTTTATGCATCGTTGTAGTGGCTCCAGAATTCGCTGCAGGTGTCGCCCATGTCGTCGCGCCAGGCCACGAGGCGCTTGCGCAGGCGTTTGAGGTGAGCGGCGCAGGCGCTTTGGCCGGCGAGGTTGTTCAGCTCGAAGGGGTCGCTCTCGAGGTCGAAGAGCTGCGTGGTGCGCACGCCCTCGACGACGTATTCGATGAGTTTCCATCGCTGGTGGCGCACGCCGCGATGCAGGTGGCGGTACGCCAGCATGGCCCCGTCGCGCACGGAGGCCTCGTCGTCATGGAGCACCTTGACGAGGCTCGAGCCTTCAACCGTTTCGGGCGGTTCGATCCCCGCCAGATCGCACAGCGTGGGATAAATGTCGATCAGGTTGGTCAGCGCAGTTCGCCGCTGCCCGCGGGGAATGCCCGGGCCCGAAAAGATCAGCGGCACCGTCACCGAGTGCTCGTAAAGGTTCTGCTTGCCCATCAGCCCGTGGCGACCCAGCGCCAACCCGTTGTCGCCGGCGAAGACGATGATCGTGTTATCCCACTGGCCGGTCTCTTCCAGGGCCTTGAAGATCTGCCCGATGCGGTCATCGATATGCGTGATCATCGCGTAGTATTCGGCCAGATGACGGTGAATCTCCTGCTCGCTGCGCGGGAAGCCCGCCAGCATCTCGTCGCGCACTTTCATGTCGCCGTTGTCGAAAGGGTGCAGCGGCATGAAGTTTTCCGGCGTCGGAAGGCGGTCGGCGTCATACATGTCGTGGAACCGCGGGTGCGTGTCGCGCGGGTCGTGCGGGGCCGTGTATGACACGTACGCGAAAAACGGCTGCCGCTTGTCGTGACCGCGGATGAAGTTTACCGCCGACTCGCTGAACAGGTCGCTCGAATGCTTCTTGTCTTCGTGGTACATCGCCTCGGCAGGGTAGCGGCCGGAGGGGTCGAACGGGTTGAGCGGGACCTGGAAGTGGTCGCTCATGCCGCCGAAAAAGATCCGCTCACCGGCAGAGAAGCTCCGCGCGTACGAGGCCGGACCGTTGTGCCACTTGCCCGTGCCGAAGGTCCGGTAGCCGCCGGCCTGGAGGCACTGGCCCAGCGTGACATGCTCGGGGGGGATCTCCTGGCCCTGGTCCTGGATGTGGAAGAGGGTGCGGCCGCTGTGGAGCATGGCGCGGCTGGGCATGCAGACGGCGCCGCTGGTTCCGCCGAAGATGTAGTTGCTTGTGCAGGCGGTGCCTTCCTTGACGAGGCGGTCGATGTTGGGCGTGAAGATGTGGCGGTTGCCCAGGGCGGCGATGGTGTCGGCCCGCTGGTCGTCGGTGAATAGAAAGAGAATGTTCGGACGCTTGCGTTTGCTCATGGGTGCTTCCTTGCCGGGGGCCTCACGTGAAACCCGTCACGCGGCCGTGCGGCACGGCGATTTATGCGCCGCGTGGCCGATGCAGATGGGGCCGCAGGTATTATCGCCGCGCGGCGCCCGAGGGGCAACATGGCGCGACGAATCACTTGCGTTCGAGAATTGCCAGCTTGCCGCTCCAGGGCGCCTCGACGGGTCGGTAGCCCACCAGGTCCTGCAGGCGGTGCAGCGCCGGTCCGCTGACGACCGGCAGCATGGCGGTAGTCAGCGTGGCGCCGGAGGCGCCGTAGGCGGTTTGGTATCGGTTGATCGCGCGGTCTTTGACGGCCCAGAGCGCCAGCGGCACGAGGATCTCGCGCGAGCGGTCGTCGGCAACCAGGCGCTTATCGTCATGCACGAACTGCTCGAAGCGGCTGGCGATCTGCGAGCGGATATCCCGTCCCTGCAGCGGCTGGCGGGGCAGCGCCGCCCGCTGCCACAACACCCCCGGCGCTGCCGGCAGGGTGCGCCAATCGTCGTCGGCCGCCAGCAGCGCGTCGATATCCGCCAGGGTCATCGTGCGTCCGTCGATGTCGAAGGGGCGCTGCTCCAGCAGGGGGCGGGTGATCGTCTCGCCCTCGCGAGCGAGCATCGCCAGCTTGATCGCCCACGCCGCCCGCGCGTTGTACCAGTAAGCCAGCGCCTTGTCCGCCGCCGAGGCGCCGCCTTCGGCGGCGAACTGCCCCGGCGTGGCGGTCGGTCCGTTCGCGGCCAGCAGAGCCAGTTGCTTGTCGAGGTCGTCTTTGACCCACTGGTACTCGGATGCCTTCAGCACGCCATCTCCATCGACGGCGTCCTTGAGCACTTTCGCCAACGGCGCGTAGCTCAGTGTCGGCGCTGCGGCTGCAACTGGCGGCAAGGTCAGGGGGACTTTTGTCGGCGTCGGCGCCGCCGGGCTGCCGCATCCCGCCGCCAGCAGAAAAGCCACACACCCTATTGGCGCCAGTTTCATTCTTCTCTCGATGGCAGCAACGTTTCAGGCCAGGTCGGGACAATCCGCCTTTACAGAAGGATCCGCGCCGATTCGAGGCTCTGGCATGCCCGCTGCCATTGGGCTTGCGCATATTCCCTCATGCCGCCACTCCATCTCTATGAGCCGCGCGATACAGGGGGCAGTCGAGCGTTTCGTATTCTTTTATATCGACGGGCTTGGCGCTGATGCGGCGCCCGAGACGAATGGACAAATCATATAGTGCATTAATACATTTCTGCAGGTCTTCCCCGTAATCACTGGATTCTCTCAAAAGAGCCAGGACGTCAAGATCGCTGTCGGGGCCGGCTTGCCCACGGGCTTCGGAACCGTACAGGATTACTCCCTTCAATCTGCCGGCAAAAGCAGATTCGAGGGCTTTCTTGATCTGGTTAAGCGTTTCCGGGGCGATCATGTCTTCACCGTTTTTTTGACATCAGAACAATTGTAGAGCGCCGCCGGCGCCAGGACCAGCCCCGGCGCCCTTTCATCGGCAGTCCTGCTTCATGATCTCCCGCAGGACGACGGTGGCGTAGCAGCCGCTGGGGGCGGTGAAGCGCAGCTCGACAAACTCGCCCGCGTCGTCGGTGCCGGCCGACAGCGAGGGCTCGCCCAGCGGGAACCGCAGCGGGCGGCGGCCGCCCTTGGCCTTGAGCGGTCCCAGGGCGCGGAAATCCTGCCCGGCCAGACCGGACTCGGTCAGCACGGCCTGCTCGATCTCGCCGGCGGAACCCGTAGCCATGCTGCCGCGATAACCGACGATAGGGCCGGTGGGGCTGATCTCGAAGGCATCGGCCCGCGGCTGTTCTGCCGCGGCGTCCTCGACATAGAAAACCGCGCCCGAAGCGGTCTTCTGGGCCATGTCGCCGGTCCAGAGGCGGTCGAGGCTGTCGATGCGCCGCGCCAGGACGGCGTTGAACAGTTCGCTCTGCAGGGCCGAGACGTACAGCCGTTTCATGCGCTTGTCCACGCTGCGCAGAGCGTCGGCGGGGCGGCGCTTCTTCATGAACGCCGACAGCGCCCGGCGCTGCTCGCTGTAATGCCGCGGCCAGTGCGACAGCGCCTTGTCATAGTTCCCGGCGTCGAACTCAGCCCGGGCGGCGCGGCAGTCGGGCGGGTCGTCGTCGGCCGGCGCTCCCAGCAGCAGCTTCACGAATGCGTCGAGATCACCCGCCACCAGCGCCCTGCCGAGCAAGGCGGTATCCGCGCGTGCGCCGAATCGCTGAGGCCCGAAGTAGTTCGGCGCCCCGCGGCGCTGCAGTACGTCCAGAACAGCCTCGGCGGCGCCCGGCGCCTCAGTGGCGGCGCCGCGGATGCGGATGGCGAAGCGGTTGCCCCGCAGGTGGCCGGGGCGCAGCTTGTTGCCGTGCCGCGACACCTCCAGCACGCGAATGTTCGCGTCGGCAAACGCCGCCAGCTTTGCCGCGTCGGCGTGTTCGAGGCTGAGCCACTGCGTGGCCACCGCCTGGGCGTCTTTGAGACCGGCCAGACCGATGTCGTGAGGCTTGACCTTCATGTAGCGGGCGAGGCGTTCGACGGCCGCCGGCGTCGGGATGCCGCGTTTTTCGATGCGGAAGTAGAGGTGCGTTCCCTCGCCGCTGGCGGCGTAGAGGGGAATCTCGTCAACGCGAAAATCTTCGATCCGCGAGCGAATGCGCCCGCCGATTCCAGCAAGGTCCGGGGTGAGGTATGGAAGGATCATGGTTGGCTCGTTAATTGGTTAACTGGTTGACTCGTTAACTGGTCAATGCGGTAATGGCTGATACGGGCTCCGATCCCAGTCAACCAGGTAAACCAGCCAAACAGTCACAGGACCTTGAAGAACCGTTCGCTCTTGGACCCGCACACGGGGCACTTGTCGGGCGCCTGACCCCAGCCGGTGTTTCCGCAGGTGCGGCAGACGAAGGTGTCCTGGGTCGGAAGATCTTTGCCCTGTTCGACGGCCCGGAGGGCTTCGCTGTAGAGACCGTGGTGGATTTCCTCGGCCAGCAGCGCGTTCTCGAACGAACGGGCGGCGGCGGCGTTTTCTTCATCTTTCGCCTGTCCGACGAACTTGGGGTACATCTCCTCGAACTCGAACCCTTCGCCCTTGATGGCGGCTTTGAGGTTCGCCGCGGTCGAGCCGACCTCGCCGGCGGCGTCGAGATGGGCCAGGGCGTGGACGCTTTCGGCCTCGGCGGCCGCCCGGAACAGGCGGGCGACGTTGGGCAGCCCTTCGATATCGGCCTTGCGGGCGAAAGCGATGTAGCGGCGGCTGGCCTGGCTCTCGCCGGCGAAGGCGTCTTTGAGGTTCTTGTCTGTCAGCATTAGGTGCTCCTTGTTGCAATTAAGCTGTGGTCATTATAGCGGCGGTTTTTGCATGTGCGATAGATGCTGCGACGCACGCGGGGCAAGCCTCGACGGATTGCTGCATGCCCGTCACGGACTGCTATCCTCCGGCGTCACTTCAATCGCCACGGGATAGCGCACGGTTTCGGGCAGGACGAAGAGCACGTGTCCTTCGTCGACGCGGGTGACCGGTTCGATCGGACGGCCCATCGCCTGGGCGCGGACGGCGCCTTTCCAGTCTCCGGCGACAAGGAAGACCGGGGCGGCCACGCCGGCGGGGCGGGTCGCAGCCGAGGCGGGTTGGCTGGCCGGGGCGGGCGGCGGCGAGATCGTGAAGCGGCAGTGCCCGGCGGCGTCGGCCTTGAGACAGTAACAGCCTTGCGATTCGTCGAACCCGTCGCGGCGGATGTCTCCGGCGGCGTGCTCGACCTGTCCCATCGTGGTCTGCACGCGTCCGGGGACCATGAAAGACTCCAGCAGCGCCTGCTGTCTGGGCCCGGGTGCGGATTGCAGATAGCTCCAGCGGGCGACGGGGCCGGGGAACTCGGCGGCCAGCAGTTCGCTGCCGCGCCGCCCCAGGCTCCAGGCGGCCGGTGCGAGCAGGCGGATTCGCAGCGAGCTGATCGCCCGCCCGCCGGCGTTGTTGACCTCGATCCCGGTGACGGTTCGCCCGTCGGCATAGAAGGTGTAGTCCCAGCGGATCTGCCGGACCGCCAGCGAGACCCACTCGCCGGCCTGCGTGGGGAAGTACCAGGTGTTGGCGATGCGGATGCGCGAGGCGTTGTGCTCGAGCAACTCGACGGCCCCGACGCGTCGGGGGCCCATCGGCTCGAGGTCTTCCCATCCCGCCGCGGGCTGACCTGCCGCGGCGATCGACACGACGGGCTGGTCCTCTCCCAGGCGCCACAGTCCGTCGGGGCTCTGGCTCAGGCGCATGGGTCCGCGCCCGGGCAGTTCGAGAGTGTAATCGAGTCCGCTCTTGAGCAGCTTGATTCCCGGCGGCGTCGGCTCGATCGCGCGGCGATTGTCGATGAGCATGATGTCGTCGAGGTTGAACATGACATGACCGGCGGCGTCGACGAAGGCGATCTCGATGGCGCGGACGGCCTTGGTGTCGAACCCGGCGGCGCGCGACAGGCGCTGGATGTCGATCAGGACGGTGTTCCAACCGATCTGGACGATCGTGTGCGGCGAGGTCCAGGCGGTCTTGTCGGTCCGCAGCGTCACGCGCAGGTCGTCGCGCAGGGCCTCGCTGTACAGGGCCATCGACAGCAGGGTGTAGCCGCTGAAGTCATGCACCTCCTGCGGCGAGAACACCAGCCGCCCCTGCGGGGGCAGCGAAACCTCCATCGCCCCGGCCCCGGTGCGAGTGACATTGACGACGAACTTGCCCTTGCCCGCCGGCGCCGCGTCGGGGCCGCCCTTGGCGGAAATCGTGAACCAGTCGACCTGACGATGACCGGGCAAGGCCGGCGAGTCTTCAAAATCGCACAGCGAGACAAAACGCCCGGTAACGGTCTCGCTATACACTCGCGACTGCTGAAGCGGCAGCGGCTCCATCGCCGGTGCGCCGGCGGGGGCACTGGCCGGCGCCGAGGCCGGTTGAGGCCGCGGCCAATCCCAGTTCCAGATCCACACCTTCCACCCGCATCCGCCTGCCAACAGGCCACCCCACGCCGTCAAGGCGATCCAAACCCCAAATGAAATCCAGCGCCTGTTCATGGCCGCAGATTATAACCCCGGCAGAGGCAGAGATCACGTTACTGAGGATGTTTGATCGCTAGCCTGAAAAGGGTGTGAACCGCAGAGATCGCAGAGTACGCAGAGAAGCAAATGGCTTAAGACAAAAACCATCTACGGACGGCGGCCGGCAAAATTGCTCAACGCTTTGGGCGGCGAAGAGCCCGCTTTGGTTGCGGCCGAGCGAAGGGAGGCCGCGCCAAGATCTCCGCGGTGAAATACCCGGGCTAGTTTGGGCGCGGGCATATGATTGTCTGCTTGGACGTCGGCCGAAGCGGCAGATTTGTATAAGAGATTGATAGACAAGTACTTATAGATGCTACCAAATTGGTAATCGGTCGAAACAGACAAGAATAGACAACGAATGGACAAAGTACTGGACGGGCGATGGTGCTCTCCAGATCCTCAAAACCGGCAACTGATGTGGCTGGGCGGGGAGCAAGGACGGGAGCGCCATGCCACCGCGCTACGGGGGAGGCTGGGGCAGGCGGCGGCGAACCAGGTCGTCCATCAAGGTCTGGTTCCACCCTGGGGCGGTGATCAGCGGGGCCACATACGTGCTGACGAAGTACGTGGTGGTGCTGGACAAGTGCCCGCCGATGTTGCCCGTCAAGGCCATCTCCCGCCGCCAGCCGATCTCGAAGAGGTTCTCGTATGCCATCCCTTCTTCGCCCGGGCTTGACCTGAAGCCCACCGCCCCGGCCGAGGATGTGTAGCGGCCGTCCATGGTGCCCGCCACCGCCGTCCCGACGCCCAGCAGCATGTCCAGTTCACTATAGAAGTTGACGATGCCGCGGCGGCTATGCACCAGGGCCATGTCCAGCGGATATGCCGGCGACAGGGCCGGGGCGATCAGCACGATGCCCTCGACCTGGCGGCTGGGGCTGAGCGACTCCGCCGTCCAGACGGCGATGGCCGAACCGCCGCTGTGCCCGACGAGAAAGACCGGGCGGTCGGGATGGTCCATTTGATATTCTTCGATGCGGGCGGCGAGTTTTTCCGCCTGGCGGCGGTTGCGTTCCTGGGCGCGGAGGTTATAGAGCGGTCCGCCCCAGTCGCTGGTCCAGGGGTGGACGGTGATGGCGTACTCGACGCCGCCCTTGTTGAGCCCGCGGGCGATGTCGTCAGTCAGGACGCTGCGCCCCTCGATGCCCGACAGCACGATCACCAGGCCCAGTTCCTGCCGCGCCGCCGTCATGTACGGTTGGGAGTTGCAGCCCCAGGCTGCAGCCGCGGCCAATATGAGCGCCCATCGCATGATCATCGTGAAGGATTATATCGCCTCAGTTATGGGGGGAAGTCGCGGCGGAGGCACTAAATGAAGAAGTAATTCGTTTTCTTGAATTACTTCTTCATTTAAGGCCGTTTCCACCTGTCGGCGCAAGTATTCATCAAAGCCAAACCACTGCTTTGATAAATACTTGGTGCCTCTACACCGCTGCAGCGAGAGGCGTCCTTTACGCCGGACCCATCGCCTGCCAGTACTTGTACTCGTAGGCCCAGTCTTCGCGGCGGGAGGTCACCAGCTCGCGCATGCGCTGGGCGAAGGCCCGGCGCCCGGCGGCCTGCTCGGGGAAAATCGTGCGATTGGCCACGCACTCGACGAGGCGCTTGCCCAGGTCCGCCGCCGCCTGCAGGCGAGCGGGGCGCTGGGCGCCGTCGTGAAGCTCGTAAGCGGCGGCCGAGGCGCTGCCGACCGTCCAGCACCCCACCGCCTGGGCGAAGTTGAGGATAAAGTCCTCGACTTCCTTGCTCTGGGGCCCGCCGCTGGTGACGATGGCGGCGGCGTACTTGGCGGTCATGGTCTGGCAGTGGACGGCCGCGCTGCAGCGGTCCATCAGGGCCTTGAGCTGCGCGGTGACGCCGCGCATGTAGTTGGGACTGGCCAGAATGATGCCGTTGGCCTCGTCGAGGGCCGTTCGCACGGCGGCGAAATCGTCGCGGATTCCGCACGCCCCGATCTCGTGGCAGCGTTCGCAGCCGCAGCAGGGCTGCACCTTCATCGTCGCCAGGGACAGGCGGGTGACTTCGGCGCCGGCGTTTCGGGCCGAGGCGATGGCGGCATCGAGGAGCATGGCCGTGTTGCTCTTGTCGCCGCGGGGGCTGCCGAGGATCGCGAGAATTTTCATGTTGGACTCCTTTGCCTGGTGGATCCACTGCCGCGGAGATTTTATCCGCTGCCTGTGCCACTGTCTGCGCCCATTGTACCTTGGTCGAATGACGCCCATGCAAAAGAAGCAGAAATGGCCGTCTATCCCGTCCCGCTGGACGGGGAGTGGATTAGGAACAAAGATGGGAACGGGGAGAGTTCTCTTTCAGAACCCGCGGATGGTTCCCAATGCTCGGTTCACGTTCTTGTTACTGTCCGTCTTCGCAGATGCAGATTTCGGTCAGGGTCTTCTTGGGCAGCGGCGATGGGCATCGGCCGCCGGGTTCGTCGTCGGGCAGGACCGTGATGCGAATGACCTCGGTGTGGATGTTGCGGTCCTGCTTGAGGGCGGCCATCATTTCATACTCGCCGGCGGGCACATCCAGGACGACTCGGGCGGGGATGGCGATCTTTCCGCCGGTGTCGACGATCTGGCGGTAGGGCCTGGGCGTGTCGCTGCGCGTCGGGTCGAACAGCGGCGTGAAGTCGCCGTGCCTGCCCTCGACGAGCGGGCGGATCAGGAAGAACACGTCCGACGGGCCGACGGGCCAGCCGTTGTACGGGTCGATGGTGTAGGAGGCGGTCCCCTTGTTCTCCAGGCGCAGCAGCACGCTGCGCACGCCGCGGCAGTATTCACCGCGGGCGGAGAGGAACGTCAGGGCCATGTCGGCCCGCGGCGGGACCGGCGGCGGGGTCGCCTTGGCTTGGGGCGCGCAGATATCCGGGCAACCGCAACCGCACACCATCAGCAGCAACGGCGAGAAAAGAACCGTCGCCGCCAGCGACAAAGAAGGGTTCTGGCGGATCATGAGGAATCCTTTCCATAGGGGCAGCGTTTGTCCATAAACGCCTCGGGGGCATTATACGAAAAACGCGCCTCTATGCAAATTTTCAGACGATTGTGTAAATTTTTTCCGAACTCATACCGACGCCGCAGGCAAGGCTTGTCCACGCCACGTCTGGCTCGGATGAACGCCCAGTGCCCCTGTGAAGCGGCTTATCCCCGCAATCCGGACCGGTCCCGGTTGCAGAATCGCTTTCAATGTCCGGCGATACCTCGTATATTAGTCAACGACTATGGCCGATTTCGAGAGAACTTGCTGGCGAGGCCTGGAGGTCCATCACCCCGCGCACTGGGAAGTGGCTGTGGCCAGCGGTCTCAAGCAGGATCACCGCCTGGTGCTGGCCGACCGATACCATCACCGGCTCGATATCCGCTGGAAACATCTCGACTACGACCCCCAACTCGAGCGAGTGATGGACCGCTACCGCCAGCATGAAGGCGGCAGCGTCGAGTATCAGGCGATCGACTCCCTGCCGCAGGGATGGCTGGGCGTGCTTCAGCCGCTGGAACCCAAGGGCGTCCTGGCGCACCTGGGCAAGTTCTTCCAGCCCCAGGGCGTGCTGGTCGAGGCGACGTTCTTCTGGGCGGGCAAACGCGACGTCAATCTCGAGCGCGACGTGGCCGAGCGGATGGCGCCGCAGGATGCCGCCGCCTTGCGCCGCACCTGGCAGGCGATGGGCTTGAGCCTGGAGATCGACAAGCAATACGAGCTGACCGAGGCCGACCTGAAGGTCGGCCGTCTGCGCTGGACGTTCACCGCCGGCCGCGACGCCGCCGAACTGGTCGTCGAGCGCATCGCCCTGGTGGAGCAATGGCTGGACGAACCGCTGCGGCAGTGGCTGGCGCGGGAGCTTCCGCGGGAGTTCACGCCGCTGCGTCAGGAGACGCTGGCCGAGGCGCCCCATCGCATCGAGCGCGTGACCAGCCAGGCCAAGATGTACCTCCACCACACGCTGCGGGGGATTCGCCGCCTGCGGGTGGACCAGGCCTGGCTCTGCCCGGTCGAAAGCCGCGTCTATCGCATGACCGCCAGCCAGGCCAGCCGCGAGCAAACACTGGAGTTTCCCGCTCACGTTGCGGTGCGATGTTGTCATCGTCCGCCCCTTGTGGGCGCGGCCGAGGGTTAAAGAGGTTGCCCATGATATTCGCCAGCAAGAGCAAACGGCTGCCCAGCCACGCGGGGACTGCGCCGTTCCTGCGCACGGTGCCGCGGTTGAACGCGTCTCTGGACGTGGAGCGGCGCTCCAGCGGCAAGGTCGTGGTGGAGGTTCCGATGGAGAAACCGTGGTACATGGTTCCTCCGGTGACGTGGGTTCTGCCGATCCCCAACGGGCGGCGGATCGAGCTCGACGCCCTGGGCGCCGGCGTGCTGGACCTCTGCGACGGGCGGCGCAGCGTGGAAAAGATCATTGAATTATTTGCCTCCGGCCATAAACTGACGTTTCGCGAAGCCCAGCTTTCGGTGACGCAGTTCCTGCGGCAGCTCACGCGTCGCGGAATCGTTGTCTTGGTCGGGCTCAAAGAGGACACCGATAAGCCATGAACGCCCTTGACGTCCGACAACAAGTGCGCCTGCCTTTGTCCAAGTGCGTGGAGCTGGTCCTGTCCGGCGTGCGGTTTCGCCTCTTCCGCGCGGCGATCACGGTCGTCATCATCGCCCTGGCAGTGGCGTTCCTGATGACCATCCTGGCCGAGGGCACCACCGCCCGCGAGGTCTCGGTGGCCATCGAGCGCCAGACCGCCCCGCGGCGGTTATTCCTGCTGTGGGTCAGCCGCCTGGCCACGCCCATGAAGGAAAAGGACCTGACCGAAGAACTCTACCGCCTTGACGACACCCTGCGCCGTTCCCAGGCCAAGGGCTCGCACGTGGACGCGGCGACGGTGGCCCTGACCCATCGCCGCCTGGACGAACTGAAAACCTGGGGCAAACTTTCCGACGCCGAACTGGACCAACTGACCGACGTGGCACGCCGCCAGATCGATCCCAGGACCGGCGTCATGACCTACTTCGAGACCCTGACCGAGGGGCTGCTCCGCCCGCTGGTCGGCAGCGTCCGAGGCAGCGACATTATCGTCACCCTCGCCGATCCGGAAAAATACAAGCATTGTGAAGTCGAGGCCACACGCATCGGAAAGAAGCTGCCCGAGGGCCTCAAGCAGTTCGTCGCCGACTGGCATCGCACCATCCCGCTGCGCCAGAAAGTGCTCAAGGGACACGCCGACGCCGTCCTGCAGGCGGCGGTGCTGTTCAACAACAACCCGCCGCGACTGGCGCTGGCGACGGCCGACGACTCCCTGCCCGCAAAGCTCGCCCCGCTGGGGTTCATGATGACCGGCGAGGAACTCCAGACCGTCCGCGTGCAGGCCGCCCTGGCGCGCGACGCCGACACCATCGCCCAGAAGCTCGGCTCATCCTACCTCAAGGCCATGCTCGCCAGCCGCTGCGAAGAAAAAGCCGGCTCCGTCAATGCCCAGATGCTCTATCAGCAGACCGCCACCGCCGACGGGGCGCAGTGGCTGGTTCAGCAGACCGACGCCGCCCGAGGCTACAAACCCCAGAACCTCTCCGATCGCCAGATCCGCGACCTGGCCTTGACGCAGGTGCCCCTGACTCAGGCGCAGTTGACGGTGGATCTGGCCGCGGCCGTCATGGGCGAGATCAGTTGGACCTCGCTGGCCGAGTGGGGCGGCAAGATGGACGACAGCGTCGTGCGGCGCCTGGTCAACGTGGCGCGGTGGCAGGAGGGGTATGACACCTTCTTCGGCAACCTCAATCCCAAGGACCGCCTCGAACTGCTCGGCGAGGAAAATCCCAATGACCCCTATGCCAGCATCGAAACGACCGAGGGGTTCGACCGCATGGCCAAGATCCTCGAGCGCAACAAACGCGTGATGGAAAAGACCGTCGCGGCGATGGAATGGATGAAGAAGGAACTCGCCGACGATATCGCCGACGACAAGGACCCCCAGGCCAAAGCCCGGCACCAGGCCCTGCTCAAAGAGGTTCAAAGCGGCACCGTCACCGAACTGGCGGTCTTCCGATATTTCATGGACGTGTACAGCCGCACCAAACCGCCGCGGATGCGCATTATCCAGGGTCGCCAGAACGCCTTGGACAAGGTCCGCCAGGCACTGCACATCGAGGAGATCGCGCAGGTCCGCCACGGTCTGGCGATGGCGATCTACGCCCTTTTCGAGATCGACACCACCGAGCCCGGTGAGCTTCGGGCCCTGTGGCAAAGCCAACTCGCCCAGCTCCGTGCGGACCGGGCGAACCTCGGCAGCGCTGCGACGCCGCAGACCGGCGTGGTCGACATGATGATCCGAAGCCGCCAGGGACTCATCGAGGCCCTGGACAAGGCCGGCCCCCAGGACCTGCGCGGGCAGTTGCACCAGCAGTCCGACGACCTGGCCGCCAGGCTCCGGACGCTGGAGGCGGCGATGGTCAAAGCCGTCGACGAGGACAAGGATCTCAAGCCCGCGGTCATTCACGCTCTGGCGCAGAGGACGGCGGCGGCACAGGAGATCGCCTCGCTGCTGACGGTTCCGCTGGTTCGTCAGCAGGCGGCATTGCGGTTGCGGCTCAAGCCCCACGAGCGGTGGATGGTCAACGAGACCGAGTTGTTCAAAGAGATCAGCAGCGAACAGGGCGCGGTGTGGTTTGACGAGGAGATCGGCAAGATTGCCGGGCTCTCGCCGATGGGTCTGTCGGTCCAGCGAGTGGCGGAGGTGTCGCAGGACCGCCTGGAACAGACGCACCTGTCGGAGCTGGAGGCGACGGTGGGTCAGGCGGCCAGCGCGAGCTCGGACGAATTGTTCGCCGGCTTCAGTGCCCGGACGTTGTGGTTGATCGTGGTCAGTTTCATCGTGTGCATCGTCGGGATCGCCAACGCCATGCTGATGAGCGTGACGGAGCGGTTTCGCGAGATCGCCACAATGAAGTGCCTGGGCGCCACCGACGGGTTCATCATGGTGAACTTTGTGCTTGAGTCGTGCCTCCAGGGCGTCGTGGGCGGGTTGATCGGGGCGGCGCTGGGTCTGCTGCTGGGGATGGTTCGCGCGGCGGGCAGCTACGGCATGATGGCGCTGGAGCATCTGCCCTGGGGACAGATGTTCCAGATGGCGGGGGTTTCGATGGTGGTGGGGCTGGGAATTTCCGCCCTGGCGGCGGTGTACCCGGCGTGGGCGGCGGCGCGGCTGGCCCCGATGGAAGCCATGCGGATCGAATAGCTAACAGCAAGGGTTGGAAGGCGTATGACAGAAGCATCGACAACCAAGGCCCACGCGCCGGACGTCGCGACGCGCGGCGTGCTGATCCGCACGCGGAATCTCAAGAAGCACTACCGCATGGGCGAGGTGGTGACCGAGGCGCTGCGGGGCATCGACATCGAACTCTACCGCGGCGAGTTCATCTGCGTCATGGGACCTTCCGGATCGGGCAAGAGCACGTTCTTCAACATGGTCGGCGGGCTCGACAGCCCCACCAGCGGGCGCGTGTTCATCGACGAGGTGGACGTCGCCCAGCTCAACGCCATCGAACTGGCGTTCCTGCGCTGCCGCAAAATCGGGTACATCTTCCAGACCTACAACCTCGTGCAGTACATGACCTGCCTGGAAAACGTCACCGTGCCGATGGCCTTCGCCGGAACCGACGTCGACACCGCCCGGGACCGCGGCATGGAACTGCTGGCGATGGTCGGGCTGGCCGATCGGTGGTTCCACAAACCCATCGAAATGTCCGGCGGACAGCAGCAGCGAACCGCCATCGCCCGCGGAATGGCCAACCAGCCCTCCATCCTGCTCTGCGACGAACCGACCGGAAACCTCGATCTGCGGACCGGCTCGGAGATTCACGATATCCTCAGACGCCTCAACAAGGAACGCGGTGTGACCATCATCTGCGCCACCCACGACCACCGATTGATCAACATGGCCGACCGCATCATGTGGGTTCGCGACGGCCAAGTCGAGCGAATCGCCAACCGCAGCGATGTCACCGTCGAGACCGGCGCTATCGGGGGGCACGAAAATGAGTAACCGACGCCTGCCCATCGCCCTGGCCGCCCTGATCGCGACGCTCTGGGCCGCCGCCGCCCCGGCCGCGGACGACTTCTGCAGCCCCGGCGAGTTCAAGGACTTCCTCGAAACGATCGTCGGCACGCCGCTGGTCAAGAGCGAGATGCCCGGCCGTCAGGTCGGAGCGGTCAACCGCCTGGCCGGACGCGTCGACGGCAGCTTGCGAGCGGCGGTCTATGTTCATCAGCAACTGGGCGAGATTTCCCGTCAGGCGGCCCGAAAAGGGCAGAAACCGCTGGAGATCTTCACCCAGGACGTGCCCGTCGTCCAGCCGCTGATGACCGAGTGCCAACTGACCATCGACGGCAAGACGCTGCCTCTTCATGCGGTGCGCCCCAACCTGCTTCAGGCCTCGATTACCGTCGAGGAAGGCCTGACCGCCAAGACCATCTACGTCGGACGCGGCGACGTGGTCGACTATAAGAACGCCGACCCCTCCGACAAGATCGTCGTCATGGACTTCAACGCCGGCGCCAACTGGCTGACGGCGTTCTCCTTCGGCGCCCGCGCCGTCATCTTCGTCGGCGACATGCTCGCCGACGGTTGTGACCACCACATCAACATGCCCGCCAACATGCCCCGCTTCTATGCCACCGGTGAAGCGGCCAAACTCCTCCGCACCGCCCAGGGGCGCGAGGTGACGATCAAGGCCGCCGCCACCTGGCAACCGCTGCGCGGGCGCAACGTCATCGCCGTCATCCGCGGAACCGACCCCACCTTCGCCATCCGAAGCCGCAAGGCCGGTTCCGCCGGCGAAACCGTCGTCCTGGCCGCCGGCCTGGATACTTACGGCGAAGTGCCCGAGGTGACGCCCGGCGCCCGCGACGGCGGCAACGTCGTCGCCCTGCTCGAGATCGCCCGCTACCTGACCTTCAACCGCCCCAAGCGGGACGTCATCGTCTGCTTCTTCGACGGACAAGCCCAAAGCCACGCCGGCGCCCGAGCCTTCTACGGGGCCATCAGCCGCGAAAACTTCACCAAGAGCTCCGTACCCAGCCTCGAAGACCGCCTGGACATGATCCGCAACGAGCGGGAATTCATCGAGGCTGCCGCCGAGTTCCTCGTCCAGGACCAGACGGCTGACCCCGATCTGGCCCTCATCGGCGCCGCCCTGCCCCTGCCCAACCTCTTCGACGGCGCCCCCCGCGCCGCCTGGTTGTCGAACCTGGCCGCCGCCCTGGACATGCGCGTCAACGTCCAGGCCAACAAGGTCGACGACAGCGCCCTCAACGACGCCCAGAAAGAACTGGCCGCCGCCCTGCGAAAGCAGATCAAAACTTCCGGCGCCGAGGTCGATCTTGAAGCGGCCTTCAAGGAATGCCTCGCCCAGGCGCGACAGCGACTCAAGACCGCCATCGCCCAGAACAAGACCCTGCTCGATGAACTGACCCAGGGCGCCAAGGACGTCGAAAAGCTCGAGAAGAACCTCCAGGCCCTGCGCGCCAAGGTCGGGGCCTCGCAAGCGGAACTGGAAGCGGCTGAAAAAAGCGTCATCGCCGCACGCAAGACCATCAAGAAAAACCGTGCCGAGGCCGTCAGTTTCGAACCCTTCGGCACCGTGGGCAAGGTTGCCCTGGTCGTCGCGGGCATCGTCGCGGCACTGCTGACCGGCGGCGGGGTGCTGAACCTGCTGCGCGCCCATAAAGCCGTGGGCGCGGGCATGCTGATCGCAGTGGCCGCCATCGTCGCGGGCAGTTGGATCTTCTGGAACCGCCAACAGGACCATGCCAGGAGCAAGGACTCCGTCCGCAAGCTCATCGAGGCTCGCGATGCATGCTACAGCCTGGAGATGCAGATCAAGTCCCTGCCCGCCTTGCGCAAGCAATACGAGGACTACCTGCGGTACCGTCCCAACCTGGACGAAACGCCCATCTCCTGGTTCAAGTGGCTGCCGGATCGCTGCCGGAGCCTGGCCGACGCGACGAACCGCCATCAGGACCGCTTCCGCCAGATGCTGCGAGAAGAAGCCCGCCAGCGCAGCAGCGAAAAGCTCAAGGAACTGCGCCCCCTGCGCGTCACGGTCAAACGACTGGGCATCCGCATCCGCATGGTCCATAAAACGCCCGTGTGGTCCGAGAGCCTCAAAGCCGCCACCGTGGCGATGTCCTCGAAGAACCTGCCCGAGGCCGCCCAGATCCTCGTCGACGTGCGGCAGAAGGTTGAAGAGGCCCGCGAGCAGATGGAATGGGCGCCCTTGAGAGGCAAGCTCGAACTCGATTCGCCGCCCGAGGTGCTGGCTGAATGGGCCACGACGCTCCAGGGCGAGATCGCGACGCTGCAGAAACAACTGCCCGACCTGTATCGCCAACTGTACGAGCTGACGCCCGAAGACAAGCTGATCAAGGAAGAATACGACCGCCTGTCGGGGGAACTCCGCCAGGCGACCCAGCCCGCCGACAAGTACCAGCGCATGATCGCGCTGCAACCGCCGGACCCCAAGGGCCCGATCCCCCCGGCGGATTACCCCTTCGGAACCAACGACCGGCTCGAGGGCGACGACCTGTCGTGGAACGGCGTTCAGGCGCTGATCCACGAGCGCGAGACGCCCGAGGAAGGCACCGCCACGCTGATCAGCCTCTTCAAGGGCATCGAACACCTCAAGCAGCGCCAACGCGTCATGGAGATCATTCCCCAGCGCTTCAGCCAGCTTGTCAGCACGGCGGTGCAGAGCCTCGAGATGCGCACCCGCGAGCTCGACCAGATGTACGTCGACACGCTGGCCGACCGCCAGCTCCGCCAGGCGATGGGTCCGCGGACCAACACCATCGTGCTGCACCTGAGCCTGAGCCTGGGCGACGCCCGCACGCTGTGGGGGTTCTACCAGGGCGAGCACTCCCAGCCCAACCCCAAGGACAACATCGCCAACTACAGCGCGATCTACAAGGCCATCCGCTCCATCGACAAGTCGCGCAGCGTCAAGGCGCCGGACTTCGACCCCCGCTCCGTCGACCAGACGTATAACCAGAACCTGTTCGTTCCGGCCAAAATCGCCGCCAGCGGAACCGTCGCATCGAGCTTCGGGATCCTCAACGTGACGATCACCACGATGCTGGACCCGATGAATCGCCAGGGTCAGCCCGGCGACACGCTGGAGGCGCTGAACGTACCGCACATGTACGCCCAGGCCTCGCAGGTGGCGCCGTTCCTGGGCCAATTGCTCGACGACTCGCGCCTGGGCAACCAGTCGCCCCTGCAGCCTGACGTGGGATACGCCGAGTGCCGCTGGATCAACAACAAGACCATCGGCTCCGACGTGGGCGCCGCCGCCATGGGCGGCGCCATGCGCCGCGAACCGTGCATCGGCGCCGTGATGGCGCTGCTGGACAAGGGCAAGTGGCGCAACCCCAGCGAGGTTCCGTCCGGATACAACCACGCCATTCAAGTCATGACCGACTCGCAGGGCATGTACGAGATCGGCCCGGTCATGACGTCGGCCTACGGCGACATGATCCGCATCGGCGCCATGTTCAAACCCACCCGCAGCAGCGAGGACGCGACGATGCTGCCCGGTCCGCGCGGGCTGATCACCTCCATCACCAACCAGGCCACCGTCGGCGGCGCGGCCACCGTGTCGGTGGACCTCTTCGAATGCCGCCACTTTTCGATGGTCAACTACGGACCGGCGCGGGGGATCGTCGCCACTACCGCCATGCGGGCGCTGTCGACCTCCGGGTTTGATCCCACGCGAAGCCTGACCGCCGAGTTCGGGAGCATCCTGACGCTTTACGCTCCCCTGGACACCCGGGGCATCAAGCTGTTCAACCCCTACGGCGTGGTGCTGCTCAACAATGCCCCCACGGCCAAGGAGTACTACGGGCGGGGCATCCCGCTGTCCGACCCGTTCGCCCACCCGCCGACGAGCCTGTGTTCGGCTCAGGACATGCGAATCCTCAATGAGTACCGCCTCAAACTCCTGCGAGACAACCGCATCACCCAGGAATCGCTGGAAGTCCTCAACGGAAAGGCCCTCGACCTGGAAGAGCAGGCCCGCAAGGGCGGTATCGCCGCCTCGACCGACCGGTACTACGGCCTGATGGCCGCCGCCGCCGGCGTGGCGCGGCGACCCTACGGTCCGCTCAAGGACGTCATGAACGACCTGGTGACGGCCGTGGTGCTGTTGCTGCTGCTGGCGATGCCTTTCGCCTTCGCCCTGGAGCGCCTGCTGATCGGCACGCCGCACATTTACCGCCAGATCGCCTGGTTCTCGGTGTTCTTTATCACGACCTTTGCGGTGCTGTACCTGGTGAATCCGGCGTTCAAGCTGGCCAGCACGCCGATCATCATCTTCCTGGCGTTCTCGATCATCATTCTGAGCACGCTGGTCATCGTGATCATGGTTCGCAAGCTGCAGACCGAGATCAAGAAGATGCAGGGTCTGGCCAGCACCGTCCACAGCGCGGACGTGTCGCGCCTCTCGACGATGATGGCGGCAGT
Source organism: Planctomycetaceae bacterium (assembly GCA_039680605.1). NCBI lineage: Bacteria > Pseudomonadati > Planctomycetota > Planctomycetia > Planctomycetales > Planctomycetaceae > Planctomycetaceae bacterium. The sequence continues at coordinate 63,211 of JBDKTA010000004.1, read as the reverse complement.
CAACATGGGCATCTCCACCATGCGGCGCCGCCCGTTGCGAACGGCCCTGACGGCGACCACCGTCCTGCTGTTGACCTTCACCATCCTGACCTTCGCGTCCTTCGGCAACAGCTGGGACCTGCGCAGCACGTACGAAGGACCCATGAGCGGCGGGCCCGAGCGCATCCTGATCCACCATCCGCTCTGGAGCCCCATCGACCAGGGCAGCTATGACAGCGTCCGCGGGGCCTTGTCCGGCCAGGCCCTGACCGTCCCGCGCTATTGGGTAGCCCCGACTGCCGCCGGCGCCCAGGCCGCCGCCGCCCAGGGTTCCTCCAGCAGCAGCGAAATGCTCCTGAGCGACCTCTCGACCCAGAAGCTCACTCCCGTGGCCGCGGCGATCGGGCTGGAGAAGACCGACCTGGACCGCCAACCGATGCTGGCGGAGATGTTTGCTTCCGGGGCCAAGCTCGAACTGCTCAAGGGCAACGGGATCTTCCTGACCGACGCCGTGCGCAAGGAACTGCGCCTGGAGAACGAAGACATCGGCAAGACGATCGTGCTGCTGCGCGGCGTGGAGTTGGTCTACGCCGGCGTTGTCCGCGACGCCATGCAGAACTTCACCATGCTCGAAGGCTCGAGCATGCTCCCGGTGGACTACGAGGCCTCCGGCGGCGCCAACACCCAGGACTTCACCCGCACCAAGACTGACGACGCCCTGGCCGAAACGCCCGACATCGAGAGCGCCCAGTTCGTCCATTTCAACGTCGACCGCGTGGTGGTCGTCTCGCCCGAGACCGCCCGCAAGATGGGCGGGCTGATCCGCTCGATGGCCATTTACCCCCACAAAGCCGAGCAGACGCAGGCGGCGGCGAAACTGGCCGCTTACGTCCTGCCCCTTCCGGTGTACTACGGCGAGGGCGGCGGCGTGTACCGCCTGATCTTCACCTCGCTGACCAAGGCCAGCGGCGTCAAGGATCTGCTGATCCCGGTGATCCTGGGCGGGTTGATTATCTTCGCCACCATGCTCGGAAGCGTCAGCGACCGCGAGCGCGAGATCTACACCTTCAGCTCGCTGGGCCTGGCCCCGCCGCACGTGGCCAGCCTGTTCTTCGCCGAGGCCAGCATGTACGCCATCATCGGCGGCATGGGCGGGTACCTGCTGGGGCAGATCGTCGCCCGCATCCTGGGCATCCTCAGCGGATACGGGATCGTCCCGCCGCTGGACATGAACTACAGCTCCACCAACGCCATCGTGACGATCCTGATCGTCATGGGCACGGTGCTGGTCTCGACGATCTATCCCGCCGTCAAGGCCTCCCGAAGCGCCAACCCCGGCATCCAGAGGCATTGGCGCATCCCCAAGCCGCTCAACAATCTCTACGACCTGGTCTTCCCCTTTACCGTCTCGTCGTATGACATCACCGGCGTGGTCAGCTTCCTCAAGGAGCACTTTGACAACTTCTCCGACACCTCGATGGGCGTCTTTGCCACGACCTCCAGCGCCATCATCCGCCAGTCGAACAACGACATGCTGGGGTTTGAGGCCGCCGTCGCCCTGGCGCCGTTCGACCTGGGCGTCAACCAGAAGTTTGCCCTGTTGAGCCAGCCCAGCGACATCGAGGGCATCGACGAGGTGCGCATTATGATCTACCGCGTCAGCGGCAGCCAAGGCGACTGGCAGCGAGCCAACCGCGTCTTTATCAACGACCTGCGCAAGCAGTTGCTCATCTGGCGATCGCTTACGCCGGAGATCATGGACGAATACCGCCGCAAGACCCTTCAGGGCTGGGACGGTCTCAGCGTCAAGCTTATTGACGGCCAGACGATAGGAGAGTCAGCGTGAGTTCCGTGCGACTGGATAAAGAACTCGAACTCTTCCGCGGCCTCATGAAGGTGCCCAGCACCTTCGAGGATGGGTTTACCTGGCCGACCTTCTTTGGTTCGCTGTTCATCGCCCTGCTGATGGTTCCCGGGGCGATGTACATGGGCCTGCTGATGGGCGGCGGCTCGATGCCCGCGCAGTGGGTGACGGTGATTCTGTTCATCGAGGTGGCCCGCCGCGCGCACAAGCACCTCAAGCGCAGCGAGCTGTTCGTGCTGTTCTACATGACCGGCGCGGCGATGGGCAACCCCTTCGGCGGTCTGCTGTGGAACCAGTTCTTCGTGCAGTCCGAGGGCGTCGCGTCGATGGGCATCGCCCAGTACATGCCCGACATCTGGTGGTACGCCCCGACTGACCCGGAAGTGCTCGCCCAGCGCACGTTCTTTCACGTCGCCTGGCTGCCCGTCATCGGCATGATCGTCTTCCAGACCTTCATCGGGCGCATCAAGGGAACCATCCTGGGATACGGCCTCTTCCGGATCGCCAGCGACATCGAAAAGCTCCCCTTCCCCATGGCCCCGGTCGGGGCACAGGGTCTGATGGCTCTGGCCGAGCAGCAGACCGAAAGCACCGACGCCGAGGCCGTCGGCGACGCTGAGGGCAAGCCTGAGAACTGGCGATGGCGGATCTTCAGCATCGGAGGCATCCTGGGTCTGAGCTTCGGCGCCCTGTACGCCGGACTGCCGGTGCTGTCCTCGGCGGTGCTGGCTAAACCGATCATCATCTTTCCCATCCCCTTCGTCGACTGGACGAACAAGACCTCCGACCTGCTGCCGGCTTTCGCTACCGGGATCAGTCTGGACCTGGGCAACTTCCTGGGCGGAATGGTCATGCCCTTCTGGGCGATGGTGGGCAGTTTCACCGGCCTGGTGATCACGGCGATCGTCAATCCCTTCGTGCTGTACCGCCTGAACATGCTGCCGAGCTGGTCGCCCGGCGACGACACGATCCGCACCACCTTCGTCAACAATATCGACTTCTACTTCAGCTTCAGCATCGGCATCTCGATCGCCATCGCCATCGCGGGCTTCTGGCAGGTGTACAAGAGCTTCCAGGCGTCCAAGGCCGAGGCCAAACACAAGCAGCAGATGCGCATCCAGCTCGACGCCGAAGACGCCGACCGCCTCTCGGCGATCAAGGTGCAGCGAGGCGATATTCCCACGCCGATCATCATCGCCACGTACGTCGTTACCAGTCTGACGTACGTGCTGATGTGCGGCTGGCTGATCGACTGGCACCCGGGAGTCATGGTCTGCCTGTTCTTCTTCGCGTTTTTGTACACGCCGCTGATCAGTTACGTCACCGCCCGGCTGCAGGGATTGTCGGGCATGTCGGTAAACATCCCGATGGTGCGCGAGGCGGCGTTCCTGCTCTCGGGCTATACCGGCGGCATCAAGCTGTGGTTCCTTCCGGTGCCGATGGACAACTTCGGCGCGGGCGTGACCTTCTGGCGCCAGGCGGAACTGACGGGCACGAAGTTCTGGTCGATCTGGAAGTCCGAAATCCTGCTCACGCCGATCATCCTGCTCTCGTCGATCTTCTTCGCGCAGTTTATCTGGAGCCTGGCCGAGGTGCCTGGTCCGGAGTACCCCTTCGCCCAGAAGATGTGGGAGATGAACGCCGCCAACTCGTGCATCATGTACACCGCCACGCTGGGACGCTTCAGCCAGTTCAATGAGAGCTTCCGCTGGGACTACCTCACCTACGGTACGGGCGTGGCCACGATCCTCTTTACCATCCTGTACGGCCTCAAGCTGCCCATCCTGTTGATCTACGGTATCCTGGGCGGTCTCAACCAGACCACGCCTCATGGCGTGCTGCCGCAGTTCATCGGGGCGCTGATCGGACGCTATTACTTCCAGCGCAAGTACGGCGAGCAGTTGTGGCGACAGTACATCCCGGTGGTTGCCGCCGGGTTCGGGTGCGGCATCGGACTGATCACCATCTTCTGCCTGGGCGTGAAGTTCCTGGCCGAATCCGTGATCAAGATTCCGTTCTGAGGAACACCATGGTATCAACACGCGAAACCATCATTGTCTGCAAGGACCTCGAGAAGGTCTACAAGATGGGCGGCCAGTTGGTCTACGCCTTGCGCGACATCGACCTGGACGTCTATCGCGGCGAATATCTCTCGGTCATGGGTCCTTCCGGCTCGGGCAAGAGCACGCTGTTCAACATGATCGGGGCGCTGGACAAGCCCACCGGCGGAACCGTCAGCATCGGGCAGATCGACCTGACCAAGCTGAGCAGCCTCGAGCTGGCGTACCTGCGCAACCGCCACATCGGGTACATCTTTCAGGCGTTCAACCTGATCCCCTCGCTGACCGCCCTGCGCAACGTGATGCTCCCGCTGCTGTTTTCGGGCATGACGACGCATAATGCCACCGAGCGGGCCACCGAGGTGCTGACGGAAGTGGGCCTGGCCCACCGCCTCAACCACCGCCCCGACGAACTCTCCGGCGGACAGCAGCAGCGAGTCGCCATCGCCCGGGCACTGTCGATGAACCCGACGATCATGCTGGCCGACGAGCCCACCGCCAACCTCGACCTGCACACCGGCGAGGAGATCATCCATACCCTGCGCCAACTCTGCGACGTGCATGGCGTGACGGTGATCACGGCCACTCACGACCACAAGATGCTCGACAAGTCCGACCGCATTCTTTGGATCAAGGACGGCACCAAGGACAAGATCCAGAACCGCGACGAAATCGAAATCCGCGTCGGCAAGGTGGTATAACCCGCCGCACGGGCAGCGGGCAGCGCGGAAACGGATCAAGACGTCCGGGAATAGCGGATGCCGGAAGATATCCACATAGGAGAACCCATGGAAGAATATGCCCTGCGATATTCCGGGCGGCGGTGGGAGATTGTCTACGCGCGCTATGAGGGCGTGCAACAGTTCGCCGTCGATGAACTCCAGCGCACGCTCCAGCGGTATCTTCCTTATGTCGTCGCGGTGCGGGCGGCGGGGACGGAGCGACCGGATGCGGACGTGCATCGCATCCTGATCGGCACGGCCGCCGGCCATGCGGGCGTGGCGGAATGCATGGCGCGCGGGCACGTTGACAAGCCTCAGGGCGCAGGGGCGTACTCCATCGCGGTGTTCAAGAAGGGCGAGGCGAGCACGGCAGTCATCGCCGGGGCGGACGAGGGCGGCGTGCTGCATGGGGCGATGGACTTTTGCGGCCGCGTCCTGGGCCTGGGCGTCGTCGAGGAAAAGCCCGATCTGCAGCAGGCGGCGCTGGACCGGCTGGCCGAGGTGAGATACGCCACCGCTGCGGCGATCGACAACCGCGGCATCTGGACGTGGGGGTACGTGATCTACGACTACCAGCGGTTCATCGACAACATGGCGCGGCTGCGGATGAACATGCTGACGATCTGGAACGACCAGCCGCCGCTCAACGCCCCGCAGATCATCGAGTACGCCCACAGCCGCGGGGTCAAGATCGTGCTGGGCTTCCACTGGGGCTGGGGGCTGGAGAAGTTCGACATCTTCAGCAAGCCCCAGCGCGATGAGATCCGCCGAGGCGTGGTCGAGAACTACCGCCGCAACTACGCCCACCTCAAGGCTGACGGGATCTACTTCCAGACCAGCACCGAGCACACCACCACGGCCAGGGACGGCGTCACGACCGCCAAGGCGGCCTGCATGCTCGTGAACGAAACCGCCCGCGAGCTTCTGGACGAGCAGGGCGATCTATACATCCAGTTCGGTCTGCACGCCACGAGCATCCAGGACCGCTTCGGCGATCTGGCGGACCTGGATCACCGCGTCACGATCGTCTGGGAAGACGCCGGCGCCCTGCCATATACCTACGGCGCGGAGGTGAACCCCGACGCTGTGGACGAGCCCGGCTTCCCGCGCACCCCGGAGGGCACCATCGAGTACAGCCGCAAGCTGGCGACGTTTCGCCCCGGCACGGAGTTCGCCCTGGTGCCCAAGGGCTGGACCGCCCTGCGATGGGACTGCGAGTTCGAGCACCACGGCCCGTTCATCCTGGGCCAGCGCGACGAGACGTTCGTGGCGTCGCGGCTCCAGCGCCGCCAGCGCTGGTGGGACGCCGCCAACTCGGCGTGGCTGCGGAATTATCCGCTGGCCGCGCGCTTCTACCGCGAGATGCTCGCGTGCAAACCGCCGAAGATCACAGCCACCGCACTGATCGAGGACGGCGTCTTCGAGGCCAGGATCCAATCCAGCGCTGCGCTGCTGGGACAGATCCTGTGGGACCCCCGCCGCGACGACGGCGAGATCCTCAGGCAGGCGATGAGTCCGTATTATCGATAGCTCCCAGAGGGGGAAACAACCGACGACGAGGACGAGGACGACGACGAGGACGATAGGACGCGTCGCCAGATCGTGTTGCGCCGCATTACCGGTCGAGCCCGCCACGGCGGATCTTCGACTTGCTCGACGCGGTTTCTTCCCCGAACGCGCGGGGCAAGCCCCGCCGCTAACGAGTGATGAACGACATTCTCGTCCTCGTCGTCGTCCTCGTCCTCGTCGTCGGTTTCTTCTTTCTCCCAGCGGTCACTCTTTCTTTCGAATAATCAACACCAGCAACCACAGCCCCATCACCGCGGCGGTGAGATATCCCAGCACGCCCAGCGTCTGCAAGTTGATGATGCCCAGGACCGTTCCCTCCCGCTGCGTCACCAGCAGGCTCGACCCCACCAGCAGCCCGGCGATGATCAGGGCGAAGCTGATCCGGTCCGAGCTGGTATGAACCGTGCGTACGAGTTGCTCCAGGTGCTCGTGTTGCACGTGGACCTGCAGGCGGCCGTGCTTGAGATGGCGCACGATGGCGGCCAGGTCGCTGGGCAGATCGGTGGCGAGGTTCATTGCATCGAGGGCGGCCCGGCGGGCGCGTCGCCAGAGGGACGCGCCGCTGACCTGTTCGAGCGAGACCCGCCGCGCGTACGGGCGCAAATGCTCTTCGAGGCCGAACTCGCTGTCGAGCGAGGTGGCCATCGACTCGATGGCCATAACGGCCTTGAGCATGAGCGTGAACTCGGCGGGCGGGCGCAGGCGGTGGCGGCGGAAGAGGTCGAAGGTCTGCATCATCATTTCGCCGAAGGGGATTTCTTTGACCGGCAGGGCGTGGTACATGCCCAGCATTTCGCCGGCGTCGCGGGCCAGCTCGCGCACGTCGGTGCTCTCGTCGATCATCTCGAAGCGTTCGAAGTCGTGGATGAGCCCGCTGGGGTCGTTGTCGAGGATCGACTGGACGAACTGCCCGAACAGCACGCGCTCCTGGTCGCCCAGGTGGGCGACCTGGCCGAAATCCAGCGGGGCCAGGACGTTGCCAGCCAGGATGAAGAAGTTGCCCGGGTGCGGGTCGGTATGGAAGAAGCTGAAGTCGAAGATCTGCCGCAGCACGAAGTCCACCCCGCGCTGGGCGATCACCCGCGCGTCCAGCCCCGCCTGGCGCAGCGCCGCGGCGTCGGTGGGCTTGATCCCGTCGACGTACTCCATCGTCAGGACGGCCTTGGTGCAGTACGCCGGGTAGGTTCGCAGAATGTGAACCGTCGGGTCGCTCTTGAAGAGCCGCGCGAAGCGGTCGATGTTGAGGCGCTCGCTGGCCAGGTCCACCTCGCGAGAAACCGCCCGCGTGAACTCCCGCACGATCCGAACGGGGTCGGCCCCGGCGCTGCGCCCCCAACGCGAGCGGAACATCACGGCGATCTTCTCCAGCACCTCGCACTCGCTGCGCAGGGCCGCCGCCACGCCCGGGCGGCGCACCTTGACGGCCACCACGTCCCCCTCGACCGTCACGGCGCGATGCACCTGGGCGATGCTCCCGGCGGCGATGGGCGAGCGGTCGAACTGGCGGAAGTAGTCGCCCAGGGGCTTGCCCAGCTCGCGCTCGACCTCGATGCGAATGGTCTCGAAATCCACCGCCGCCACCTGGTCCTGGAGGCGTTCGAACTCGACGGCGTACTCGACGGGGATCAGGTCCGGCCGCCCGCTGAGCAGTTGCCCCAGCTTGATGAAGGTCGGACCCAGCTCTTCCAGCGCCAGGCGGGCCCGCTGGGGGCGCGAGAGGCTGTGCGCGGTTGGCTTGCGGCGTCGCAGGCGGTCGCCGGCGGTGGAGATCTCACCCAGCCCATACTTGGCCAGCACCGCCAGGATGTGGCGGTACAGCCGCAGGTGCTCGACCGTGCGGGTCAGGCTGAAGGAGAATAATGCCATACACGTTTATCGCGCGAGGGCGGTCTTTCGGCGTCGCGGGGCGGCGGTTTTCCGTGCCGATTGCGGCGAGTGGTTCTGCCGCAGGTTCAGTTGGTCGATCTTGCGCTCGATGCGGGCCAGGTCCTTGCGGGTGGCCAGGTCGAGGCGCTCGGCGGCGGCGTCCACCTGCCGCTGCACCATCGTGCTCAGGTCTCTTCGGGCGTCATCGGCGGCGTTCACCATCGTGTTGACAAATCCCTCGCGGCTGCTTTTGGCCGCTTCGCCGCGCCGGACGAGGTCGTCGAAGACCTCCTCGGCTTTCTCGCGAGTCATGGATAACATCCCCAGCCCCGCCGCCATCAGTTTCTCCACCGATTCGAGCATGGTCACTCTCCCTTTGTTGTGAGAACGGACCGTCTGGTCTACTGGTGAAGTATAGAGGGGGTGGCCATGTGAGAATAACGGGAGCCCCTTGTTCGGCGTCCCAGAGGGACGCCGGGACTCTAGCCGGGGGCAAGTCCTGAGCGAGCGGAGCGAGTCGAAGGCGCAGCCCCCGGTCGGCTTTTCTCTGCTATGCCGCCCCAACGGGGCGGCGGGGCTTATCTCGCGCTACAGCCCGCCCGCCGCTTCGCGGCGGGATCGAAAGAAACCGACCTGCTCCGGGTGCTTCGCCCCCGGCTAGACCCCAAGCGTCCCGTTGGGACGCAGCCGAACTTGTGCCCGGTAGACGGTGGGCAGCGCGGAGCAGCGTTGTTTTGACGGGCTACCGGGTACTGGCTACTGTTTCAAGGCACGGCGCGTTGCACTTGGGAGCGCGTTGGGCGCGGCCGCAGCGGAAGGGTTTGTTGCTCAGGAATATCATCGAGCAGACCAGGCCCAGCAGCAGAAACGAGCCGGCGATGATGTAGGAATACCACGAGGCCGAGGCTCGTCCGGCCGCGTCGTCGCTGAAGCTGTCTTTGACGGCCGCGAAGAGCATCGGTCCGACGATGCCGGCGGCAGACCAGGCCGTCAGGATCACGCCGTAGACGACGGCCATCATTTTGGGTCCGAAGACGTCGGTCACGAAGGAGGGCATCGTGCCGAATCCGCCGCCGTAGCAGAGCAGCACGTAGCAGATCAAGGCCCCGAAGATCCAGGGGTTGCCGGTGAACATCAGGGCGGCGAAGGCGGCAATCTGCGTGACGAGCATGATGCGGAAGGTCTGCACGCGCCCGATGCGGTCGGACAGCCCACCCCAGAAAAACCGCCCGGCGCCGTTGAAGAGCGAACTGATCGCCACCAGCGTGGCGCCGTACCCGGCCAGGAGCGTGGTGGCGTCCGCCTCGGCCAGCCCCGCCAGCGTCGAGGCCATCGTCTTGCGATACAGGTCCTGGATCAGCGGCGATTGCAGGCTGATGATCGAGATGCCCGCGGCGATGTTGCAGAAGAACACCGCCCACATGGCGCCGAACCGCCCCGAAAAGACGCACCACAGAGATTCGTGCTTGATGTCCGAAAGCGAGTTGGCCGCCGAAGCCGAGGCCGACGGCGCATAACCGGCCGGCACATATCCGGCCGGCGGATTCTTCAGGAACGACGCCACGATCAGCGTCACGACCAGGAAGATTCCGCCCAGCATCGCAAAGAGCAGGTCGTAGTGCCCGGCAGAGTCGCCGGTGATCTTGACGGTCAACTCAAACAGCGCCGGCGCCAGAACCTTGCTCATCAGCAACGCGCCCAGACCGAAACCCATGATCACCATTCCGGTGATGAGCCCCTTCTTGTCGGGGAACCACTTGGCAGCCGTGGCCACGGGCGTGACGTATCCCAGGCCAAGGCCCGCGCCACCGATGGCGCCGTAACCGATCCAGAGAATCCACAGGCTATGCCAGTACAGCCCGGCGGCGCCCAGGAGATATCCCAGGCCGAACAGCGCCCCGCCGATCATCGCCAGCTTGCGCGGGCCGTACTTGGCCAGGTTGATCCCGCCCCAGGCCGCCGCCAGTCCCAAAAAGCAGATCGCCACGCTGAAGGCGATCATGACCTCGGTGTTGCTCCATCCGTAAGCCTTGGCCAGGGGCTTCTGAAAATAGCTCCAGGCGTAGACGGTGCCCAGGCACAATTGCAGAAGCGTACCCATGATGGCGATCAGCCAGCGGTTGCCCACAGGGGGCGCAATACGTGCATCACTCATCAAAGCAGACCTCCTTTTAGGCGCGTCACGCGCCAGGTCCTTTTGAGAAACTTCAGCTTAGAACTGCCCGCGGGAGATTTCCAGCAGATTATGCGCCGCCTGCTGTATCAGCGCAGTCGAACATGAACCTTCGGCCGATACATAAGCCGCTGAGGTCGCAGAGGACGCTGAGGATGTTGGAAGATAAAACACACTCTTGCCTCAGCGACCTCAGCGACCTCAGCGGCTGATAGGATCCCTGGACCAACTGGTGCAAAGGCCTGCGCCTCAAAACGCGTTTCGCTGCCAGGACCAGTTGGCCACCTCGGGAAGGTCCACGCCGTTGTCGAGGATGTACTGCTGATGCTCGCGCAGCTTGTTGTCGTACTTGCGGATGAGCGCATCGGCCAGCGCCGCCGTGCCGGGGTGGGCGGCAGCGATCTTGCGGGCCGTCTGCACCACCAGGTGGTAGCGGCTGGTGCGGTTATGCACGTGCATGTCGAAGGGCGTGGTCGTGGTGCCCTCCTCGCGATAGCCGTTGATGTCGAAGCGGTCGTTGCCGGGGCGCTCCCAGAGCAGTTGCTTGAGACCGGCGGTGTACCCGTGATAGTTGATGATCGTCGGGCACCCGATCGGGAAGAGCCGCTGGAAGGACTGCTCGTCGATCCCGGGCGGGTATTTCTGCGGAATGCCTAGCACCATCAGGCGCGTGACGTTGACCACGCGGATGCGCCACTGCGGCGCCTCCTCGCGCAGGAGCTGCGCCGCGGCCATCACTTCCATCGTGAGGTTGTCGCCGATCCCGCACAGCAGCACCTGGGGGTCTTCGCCGTCGTTGGCCGAGGCCCACCGCCAGATCGACGCGCCGGCGCGGCAGTGGTCGATGGCGTCGTCCATCGACAGCCACTGCGGCATCGGCTGTTTTCCGGCGATGATCAGGTGGATCTCGTCGCACTTGCCCAGGCAGTGGTCGACGGTGCTGATGGTGCAGTTGGCGTCGGGGGGCAGGTGGATGCGGTAGATGTGCCCCTTCTTGGTCAGCACGTTGTTGATGAACCCGGGCCCCTGGTGCGAATAGCCGTTGTGGTCCTGGCGCCACGTCTCGCTGGTCAGGATGTAGATCAGCGAGGAGATCGGCTTGCGCCAGGGCACCTCCAGCGCGCCTTTGAGGAACTTGGCGTACTGATTCATCATCCCGTCGACGATGGGCAGAAAGGCCTCGTAGCACGGGAACAACCCGTGGCGCCCCGTCAGAAGGTACCCCTGCAGCCAGCCCTGGCAGTTGTGCTCGCTGAGGACCTCCATCACGCGCCCGTCGCGGGCGATGTGGTCGGCGGGCCCGCTGATCGGCCAGGTGTACTGGCGGTCGGTGGCGTCGAGGACGGCGCCGAGGCGGTTAGACTCCAGCTCGTCGGGGCAGACGATGCGGAAATTGCGCTGGTCCCGATTGAGCTCGATGACGTCGCGCAGGTAGCCGCCCAGGCGGATCATCGAACTGTCTTTGGCCGCTCCGGCGTCGTCGACGTTCACGGCATGGTCGTGGATATCGGGGCGCTTAAGTGCCACGCGCAGGCGCCCGCCGAAGGCGTGGGGGTTCATGCTCATGCGCAGGTCGCCGTGCGGGCACAGCGACAGGATGTCGCACGCCACGCAGCCGTTCTTGTCGAACAGCTCCTGCGGACGATACGAGCGCAGCCACTGCTCGAGCTCTCTCAGGTGCATCGGGTTGGTCTTGGCGTCCTTGGAGGGCACCTGGTGCGAGCGGAAGGAGCCTTCGACGGCGTGGCCGTCCTGCTCCTTGATGCCGCCCATGCCCTTGGGCGTGCGCAGGATGATCATCGGCCAGGCGGGGCGGACGGGCGGGCGGCCCGCGCGGGCCTGGTCCTGGATCGAGCGGATCGTCTCGTAAGCCCAGTCCATCGCCTCCTGGACGTCCCGGTCGAGGCTCGGGCCGTAATCGACCAGGCGCGGATGGTATCCGTAGCCGCGGAACAGGGCGTGGAGTTCGTCGTCGGTCATCGTGGCGAAGATCGTCGCTTGGGCGATCTTGAACCCGTTGAGGTGCAGGATCGGAAGGACTGCCCCGTCGGTGGCGGGGTTGAGAAACTTCGTCGAGTGCCACGCCCCGGCCGTGGGGCCGGTCTCGGCTTCGCCGTCGCCGACGATGCAGACGGTGATGAGGCCGGGATTGTCCAGCACGCTGCCAAAGGCCGTCGCCAGGGCGTAACCCAACTCCCCGCCTTCATGGATGACGCCCGGATAGCCCGGGAACAGATGGCTGGGGAAGCGGTCGGGCCAACTGAACCACCGCACGAACGTCGCCAGACCCTGGCGGTCCCGCGTCAGTTCCGGAAAGAACTCGCTCAGCGCGCCCTCGAGGTACATGTTGGCCAGGTTCGCCGCCGCGCCGTGCCCGGGGCCGGTGATCAACAGGATGCTCGCCGACGTGCGGGTGATCAGCATGTTGAGGTGCGCGTAGATCAGGTTGATGCCCGGGGCGGTGCCCCAGTGCCCCAGCAGGCGGTCCTTGATGTGCTCGCTGCGCAGCGGCTTTTCCAGCAGCACGTTGTCCTTGAGGTAGATCTGGGCCGCGGCCAGGTAGTCCACCGCGCGGCGATAGCGCTCGACGGCCTGGGGCGAAAGCAGTTCGGGCGCGGAGGCTTTGGTTTCAGGTTTTCCAGTCAACGTGCTCATGATGTCTCCCATCTGATGGTTGAGGTCTATAATTCTACCGCTCTGACCGGGGCGAGTTCAGCCGGCACGGCCGATTTGTGATGGCGGACGCCGGAGGTCTGTACAACCAGGGGCCGCGAAGATGGATCATGTATCCCGTCGTATGTTTCTTCACATGGCTGGCGGCGCTGCCGCCGGCGGAGCGGCGGCCTGGGGTCTCAAGTCCTTCGACCACCTGCTCTCGCCGGCTGAGCCGATCCCCCACAGCCGCCCGGGAGAAGTCACCGTCTACGCCACCACCTGCCGCGAGTGCCCCGCCGGGTGCGGAATGCACATCTGGCACCGCGAGGGGCGCATCAACAAGGCCGAAGGCAATCCCGATCACCCCGTCAACCGCGGCGGTCTCTGCGCGCGGGGGCAGTCGTCGCTCCAGGGGCACTACGACCCGGACCGCGTGCGGCAGGTTATTCAGCGCGGCGGCGCTGGTCAGCCGCAGTGGACCGACGCCCTGGCCGACATCGCCGCCCGACTCCGCGGCGGCGCCAAGGTGCTGCTCATCAGCGACCTGCAGACCGGAACGCTGTCCGCTACGATGAACTCCTTCGCCCGGGCCTTCGGCGGGCGGGCGATGTTCTACGAAGCCGTACACTATCACCCCCTGGCGGCGGCCTGCACGTCGCTGGGCCTGGGCGGTATCCCGCGATACCGCCTGGACCGGGCCGACTTCATCATCAGCTTCGCCGTGGACTTTCTGGAGACGTGGCTCTCGCCGGTGGAGTTCACGCATGACTTCGCCCAGATGCGGGCCCTTCGCGACGGTCGCATGGGCGGGTTTGTCTACGTCGGCCCTCGCCAGTCGATGACCGCCGCCAACGCCGACTCGCTGCTGCTGACGCCGCCGGGCGCCGAGGCCGGCGTGGCCTGGGCGATGTTGCACGAGCTGATCCGCACCGGCCGCGCCAAGGGGGACGTTGCGCAGCTTCGTGCGCTGGCGGAGCAGCGCCCCCGCCAGGCCGCCGGCGTCAGCGCCGATCAGATCGCCGTCCTGGCGCGGCGCTTCGCCGACGCCCAAGGCAGCCTCGCGCTGGGCGGAGCGGCCGCCAACGAAAGCCCCGCCGCCGGCGACGCCGCCCTGGCGGCGATGCTGCTTAACATAGCCGCGGGCCGGCTGGGGCAGACCGTCGACACGTCCCGCCGCCATGCCCTCAGCGATTGCGCCGCCCCCAGTGCGGTGCTGGCGGCATTGGAGGACCTCACGCCCAAGGACGTGCTGATCATTCACAGCACCAACCCCGCCTTCAGCCTCGTCGGCGCTCAGGCGGCGATCGCCCGTGCGGGCCTGGTGGTTTGCCTGGGAACGATGATGGACGAGACGGCCAGCCTGGCGCACTGGGTTCTGCCGATCGACTCGCCGCTGGAAACCTGGGGCGACTACGAGCCCTGGTCGGGCATCACCGGACTGCTCCAGCCGACGATGGGCCGCCTCTTCGACACGCGCGCCGCCGGCGAGGTGCTCAGGGAGATCGCCCAACAGGCGGGACGGGAACTTCAGGATGGCCCCGCGGCAACGCAGGCCTCCGCACCCGCCCCGGCAACGCAGAGCGCCGCCGACCACGCCGACCCGCTCGTGCGAGGATTCATCGTCAGGGACGGCGCCGGGGAAACGCCTGTCGATGTCTCGAAGGTTCGCCTGGCGCCCCAGGCCCCCGCCGCCTCGGCGCCGCAGGGGCAGGCGCTGTTGTGGCTGTACCCCTCGATCATGCTCTTCGACGGCCGCACCGCTAACCGCGGCTGGCTCCAGGAGTCGCCCGACCCCATCAGCTACGCGACGTGGAGCAGTTGGGTCGACATGCACCCGACGCTGGCGGGGCGTTTGGGGCTGGGCAATAACGACGTGGTCGAGCTTTCGACCCCCGCCGGCAAGGCCGCCGCGCCCGTGCGGCTGACGGAGGAGATCGATCCGCAGACGGTGGCCATTGCGTTTGGGCAAGGGCATACCGCCCTGGGCGTCAACGCCGCCGGTCTGGGCGCCAACGCCTTTGGGTTGCTGGCGGCGTCGCCGCAGGCGGGGCTTTTCGGCATCGCGGCGATCGCCGGCACGGGGCGCAGCGAAGAGCCCACGTACACCTCGCCCACGCAGGACCAGCACCATCGCGAGATCCTGCAGTGGGTCGAGCGTTCGACGGTGGCGGCCATGCGCCCGGGCCAGGGCGACGATCTGATCCTGCCCCTGCCGGAGGGGTACGACCCCAAGCGCGACATGTACCCGCCGCACGCGCACGTCAAGCACCGCTGGGCAATGGTGGCCGATCTGCATCGCTGCATCGGCTGCGGCGCCTGCGCGGTGGCGTGCTACGCCGAGAATAATATCCCCGTGATGGGCAAGGCCCGCGTCGCGCGCGGCCGCGAGATGGCCTGGCTCAAAGTGGTGCCCTACCGCCATGAGAGCGACCGCCGCCGACTGGGGTGGCTGCCCATGCTCTGCCAGCACTGCGACGCCGCCCCGTGCGAACCGGTCTGCCCGGTGTACGCGGCTGTACACAACGAGGAAGGGCTCAACGCCCAGGTCTACAATCGCTGTATCGGCACGCGGTACTGCTCGAACAACTGCCCGTACAAAGTGCGGCGGTTCGGGTGGTTTGACCCGAAGTGGCCTTACCCGCTGGACCTCCAGCTCAACCCCGACGTCACCGTGCGCTGCCGCGGCGTGATGGAAAAATGCACCTTCTGCATCCAGCGCATCAAGTCGGTCGAGCTGCGGGCGACGCGCGAGGGGCGGGCGGTGCGCGACGGGGAGATTCAGCCCGCCTGCGTGCAGTCGTGCCCGGCGGGGGTGTACACCTTCGGCGACCTGCTCGATCCGGACTCTCGGGTCTCGAACCTGACGCGGCGAGACCCGCGGCGCTACCACGTGCTGGAAGAGCTCAACACCAAGCCCGCCGTCACATACCTGCGGCGCGTCAGTCAGGAAGGGCCTGCTTGACATGGCGGACACTGAAGCGGCCAACCTGACCTATGCCCAGATCGACGACGATGTGCTGGGGGCGATGAAGAAACCGCCGGCGGCGTACTTCGCCTTCCTGGCGGTGCTGGCGACGGGTGTCGGCGTGTTCTTCATCACTTGGCAATACCAGATCCAGGTGGGCATGGGGGTGGCCGGCGTGAGCCATCCTGTCGGCTGGGGGGCGTACATCGGCAATTTCGTCTTCTGGGTGGGGATCGCCCACAGCGGGACGTTCATCTCGGCGATCCTGCACCTGCTGCGCAGCAAGTGGCGCGACGCGGTCAGTCGCGCCAGCGAGGCGATGACGATCTTCGCGGTCATGACGGCGGGGCTTTTCCCCCTGATCCACCTGGGGCGGTTCTGGACGTTCTATTACATCCTGCCCTATCCTTCGCAGAGGCAGATCTGGCCGGACTTCCTCAGTCCGCTGGTGCTGGACGTGCTGGCCATCACCACGTACCTGATCGTCAGCATGATCTTCTTCTACGTGGGGATGATCCCCGATCTGGCGTCGGCGCGCGATCGGATCGCCGCCACGTCCGGGGCCAACCACTGGCGGGCGCGTCTCTACCGGATCATGGCGCTGGGCTGGTGCGGGGCCGCCAGCCAGTGGAACCACTACGGCAGGGCGTATCTGTATTTCGCCGCCTTGGCCACGCCGCTGGTGATCTCGGTACACTCGGTGGTGTCGTGGGATTTCGCCGTGGGAATTCTGCCCGGCTGGCACGAGACGATCTTCCCGCCGTACTTCGTCGCCGGGGCCATCCATTCGGGCCTGGCGATGGTCCTGACGCTGATGATCCCGCTGCGGCGGCTGCTCAGGCTGGGGCGCCTCGTGAAGGTCGAGCACTTTGAGTCCGTAGCCAAAACCATGATCGTTACGACGCTGATCGTCGGCTACGCGTACGTCATCGAGCCGTTCATCGCCTGGTACGGCGGCAACGTGTTCGAGAAGCAGTGGTTCTGGTGGGTGTCCACGGGGGAGCGGGCGCCGCTGTATTACCTGATGATCGCCCTGAACGTGCTGGCGCCGCTGACGCTGGTGTTTCGCGCCGCGCGGCGGAACGTCCTGTGGCTGTTCATCCTCTCGCTGCTGGTCAACGCCGGCATGTGGATCGAGCGCTACCAGATCATCTCCGCCGCCACGGCGCACGACTTTCTGCCGCACAACTGGGGCTGGTACTCGATGACCTGGGTCGAGATCGCCATCACCGCCGGCGCCTTCACGCTGTTCCTGCTGTTCTTCACGGCCTTCGCCAAGCTGCTTCCGGTGCTGCCGATGACTGAACTCAAGGAGAGCGTCGGCCATCACAAGGACCGTGCTCTCGGTCAACCGCTGCCGCGCGACCCGGGCGGCAGAATCGCCGCCTCGGCCTGCGGCGTGATGGCGGTCTTCAGCCGCCCCGACGCGCTGCTCGAGGCCCTCAAGCACGTGCGGCGAAACTCCACCCTCAAAGAGCTGGAGGTCTTTTCGCCGCTCAAGCTGGGCGAACTCTCGCACGCGCTGGGCCTGCCGCACGGGCCGGTGCGCTTCTGGACGCTCGCCGGAGCGCTGCTGGGCCTGGGCGGCGGGTTCGCCCTGGCGATGGGTTCGGCGGCCGTCAATAACCTCATCGCCGGCGGCAAACCGCCGGTGATGTCGATCGTGCCGTATTGCGTCGTGGCCTTCGAGGGCATGATTCTCTTGGGGGCGATCTTCAATCTCCTGGGCATGCTCTTTCACGCGCGGCTCAAGCCCGGCGGCCGCCTGCCGCAGGTCTACGACGCCCGGTTCAGCCGCGACAGGTTCGGCCTGTTCATCGCCTGCGAGCTGGAGCGCATCAACCAGGCGCGGTCGGATCTGGCCGCCACGGCGCCGGAGGAACTCCATGTCATCCGATGACGCCCATCCTTCGCCGCCGCGGCCGGTCCAGCGCCACCTGCTGCGCCAAGCTATCTGGCTGGCGGTGCTGATCGCTGGCGTTATCGTGTGGCTGATCAGTTTCGGCGGCGGCGGCGGCGCGGCGCGGGCGTGGCGCGGGCTGCTGATCAGCTTCATATTTTTCACGCCGCTGTCGGCGGGTCTGGTGGTCTGGTCGGCGGCGGTGCTGCTGTCCAACGGGCGGTGGATCGGGCGGCTGGAACGGGCGGCGTTGTCGGGGTTTTCCTTTGCGGTTCCCTCTCTGGTGGTGCTGGCGCTGCTGTGGATGGGCAGCGGCACGTGGCTGCCCTGGTCGGGCAAGGAGCTTTCGCAGGGCGTCTGGCTCAACCGCCATTTCGTTTTCGCCCGCGACCTGGGGGCGCTGATTGTGCTGTGGGCGCTGGCGGCATGGTACGTGCGGCGCCGCACAAGCGGCGACGGGCGCGTCGCCGGCGGATGGCTCATCGTGACGTATTGCCTGGTCATGTCGCTGCTGGGGTTCGACCTGGTGATGGCGCTGGACCCCAAGTGGTACAGCACGCTCTGGGGCGGGTACTTCTTCATCTCGGGCCTGTACGCCGCGGTGACGGTCTGGACGCTGCTGGCGATCTGGTCGCCCGGCGGCACGCGCGACCGCATGCACGACCTGGCCAAGCTGATCGTGGCGTTTTCGATTTTGACGGCCTACCTGGCATACGCGCATGTGCTGGTGCAGTGGTACGGCAACATTCCGCACGAGACGCGGTTCCTCGTGCCGCGGATGAACTTCGAGCCCTGGCGGTCGGTCAGCGTGGCGATCGTGGCGGCGGCGTACCTGGGACCGCTGGTGCTGCTGCTGACGATCCGGGCCAAGCGCACGCGGTGGTTTCTGGCGGCCGTGGCGCTGCTGGTGCTGTCGGCGATGTGGCTTGAACGATGCTGGCTGGTGACGCCCACGGTCCAGTGGACCGCTCCGCCGGCGATGCAGCCGGACCAACTGCGCCTGGCGATCGGGCTGGCTGAACTGGGTCCGCTGGCGGCCCTGGGGGGGGTGTTGGCGCTGGGGATCGAGGTTTTCACCGCCCTGGTGCCGCCGCGCATCGGACAGGGGGCCCAAGACCTGTGAACGCGTATCCCGAGGACATCCCGGCCCGTCCGCAAGAGAAGCACTCCGGCCGCCCGGGGGCGCTGATCAGCCTGGCGCTGGCGACGGCGGCCATCGCGGCGATGATGTTCATCGGGGTCTATTTTGCCCTGACGGCCCAGGCGCCCGGTCCGGAGCAGCCGGTGTCGTTCAGCCATCACGTCCACGCCGCGGTCAAGGGGATCAGTTGCTATGTCTGCCACGAGGGCGCCCAGGACACGGCGCGGGCGGGCATGCCCCCGCTGCAGACGTGCATGCTCTGCCACGAGCACATCATCATTACGCACCCGCAGGTTCTCCGCGTGCGCCAGGCGCATGCGGCCAGCCGGCCCATCGCCTGGGAGCGGGTGACCAATCTGCCCGAGTACGTGCAGTTCAACCACCAGGCGCACCTGAGGCGCGGGGTCGACTGCAGCCGCTGCCATGGAGACGTCAAGAGCATGGACCGCGTGTTCATGCCCTGGGACCTGAAGATGGGTTTTTGCGTCCAGTGCCACCGCGACAACAACGCCACGATCGATTGCATGGTCTGCCACCACTGAGGAGCACATGATCGCGTTTATCCGAAAACCTTCCAGCGCCGCGTTGGTCTTCCTGGTCGCCGGGGCCGGTTGGTTCGTCCTGGGCACGCTGTACGGCATGACCTCTGCGATCCATCTGGTCTGGCCCGAGGCGTTCAACAACATCCCGGCGCTGGTATTCGGGCGCACCCGGCCCATCCACGTCAACGCGGTGTTGTTCGGGTTCGCCACCACCACGCTGATCGGGGCGGGCCTGTATTACGTGCCGGCCGTCCTGCGCACGCGGTTGTGGTCCGAACCGCTGGGGCACCTCAGCGCGGTGCTGTGGAACGTGGCGCTGCTGAGCGGGCCGGTCTTCTTTTCCGTCGGCGTCAGCCAGGGGCGCGAGTACTGCGAGTTCCCCTGGTGGGCCGACGTGGCGCTGACGGCGTCGGTGGCGGTGATGGCCGTCAACCTGGTGATGACCATCGCCGTGCGGCGCGAGCGGCAGTTGTACATCTCGGTGTGGTATTTCATGGGCACGTTTTTGTGGACGGCGACGTTTTACCCCATCGGCAACGTCATGTGGCGCCCGTCCACCGGGGCCATGCCCGGGCTGATCGACTCGCTGTTCCTGTGGTTCTACGGGCACAACCTGCCCGGACTGCTGCTGACGCCGCTGTCGTCGGGGGCGGCGTTCTTCGTCATCCCGCGTGTGACGCGCACGCCGCTGTACTCGCATACGCTGTCGCTGATAGGGTTCTGGACGCTGGTGACGCTGTACTCCCACATCGGCGGGCACCACCTGCTCCAGGCCCCGATCCCCGCATGGCTCAAGGCCATCTCGGTGGTCGACTCGATGGCGATGCTGATCCCGGTCTTCACGGTGATCGCCAACCTGTGGTTGACGTCGCGCGGGCGGGGTGGGCGCCTGCTGGCCGACCCGGCGGGGCGTCTGGTCGCAGTCGGCATCATCTGGTATCTGCTGGTGACGGTGCAGGGGTCGATCCAGTCGCTGCCGATGATCCAGCGCGTGACGCACTTCAACAACTGGACGATCGGCCACTCGCACATCGCGGTGCTGGGCTTTTCGGGCTTCATCGCCCTGGGGGCGCTGTGGCACGTGTTGCCATACGTGACGCGGCGGCAGGTGTGGTCGCAGCGCCTGGTGAACCTGCAGTTCCTGCTGGTGACCTTCGGCCTGACGGGCTTCCTGATCGTGCTGACCATCGCCGGGCTGATCCAGGGGCAGGGATGGAACAACGGCGAGACGGTCTACCGCATGCTGCCGACGATCACCTCGTACATGGTGTTGCGGGCGGTGCTGGGCGTGCTGATCGTCACCGGGGCGATCGTCGGATTCGTCAACCTCATCCTGACCCTGACGCGCGGGCAACGCTTCACGCCCAGGCCCATCGAAGAACCCGACCTGGAGGAACTCGAATGAAGATGACCCCCGCGCTGCTGATCGTCGGCGGGCTGCTGGTCTTCTGGTCGGCCGTCTTCGTCATGGTTATCCTGCCCATCGCCACGATGCCCCAGACGCCCTCGGAGATCTGGCGCCCCTGGACGACGCAGGAACAGGAAGGCAACGACTTGTGGGTCAGCAACGGCTGTCACTACTGCCACAGCCTCTTCATCCGCGTCAACGACTGGGGCCTGGGCGCCGAACGCATTGCCCAGGCCGGCGACTACCACCAGCAGCGCGTGGCGATCCTGGGCACCGAACGCACCGGACCGGACCTCTCGCAGGCCGGCGGCGAGCACCCCGACGACTGGCACATCGCCCACTTCAACAACCCCCGCTGGACGCGCCCCCTGTCGCTGATGCCCTCGTGGGCGTTCCTGGGCGAAAGCGACCTGCGCAAGCTCACCGCGTTCATCCAGGCTCAGGGCCTCAAGGCCGCCGACGAGCGAATGCAGCGGCAACTGCGCTACGGCCCGGAGGCCCGGGCGGCGTATCGCCGCGGGTTCGACGCCAACGTCGAGTGGCTCCACGCGCAGGTTCCGCCGGTCTGGCGGGCCATGCCCAATCCCTACCCGCCCCTGGAGGCGGCGCTGCTGCGCGGGCACAAGATCTACCAGGACAACTGCCTGGGCTGCCACGGGGCCATCGGTGACGGGCAAGGTCCGGCCGTACCCTACCTCGACCCGCCGCCGCTGAACTTCACGATCCTCCGCAAGCACCTCGTCGAGGGGCGGTACATCGGAGGGCTGCTCTACTACCAGATCATGAACGGCGTCACCGGCACGTCCATGCCGTACTTCAAGCGCGACCTCGAGAGCGAGAAGATCTGGGACGTGTCCAACTATATCGCCGTCTACTTCATCGGATACACCGACGCCAACAAGGAACCGCGCGGGATCGATGCGGCTTTCGAGCCGCCGTGGCCTCACACCGACACGCCGCCGACGACCCAAAGGAGCCGCCCATGATCGCCGTGTCGCTGCTGTACATCTGGATCGTGATGGCCGCACTGGCGCTGATAGCAATCGCGGCGGCGCTGGTCTGGGCCATCCGTCACAAGCAGTTTTCGCGTCAGGACCGGGCGGCGCGCCTGCCCCTGCGCAGCGGAATTCCCGACGACGACGAACCCGCGCCCCGCCCCAAGGAAGACAAACCATGATTCCCCAGATGACCCGATACGCCCAGTGGCTGATCATCGCCGTGGCCGCCGGCCTGGGCCTGGTGGCGGTGACGTGCCTGACGTTCTACATGCTCAAGCACCCGCGCGTGAAGCGCCAGGGCCGGGTCGAGACGCAGGTCGGCTGGCGCAACGTGATCGGCTACATGCCCTGGGTGCTGATCCTGACGTATGTGGGCATGCTCGTCTACGGGCTGATCTACGCCGTGGTGCGGTTCATCGACCCGCCCAACTGGTGAGGGACCCATGCTCAACAAATACGAACAATATCATCATACCCGGCCGGTCTGGGGATGGCTGCTGGCGGCGGGGCTGACGCTGGGCGTGGTGACCTGGTGCATGATCTTCCACATGTTCATGCCCGACGTCCCCCGCCTGTGGGACTTCGGCGCCATGCCCGATGTGCCCGCTCAGTCGGTCTATTCTTCCAGCCGCCCCAGCAATGAGCAAAACCGTCACGCCCCGCGGCAGATCGAGACGCTGCCCGCGGCTCACGATATCGCTGACAAAGGAACGCCGCCATGAAATGGCTGATCCGAACTCTGGCTGGCGCCGTCCTGGCGGGCATGTTCACCTGGGGCGTTCTGGCATTTCTGCCAGGCCCACGGATGCGAACCCAGCCCGCCGTGCAGGCCTTCCAGGCGCAGATGCCGCCCATGCCCGCCGCCGCGCGACCCCAGCACGAGGCCTTCGCGCCGGCCCCGACCACGCAAGAGGCGGCCACCCAGCGCAACCCTCTGCCCGCGACGGGCGAGCAGCTCCGACGCGGAAGAACGTACTACGACTACTACTGCACGTTCTGCCACGGGAGCGACGGCGGCGGGTCCGGACCCGTCGGCGAAAGTTACGTGCCCACCCCGGCGGACCTTCGCCGCCCGTCCGTGCAGCAACTCGGCGATGGCGAACTCCTGCGCCGCATGCTTACAGGAACTGGTCACCAGCCCGTGCTCGAACGCGTCGTGCCGGCCGAGCACCGCTGGCCGCTGGTCCTGTACGTTCGCAGCTTCGCTACCGCCACGAGACCCGCGAGGGAACCGAATCCCGGGCGGTGACTATAATTTCACGCCCATGAAAGGAGCATCGCACATGACCGAGACTGCCGCAGCCCCGCGGACGCTGGACCTGGTCGTCGCCACCCGCGCGACGGTCGTCCATCAGCTCAAGCTGGCGCTGACGCCGCTGGCGGCTGAGGCCAACTGGCAGTGCCTCCTGCCGGGCAAGATGCTCCGCACGCGCCTGGTGGCGCGGCTGAGTGAAACGCTCGACACCGCTTCAGCGGCGCTTCAGCCGGCCTGCGCGGCGGTGGAACTCGTCCACACCGCCAGCCTCTGCCACGACGACGTGATCGACGCCGGCGTGATCCGCCGCTCCATGCCCACGCTGTGGCAGCAGAGCGGCTGCTCTGCCGCCGTGCTCATCGGCGACCTGCTGCTGTGCCGGGCGATCGCCCTGATCGCCGCCATCGACGGCGGGCGGCTGGTCGGACCCTTCATTGACGCGGTGGCCGAAACCTGCGCCGCCGAAGCCCGGCAGGAACTGCTCTGCCGCAATAGATCCGGCGACGTGCAGACGTGCCTGCACCTGGCCCGGGGCAAGAGCGGGGCGTTCTTCGCTTTTGCCGCCTCGCTCGCCGGCGGCGGCGACCCTGCGCTCTCGGCGGCGCTGACCGAAGTGGGCTACTGCCTGGGCACCGCCTATCAGCTCGGCGACGACCTGCTGGACATCACCGGCAGCGAGCGGCAATGCGGCAAGACCCTGGGCACCGACGCCGCACGCAAGAAACCCACCCTGGCCGCCATCGATCCCGGCCTGGCCCGGCGCTATCTCGACCAGACGCTGCGCGATGCATTTGCGGCTGTCGCTCCATGGCCGGCCGCTGCAGTGGCCCTGGCCGAGTTCCTGGAAAAAGACATCGCCCCGCTGATAAGCGGTCAGGGCGCGTCTCACGGCCGCCCCTCCGGGGCTCATTGAACCTTTGCATCATCCCCAGGGCTTGGGCTCGCTTCGCTCCCCCCGCGCCCTTGGCTAAGCACGAAGGCCCCTCCGGGGCCAAAACTCCTGAAGGATGAATAGTGCAAATTGTTCAGACACAGGGCTCACAGAGTCGGGAGAAGTTAAGGGCACCATCAACTTCTTTGACGTATCTTTGCCGCTTGGTGCCATCGCCGTCAATTGAAGTCGAACTGCAATCGCCGCCCATCGTAAGAAACCTATGCCCGGCCGCCGCTGCTGATGGGGATGCACAATGCCGCGTCAATATCCCAAGCAGGTGCATAGAATGCCTTCAGTTGCCGATAAGAAGGGAGGCAAGGCGGGTGGTTTGTGTGTACAATGACTATGTATAGGAGAATTCGGGGCCTCAACGGCGCCGGAAACATACGAAATGTTTGAACGGTTCACTGAACGCGCAAGAAAAGTGATGGCCTTGGCCAACCAGGAAGCCCAGCGCTTCAACCACGAGTACATCGGCACCGAGCACATCCTGCTGGGCTTGGTCAAGGAAGGCCAGGGCGTCGGGGCTAACGTGCTCAAGAACCTCGGCGTCGACTTGGCCAAGGTCCGCATGGAAGTCGAGAAGCTCGTCAAGACCGGGCCGGACATGGTCACCATGGGCAAGCTCCCCCAGACGCCCAAGGCCAAGAAGGTCATCGAGTACGCCATTGAAGAGGCCCACAACCTCAACCATAACTACGTCGGCACCGAGCACGTGCTGCTGGGCCTCCTGCGAGAGCAGGAAGGCGTGGCCGCCCAGGTGCTGCTGAACCTCGGGCTCAAGCTCGAGGAAGTGCGCGACGAAGTGCTGCACCTGCTGGGCGCGGGCATGGAGCCCGAAGAGGAAGCTCAGGCCCAGGCGCCCCAGGGCGCCGCCGGCGAGGGCGGAACACGCCCCCGCGGCGGAAAGAGCAAAACCCCCGCGCTGGACAGCTTCGGCCGCGACCTGACCGAACTGGCCGTCGAGGGCAAGCTCGACCCGGTCATTGGGCGCAGCGATGAGATCGAACGCGTCATCCAGGTGCTCTGCCGCCGCACCAAGAATAACCCCGTGCTGCTGGGCGAAGCGGGCGTGGGCAAAACCGCCATCGTCGAAGGACTCGCCCAGCGCATCGTCAGCCGCGACATCCCGGACATCCTGGCCGACCGACGCATCGTCGCCCTCGACCTGGCGATGATGGTCGCTGGCACCAAGTACCGCGGGCAGTTCGAGGAGCGCATCAAGGCTGTCATGAACGAGGTGCGCCGCGCGCACAACGTCATCCTGTTCATCGACGAGATGCACACGCTCGTCGGGGCCGGCGGCGCCGAAGGCGCCATCGACGCGGCCAACGTGCTCAAGCCCTCCCTGTCGCGCGGCGAGATCCAGTGCGTCGGGGCCACCACGATGGACGAGTACCGCAAGCATATCGAGAAGGACGGCGCTCTCGAGCGGCGGTTCCAGACCATCATCGTCAACCCGCCGAATAAGGACCAGACCCTCGAGATCCTCAAGGGCCTGCGCGACCGATACCAGAAGCACCACCGCGTCGAGTTCACCACCCGCGCGCTCGAGCAGGCCGTCGAACTGTCCGGCCGCTATATCACCGGACGCGTCCAGCCCGACAAGGCCATCGACGTCATCGACGAGGCCGGCGCCCGCGTGCGACTCAAGACCATGACCAAGCCGCCGGATCTCAAGGGTCTCGAAGAGCAGATCGGCAACCTGCAGCGCGCCAAAGACGAGGCCGTCAAGAGCGCCGACTATGAGCGGGCGGCTGAACTGCGCGACGAGGCCGAAAAGCTCCGCGAGACCGTCGAACGCACGCAGAGCGAATGGGAACACCGCGCCAGCCAGACGGCCGGCGTCGTCGACGAAGAAGTCGTCGCCGAGGTTGTCTCGAAAATGACCGGCGTGCCCCTGACGCGCCTGGAAAAAGAAGAGGCCCAGCGCCTGCTCGAACTGGAAAACGAACTGCACAAGCGCGTCGTCAGCCAGGACGAGGCCATCAAGATCGTTTCCAAGAGCATCCGCCGCGCCCGCTCGGGCATGAAAGACCCGCGCCGGCCGATGGGCAGCTTTATCTTCGCCGGACCCTCCGGCGTGGGCAAAACGCTGCTGTCCAAGGCGCTGGCCGAGTTCATGTTCGGCGACGACGAGGCGATTGTGCAGATCGACATGTCCGAGTACATGGAGAAGCACAATATCTCGCGCCTGATCGGCGCCCCGCCCGGATACGTCGGTTACGAAGAAGGCGGGCAGCTCACCGAGCGCATCCGCCGCCGCCCGTACTCGGTGGTGCTGCTCGATGAGATCGAGAAGGCCCACCCCGACGTGTTCAACATGCTCCTGCAGATCATGGAAGAAGGCCAGCTCACCGACTCGTTCGGGCGGCGGGTCGACTTCCGCAACACGGTGCTGATCCTGACGACCAACATCGGCGCCGAGATGATCAAGAACCGCGGCGGCTTCGGCTTTGCCAAGCGCGACGAGGAAACGACGTACGAGAAGATGAAGGACATGCTCCACAAGGAAGTGGAACGCCACTTCCGCCCGGAGTTCCTCAACCGCCTCGACGACATCATCGTCTTCAAGAGCCTCAGCCGCGTGGACCTCGAGACGATCGTCGAGTACGAATTGCGCAAGGTGCGCGACCGCCTGGGCGAGCGCGGGCTCGAACTCGAGCTGACCGAGCAGGCCAAGGAGTTCCTCATCGAGAAGGGCTACAACCCCGACTTCGGCGCCCGCCCGCTGCGGCGGAGCATCGAGCAGTTCGTCGAGGACCCCATCAGCGAGGACATCCTCCGAGGCGTTT
The DNA here is from genome assembly GCA_039680605.1 of Planctomycetaceae bacterium. Taxonomy (NCBI): domain Bacteria; kingdom Pseudomonadati; phylum Planctomycetota; class Planctomycetia; order Planctomycetales; family Planctomycetaceae; species Planctomycetaceae bacterium. The sequence continues at coordinate 36,385 of JBDKTA010000004.1, read as the reverse complement.
ACGGTGAGAAGACCAAGATCCTCGTCACGGTGGCCGAGGGCGAAAAGCCCGAAGACAAACACCTGTACTTCGAAGGCGCCGGCCAGCGCGAGCCACAGGAAAAGCCGGTCGAGCAGCCCGCCGCTAAGTAGATCGTCCTGATTGCACAAAAGGCACGGGCCCCAGAAGCCCGTGCCTTTTTTATGGAGTGCGGCAGCCTTAGCTGGCGCTATTTGAGTTGTTGGGTTTAGAGTAACTCTTAAAGCGGCAGCTAAGGCTGCCGCACTCCATATGGCCTCCTTGCGCGGGGCGCGGTATCATGGGGCCTTGGGAGACCGCTGCATTTTCTTCGGGCGGTCCATAAGATTCCGGGAACATTGTGGCAGATCACGCGTCGGACATATTGGCCGGAAAGATTTCCGCCGAACCTCTCGCCGCGGCGAGCGACGAGGCGATCTCTTTCGAGGATGCGGACCTGGTGGCCCGCAGCCGCAAGGGCGACATGGAAGCCTTCGGCTTGCTGGTGACGAAGTACCAGCACCGTGTTTTTAACGTGATCTTTCGCATGGTTGGCCGGAGGGCCGATGCCGAGGAACTGGCCCAGGATGTGTTCCTCAAGGCGATGGAACGGCTGAGCCAATTTCGAGGGCAAAGCAAATTTTATACCTGGCTGTTTCGTATCGCGGCGAACCTGGCGATCTCCCATCGACGCCGAGACGGGCGGGTGAAGTTTCAGTCGCTGACGCGGCGAGACGATGACGGAGAGGCCGCCCAGGCCGAGGAGCTGACGGCCGCCATCGCCGGGCGGCGCGTGCTGGACCCGCACGACGGGGCCGCCGGCGACGAGATCCACCGCATCGTGGCGGCGGCGGTGGACGAGTTGGAAGACGAGTACCGCGTGGTCGTGGTGCTGCGAGATGTTGAAGACCTGGATTACGCGCAGATAGCCGAGGTGCTGGAGCTGCCGGTGGGCACGATCAAGAGCCGCCTGCACCGGGCCCGCTGCCTGCTGCGGAACCGGTTGACCTGGCTGATAGAACCATCATGAACAAGCGTGATGAAATCTCGAACGAATTGTCGGCGTACCTCGACGGCGAACTGAGCCCCTCGCGGGTGCGGCAGATCGACGAAGTGCTGGCGTACGACAAGGACCTTGCCGGCGAGCTCGAACGCCTCAAGGCCACGCGAAACCTGCTGCGGCAACTGCCCCGCGAGCGGACGGCGGACGACTTCGTCCGCCACGTGCTGGCCCGCACTGAACGCACCCACCTGCTGCCGGCGCCGGCGGCACGAGCCTACCGCTCGATGCGCTGGATCTCCTATGCCGCCGCCGCGGTGGTGCTGCTGGCCGTCGGGGCGGCCGGGGTGATGATGGTCAATGCCGTCAAATATGCCACACCGCAAGGCCCGCACAAGCTGGGCGAACTGGCCCGCGCGCCGGAACAGGCGCCGGAGAAACCCGGCGCCCCCGCGGCCACGCCGGACACAGAGCATGCCCAAACCCCTGACGGCAAAGCCCGCCGCGAGACAGAACTGGCCGGCAAGGACGGAACCGTCGAAGCCCTCAAAGCGCCTCAGGCCGCCCCCGCGCTTCCCGCTCAGGGCGGGCAGGTGAAGAACGATCTGAACCGCGATGTGGCCCATGCACGCGCCTCGGGCGAAGACAGTTCGGGCCTCCGCAAGAAGAGCGTTTCAGACGGGTACGCCGCCGCCGAATCCGCGCGACCGGCGCCCAAGAGCGTGGAGAAGGCTTCCAAAGACATGCAGCCCATCGCCAAGGCTCCCGCGCCCGCGGACACCGCGGCCGGCGCGGCGCCCGCCGGACCGGCGCGGGCCCAGGCCAAGGGCGGTCCGCGGGAAACTCCGCCGCGGCGCGCGGGCGAGAAAGCTCAAGAGCAGCAGGTCGCCGTGCTGGAAAAAAAGTCCCAGCCCCGCAGCGGCGAGAACTGGCAGGACGAGCCCTCTGTCGCCCCGCCGCAGACCGTTGCCCAGCGACATGGCGATGATGAACGCACCGCCCCCGCGCCGGGCGCCCCCGCCGAGCAGGGCGACGCCCTGACGGCCAGCAACGTTGTCATCAATACCTCGAGCCTGGCCGTGGCCCAGCGCGACATCGAGAACGCCATGGTCCGCAACGGCGTGCGGCCGCTGGTGGTCAAGGAGCAGCGCAGCCTCGGCGCCGCCACCATCGGCAACTACTACCTCACCAACGTCAACAACGACAGCCAGGTGCAATATGAGGCCTTCGTCACCGCAGACCAGCTCGGGCGCCTGCGCGGCGAGTTGAGCGTCATCCGCGCCCAGCAGGACGTGGCGCAGGTGCCCGTTGAAGCCGCCCCCGCCGCGGCCCGGGCGGCCCAGGCGTCCCAGCTGCGGCAGGATTTCAACGACCGGAACTCTTACGACTACTGGAACAACGACGCCGCGCGCGCCGCCGCCAACCGCCTCAACTCGCTCAACAACAGCGCCCAGACGCAGGCGGCCCAGGCGAAAGCCCCGGCTGGCGAACCCATCGCCGACGCCCCGCCCATGCCCCTGACGCAGGTGGCTGAGGCACAGCCGCAAGAGGATTTGAAAAAGAAAGAGCCCTCCGCGACGCAACCGGCCCCGCGCGACGCCGTCACCAAACAGCTCGACAAGATCGCCGCCCAGGAAGCCCGCGTTCTCAACCCGCTCAATCAGGCTGTCTTCAACAACGAAAAGAGCGAGCAGACCAACCTGTTCCGCCTGGTCGTGACGCTCAACGGCAAAATGCCCGCCGGCCAGGCCCAGTTCGAAGACGCCCGCGCCGCCCGACGCCAGGCCCCCGCCACCGGCGCGGCCCAGGCCGAGATGTACAAGAGCCTCAACCCCGAGATGCCCAAGACCCCTCCGCAGACGAACAAGTAGGCGGGAATCAGCCCTTGATTCTTTGCGACAGCCGCTGTCGTATCAGGGGCGAGGATCGAGGGCCTGCTGTTCTCCCCCCGGCAAGGTCATTCGGATCGTGAAGATACCGTCGTCTTCGTTGATGATCGCTTTGACGGACCCGCCTTGGGCTTCGATGCTGCGCTGGACGAGCGAGAGACCCAGGCCCGCGTGTACGCCGGTCATCGCGCGCGACTGGTCGCCGCGCCAGAACGGGACGAAGACCTGCTCGGCGGCCTCGGCGGGCAGCGTGCATCCGGTATTCGAGACGCTGATATGCACGTGACCGTTTTCGGCCAGGGCGTCGGTCCAGACGCGCCCGCCGGGGCGGTTGTACGTGATGGCGTTGTTCAGCAGGTTGGTGAAGACCATGCCCATGCAGTCGGCGTCGGCGATGCATCGCAGTTCGCCCAAGCGGTTTTCAAAAACCGGCGGCGCCGCGTCGGCCGGGGCCGATAGCAGCTTCCAGCAGTTGTCAGCCACGCCGGCCAGATCCACCTCCTGCCGCTGGAGGGCGAGGCTGCCGCTGGAGAGCCTCGCGAGCATGAGAAGGCTTTCGACCATGGCCTGCATCTGGGCGGCGATGGTCATGCAGTCTTCCATCGCCTGGACGTAGTCCTTGCCCGTGCGGCTGCGCGAGAGGGTGACTTCGAGGGTCGCGAGCATTCCCGCCAGCGGCGTTCGCAATTCGTGGGCGACATCGGAGGTGAATCCGCGTTCGCGTTTGAAGGCATCCTCCAGGCGCGACAGCAGATCGTTGAGCTTGTGCGCCACGGGCGTCATTTCGGCGGGCATGCCCGCGGCGGAGATGCGATACGTCAGGTCGTCGCTGGTGACGGCGGAGATCTCGTGGGCGATCGTGTTCAGCGGCGCCAGCCCGCGCCGCACCACGATGAGCATCACCGCCATGGCGGCCGCCAGCGTGGCGCCCCCGCCGGCCGACAGCAGCACCGCCAGCAGCGCCAGTCGGGCCTGCATGGCGGCGGTGCCTTGGGCCAGCACCAGCGTGATCATGGGAAGCGGCTTCTTCTTGGGGGCCGGGCGGCGCTGCCCGCCCAGGCGCGACTCGTCGGCCAGGGCGACGGCGCGTCCGGGTCGACCGCTGGGCAGGACGATGTTCTCGAAGATCGCTTCGCCGCTGCCGGCGTGGATGATCGGCAGGTCGCCGCTGCCCAGCGACGGCGAGCGGATCAGGGACTTGCCGTCGGTCAGCCAGGCCTGAAAATAAGCGTCTTCCTGGCCGGGGGCGAACTGGGGCAGTTTCTTGAGGTCCAGCTCCAGTTCGGTCTTCTTGCCTTCGGTTTCGATCGCCGCCATCAGCGTGCGGGCGGTACTCAGCAGCGACTGGTCGAACTCGGCCAGCAGGGCGCGGCGGAACGACTCGTACACGCCCAGGCCAAACAGCGTCAGCAGGCAGGCGACGGCCAGCAGCACTCCCACCAGCAGACGGGTTCTGAGCGATCGGATCATTCCGGATCTTCCAGGATATAGCCGGCCCCGCGGACGGTGCGGATGAGCGAGGCGCCGCCGGGATCGTCGAGTTTGCGGCGCAGATATCCGACGTAGACGTCGACGACGTTGCTGGTGGCGTCGTCGTTGAACTCGTAGAGGTGCTCCCAGATCTCGCTGCGAGAGACGACCTGTCCGGTCCGCATGGCCAGGTATTCCAGCAGGGCGAACTCGCGGGCGGTCAGGGGCACGTCCTGCCCGCGGCAGCGAACGCTGCGGGCGGTGGTGTCGATCGCCAGCGGTCCGATCTCCAGCCGCGGGTTCTTCTCCTGGTACCCGCGGCGCACCAGCGACCGCAGGCGGGCCAGCAGCTCGTCGAAGGCGAAGGGTTTGACGAGATAATCGTCGGCCCCGAGGTCCAGCCCGCGCACTCTGTCGCCCAGGCCGTCCTTGGCCGTCAGGATCAGCACGTGGGTCTTCTTGCCCGCCGCCCGCAGGCGCGTCAGCAGGCTCAGCCCGTCCAGGCCCGGCAGCATCAGGTCCAGGATGATGACGTCGTAGTCGTTGCTCGTGGCTAGCCAGAGCCCTTCCTTACCGTCGCCGGAGACGTCCAGGGCATAGCCGGCTTCGCGCAGACCCCGGGCCAGCGATTTCTGCAGCGGGGCGTAGTCTTCGATCAGGAGCAACTTCATATCCGGCGATTATACCCGCCGCGCATGAGAGTAGCATGAGAGTCCCAGTGGCATGGGCGAGACGCTCGTGCCACAGGGCAGGGAGCACGAGGCGGCTGCGCGTAAAAACCGCCGGCCGGGACATGCTCTGTCCCAGCCGGCGATGATGGTTCAAGCACTACGAGCGCGCGTTATTCTCCAGCGGCCGCGGGAGCGGCTTCTTCGGTCTTCTTGCCGGCCTTGCCCTTTTTGCCAGCCTTGGCGGGCTTGTCATCCTTCTTGATCTCTTCCTTCTTGATCACGGTTCCGTCGGCAGAGAGCTCGATCTCAGTGACCTTGCCGGCGGCGCGAACCTTCACTTCATACTCGGTCTTGGGGGCATCGAGCTTGGTGACCTTGCCCTCTTTGATCTCGGCGTGAACTTCTTCCTTTTCGGCCTTGATGATCTTGCCGTCCTTGATTTCCTTGGCGACGGCGTCCTTGACGGCCTGGGGCAGGTCGGCTTCCTTGACGACGCTTTCGATCTCGATCAGCGTGCCGTCGGCGGCGACGGAGACTTCGCACTTGGCGCCGTCCTTGGTGATGACGGCTTCGTAGACGTCCACGCCGTCTTCAGTCTCTTTCTCGACCTTGCCGACTTTGCCGCCTTCGACGGCCTTGTCCATGGTCGCCTTGACGGCTTCGGGCACTTCGACCTTGGCCTTGCCCGCCTTGGCTTTGGGGGCGGCCATCGCGTCGACGCCGAGTCCGAGCACCACCACCGCACACAGGGCCGCCGCAAACTTCAGTACGCTGTTCATAGTTCCGATTCCTTTTCCGGCGCCCGCGTATTGCCCGCCGCCTGCATCGGCAGCGGGATCGGCGTCTCGGGGCACCGCATGAGACGCCTGAATGAGAAGGAGCATACATTTCGCCATGTGAGAGAACTGTGAGAGAGACGGTTTTTCTGTCGCCACACAGGTTGAGTCCTTATTCGCCGGCAGCGGCGGGCTGCTTCCGGGCGGCCTTGCTCTTCTTGGCGGCGTTGGCGGGCTTCTGGGTCTGCTTGGACTGTTCCTTTTTGATCAGCGTGCCGTCCGGAGCGATTTCAAGAGCGATCGCCGCGCCGGCTGTAGGCCTGACTTCTGCCTCGTACCGGGTCTTTGGCTTGTCGAGCACGGTCACCTTTGCGTCTTTGATTTCGGCTGAGATTTCTGCCTTGGCGGTCTCGAGCAAGACCGCGTCCTTGGCCTGGGCGGCCAGAGTATCCTTGACCGGCTGGGGCAGGTCGGCTTCCTTGACAGGGGTCACAACGGCAATGAGTGTGCCGTCGGCGGCGACAGCTACGCGGCATTCGGCGGGGCTCTTGGTAAGCAGGGCGTGATAGACTTCAACGCCGTCACGGGTTTGCAGAGTGATACGGGTGATAGCGCTACCGGGGATGACGTTGTTCATCGAGGCCCTGACGGCGTCGGGCAACTCGATGCGCGGCGACTTGCCCTTCTTGCCTTTGGGGGCGGCCATCGCACCTGCGCCCAACGCCAAAACCGCCACCGCGCAGAATACAGCCGCTATCTTCACCATGCCGTTCATGTCCATGCTCCTGGTTATGTCGGCGAACATTCCAGCGCAGGAACGATAGCCTCTTCCCCATGAGAGGATTATGAGAACGGCGAATTTTGCTATCAAGCCCCGTCTTTTCGAATGAGCGTGCCGTCGGCGTCGATCAGCAGCACGGTGACGCCCAGGTCGCTCTGGACCATCGCCTCGTACTGCAATCGCGGCGCGTCGAGTTTCACGGTCCGCCCGTTAAGGGCCTCATGTGTCGTGCGGTACTTCAGCGCGTCCAGAACGGCGCCGGCAGGAACCTCCTTCTGGATGCAACGCTTGACCGCCTCGGGCATGGCGTCGGGCGAGATGCGCCGAGCCTCGGCCAGCATCGTCCCGTCCTCGCCGGCGACGGCCTTTATCTTCTCCCCTTCTTGGGTTGCGAAAATGATCGTGTAGACCTCAACGCCGTTACGCAGTTCCCTCTTGACGTCCACGATGACGTTGCCGGGATACGCCTTGTCGATAGCCGCCCTGACGGGCGCGGGCAACTCCTGCCGGGGCGACTGGTCGGCCTGGGCAAGTGCCCATCCTGCGCAGAAAAGGACCGTGATAACCGCAGCGCCCAAGGTCATCTTGGTATTCATGTAACTGCCCCCTTCCCTCTCAAATCATGGTAGGCGCGGGAACTGGCGGATGGGACAGGCGTATCGGCCGCTTGCGCCCCGCCAAGGGGGCCATGTTGTGTGGCATGGCCGTCTCGGCCATGCAGGAGATCGGGGAACTGGGCGCGGGACAGGTGCCACGCACAACTCCGTTGTGCGTGTCCCTGACCGTAAAGTCGGGGAGCATGGGCGAGACGCCCATGCCACACGGCAAGAGCATGGGCGGGACGCCCATGCCACACAGCGGGAGCATGGGCGGGACGCCCGTGCCACACAGCAAGAGCATGGGCGGGATGCCCATGCCACTCACGGGCGGGACGCCCGTGCTACTCTTGGACTTCCGTAGCGGGTTCTTCCGCGGCGCCTGCGGTCTGGGGCTTGAACGTGGGTGAGAGGGGCTGGCCGGCCATATCGGTGATGATCTTCTGCGGGTGGGCTTTTTCGTGCTCGACCAAGGCGGCTTCGAGGCGCTTGGCCAGGGCGGGGTCGAGGTCGGCCCAGGGGAACCGCCCGCGGCACTTGGGAAATGCCGAGCACGCCAGCCAAGGTCCGCGTTTTCCGCGGCGAAGGTTCAGCGGCGCCGAACACTTGGGGCATTTGACCTCTTCAACCACCAGCGCCGGCGGCGAAGGCTGCTTGACCAGCCCCTTGCGGTCGAGGTTCACGATGCCCTTGCAGTCGGGATAGCCCGAGCAGCTCAGGAAAGGACCGAACCGCCCCTTGCGGAACTGCATCTCCTTGCCGCACTGCGGGCAGGCCACGTCGACCATCTTCGGCCGGGCGATCTGCCCGTTCTCGTCGACGGGGTGCGTGGCTTTGCACTCGGGGTAGCCCGTGCATGCCAGGTACCGCCCGGTCTTGCTGAAGCGGTAGACCATGCCCTTGCCGCACTGATCGCAGGTGTAGTCGCTGGGCTGCGATTCGGCCTTGGCATGGACCATGCCGTCGAAGGCCTTCTTCAGCTCGCGCTGGAAGGGCTTGTAGAAATCGCGCAGGACGCGCACCCAGTCGACCTGGGCCTCTTCGACTTTGTCCAGGCGGTCTTCCATCGCCGCGGTGAATCGCACGTCGAAGATATCGGTGAAGGCCTGCACGAGCTTGTCGGTCACGACCACGCCCAGGTGCGTCGGGTAGAAGCTCCGGTCGCGCAGCTCGACGTACTGGCGGTCCTGGATGGTCCCGATGATCGCCGCGTACGTGCTGGGGCGGCCGATGCCGTCGGCTTCGAGGGCCTTGACCAGCGAGGCTTCGGTGTACCGCGGCGGACCCTGCGTGAAGTGCTGCGTCGGCAGCAGCTCGACCGGCCAGGCGCGGTTGCCCGTCTGCAGCGGGGGCAGGATCTGGTCTCCGCTCTTGGGCAGGCCGGCCACGCGCAGATATCCGTCGAAGCCCAGCCGCCGCCCCATCGCTTTGAAGACCGCCTCGCCGGCGGGCGTGGCGGCCGAGATGGCCGCCTCGGTCACCAGCCACTCCGCGGCCGACATTTGGCAGGCGACGAATCGCCGCCAGATGAGTTGATACAGGCGGTACTGCTCGGGCGTGAGACAGCCCTGCAGGTCTTCGGGGCGGCGGTTGGCGTCGGTGGGGCGGATGGCCTCGTGGGCCTCCTGCGTGCGCTTGGTCGAGCCGTAGAAGTTGGGCTTGTCGGGCAGATACCTGGGGCCGAACTTCTCGCCGACGAACTTTCGCACGTTGTCCAGCGCCTCGGCAGAGAGACTGGTGCTGTCGGTGCGCATGTAGGTGATGAGTCCGACCGAGCCCTCGCCGGGGACCTCGACGCCCTCATACAGGCCCTGGGCGATTCGCATGGTGCGGGCGGCGCCGAAGCGAAGCTGCACGCTGGCGGCCTGCTGCAGCGAGGCGGTGGTGAAGGGCCCCGGCGGTCGCGAGCGCGTCTGTCGCTGCTGGATCTCGCCGACGGTGAAGACCGGACCCTTGGCGTCGGGGGCGCCGACAACCTCCACGCGGCTGCTCGCGGGGCCTTTGCCCTGCGGGTCGGTGCTGCGGAGGATGTCTCTGACCGCCAGGCCCATCGCCCGGGCCGCTTCCAGAGCCTGCTGCTCGTTGTCGGCCGAGAATTTCTTGCCCTTCCAGGTCGCCAGTTCGGCGCGGAAGCCGCCGCGTTTGGTCAGGAACTCCTGCTGGGCGTCGCGCGTGGGGGCGTTGCCCTTTTCATCGCGCTGGGCCATGAACGCCTGCCAGTCGCGCGTCAGGGCGGCGGCCTTGGCGCCGTCGAGGCAGAAGATCGCCCCGACGCGCCAGTACTCCTCGGGCGTGAAGGCCTCGATCTGGCGCTCGCGCTCGACGATCAGCCGCACGGCCACCGTCTGCACGCGCCCGGCGGAAAGACCGGGCGAAACTTTCTTCCACAGCAGCGGCGAGACTTCGTAGCCCACCAGGCGGTCGAGGATGCGCCGGGCCTGCTGGGCGTTGACCTTGTTGATGTTGACCTCGCGCGGGTGCTCAAAGGCCGCACGAATCGCCGAGGCGGTGATCTCGTTGAATACCACGCGGCGCACCCGCTCGGGGGGCAGGTGGAACAGTTCCGACAGGTGCCAGGCGATCGCCTCGCCCTCGCGGTCTAAGTCCGTCGCCAGGTAAACCGTCGGGGCGGCCTTGACGAACTTGCGCAGTTCGGTGATGGCACGTTCCTTGCCGGCTACCGGTTCGTACGCGGGCGCGAAATCGTGGTCGACGTCGACGCCGATGTTCTTCTTGGGCAGGTCTCGGACATGGCCCATCGAGGCCTTGACCACGTACCCCGGGCCCAGATATTTGCTGATGGACTTGATCTTGGCGGGGGACTCGACGACCACCAGGTTCTTGCCCACGCCCGCGCTGCCGCCACCGGTGGACCGCGGGGCGGCCTTGCGTGGGGTTCGTTTAGTTGTCTTTTTTTGTGTCGCCATGAATACCTGAAGCACCGCTGTCATCGGCACGCCGGCCGGAGAACCTGAACCTTTATACCCTCCCGCCCCGATGCACTGTCAAGCCTCACTTGTTCCCATCATCATATACAGCCTCCCTACGGCGGCGCCGGCCTCGGTGTTCGGGGGATGTGAAATTAGCCGCTGAGGTCGCTGAGGACGCTGAGAAAATTTGAGTAAAAATCAACGGAGGCAATGTTAGCGGTCGAGCTTGCTCGACGCGGTTGTTTCCCTGATCGAACAGGCGTATCATCGTCGCCGTCGTGATATAATCCGCCCCAGACGAAGGAGCAGCAATGAAACGTACCATGCTTATCTGTATCGCCGCCGCCGTGACGCTGGGCGCCTGGGCGTGCGTGCTGACCGCCAGCGATACCGCAAAGGAAAAATCCATGCCCCAAACCCAACCCGCCGCCTCCAAACCCGCGATCGGCATCGACCCCAAGCCCGCAGTGCGAAAACTGCTGACGCACGTGATCCACCGGCCCAAGGGACCGGTCAAGATCGACGCCGACTGGAACAAGGACGTCTGGAAAGACGTCCCAGCCGTCACGCTGGAATACTACATGGGCGACAAGCCCGCCTTCGCCCCGCGCGTGCAGGCCAAGATGCTCTGGGACGACAAGAACCTCTACATCATCTGGCTCGTCGAAGACCACTACGTGCTGGCCAAGCGCGCCAAGCATCAGGAGCCCGTCTGCCTCGATAGCTGCGCCGAGTTCTTCTTCACCCCCGGCGAGGACTGGCAGCAGTACGGCTATTACAACCTGGAGATGAGCGCCACCGGCGTGATGTGGCTCTCCGCGCACCCAGCCGGCAAACCTGCAGTGATGCTGGCGGCCGACGACTTGGCGACGGTGGAGATCGCCTCGTCGCTCAAAGGCCCCATCGAAAAGGAAATGGTCGGCCCCACCGTCTGGACGCTGGAGTATCGCCTGCCCATCGAGACGATGGCTAAACACAGCAACGGGAAATTTCTGCGCCCGGCCAAGGGCGTCACCTGGCGGGCCAACTTCTACAAGTGCGCCGACGAGACCAGCCGCCCGCACTGGCTGACCTGGTCGCCGATCGTCTGGAAGGCCCCGGCGTTCCACATCCCGCGGCAGTTTGGGATATTGAAGTTCGAGGACTAACAGTTTTGTTAGCGGCGGGGCTTGCCCCGCGCGGTTGTTGGGTCAGGGAAACGCTCATGTTCGAAAACCTGGTCAACAAGGTGAAGGATCTGATCCAGCAGGCGAACCAGCCGCGCGTGGCGCCGGCGGAATTATTCAACGACCCCCTGGCCGCTCAGATCGACTGGACGCCCGCCAAAGGCGGCGGGACGAACTTCCGCACGCACAAGCTCCGGGCTGCCGGGCCTCATCGGCTGGAGTTCCGCCTGACGGCCGGGGCCAAGCTGTTCGGCGGGCTCTTCGTCACCATCGGCGCCGCCACGATGATCGGAGGAATTGCCGCTTTACTCGCGGGAGCGTTTCAAAAAGACGGAGGCACCGACTGGGCGCCGATGATCATGCTGCCGCTGTTTGGGTTGGTCTTCGGCGGCGTCGGCGGAGGCATGCTGTATTTCATGTCCATCCCGCGCGTGTTCGACAAGGACAGCGGCTTCTACTGGAAGGGCCGCATCTCGCCGTCGAACATGCTTGCCGGCGAGATGGAGATCCAGGCCGACAAGTTCACCAAGCTGACCGACATCCACGCCATTCAGCTCCTCAGCGAATACATCCACGGAAACAAGTCGAGCTATTACAGCTACGAGTTGAACCTGATCACGCACGACGGCAAGCGCATCAACGTGATCGACCACGGCAACAAAACCAAGCTCATCGAAGACGCCGAACTGATGGGCGTCTTCCTGAACGTGCCGGTGTGGAATTACATCTGAAAGAACAACAATGTGATTGGGAAAACGGAAATGGACTGCTGCCAGGCAACGCGGACAGAACCGGTTGAGGTGGAGGTTCCCTCAGGGGGGCCGGATGGGTGTTACCGACTCTCTCGCGGGGCGGCCGACAGACTGCAAGGCCTCTGTTTGCGTCCTCGAGAGTGGTACAACCTTCGGGCAATCCATGGGCCATCGGCAGACTTCATTGGAGAAAAGTTCTATTCGGATCGTGGCAATGCTCGCACGCCCAAGTCCAAAGTCGTCAATCCCCGCAGGTTCCCAGTGCCCAAGCTAACGGAGGTCGCGGCCGACCTGGATCGCCTGCTCGAATACGCCGGCGTCTTCACAGACTGGAAGGTAGCTGACGCGCTGACGGCTCATCCCCCCGAGGCTCTGCTAGCTGGTCTCATTTCCAGAAGGCAGCGAACTGCGAATGACTGGTTCATCCGCAGATACCACACGTTGTGCAACGAAGTCCTTGGGCGACGGGCAGAGGAATGGATCCGCAGCGAACTGCGTGAGGCAGTGACAGCAGAGCAGAAACTGGCGGTTCTCAAGGATGCCTGGAACTGTCTGCCAGAAACAGAGGCGTTGACGGCAGCGTTTTCTGCGCTGAAGAGTTGTCCGCTGGACAGCCGTGTTTGTAACGCCATCTTTCTTGCTAGCCTCCGGGAGCCGCGCGTTCTGGACTGGATGGAAGAGGTCGTCCCCGACCTGGGTGGTTCTACGTGGGACGATGTCGCCAGCCTGGATGATGAAACGTGGGGTGATGACCGCGGCTCAGCGGGGGCCATGTGGGGTGACCTCGCGGCCGCATCAGCCTTCGATTGGGCTCGGGCCGAGAAATGGCTTGCTGCAGGGCCGCCACTTTCACTGGTGGCGTTGTACGCCCTGAATGCCTGCCATTCGCCAAACGTGTGGCGAGTGGTCCAGGAAATTAACCCGCACTTGAGCGCCCCACCAACGTTTGAACAGGCCAAGGCGACTCTGAGGGAATACGTAACTGCGGACCCGAACCCTCGCACGGAGCGCCTGGCCAAGGACATCTTGGACAACTGGGACATTGTTACCTGGGACTCGCCAAAGCGGGTGCCCGCAGGATCACCGGGGGCATTCCGCAAGAAGCTTTCTGAACAGAAGAAGCCAACTCGCCAGATCATCGTCGGGCCTGCTAACGAGGGGTGCGAACCGGTCACCAAGATATCAGGGGCCCCGTGGTGGCCAGCCGACCTGCCGCGTCCGACGTGCGAGCACGGGCATACAATGGCATTCATGGCCCAGATTCGGCTGTCGGATGTCCCCGGGTTTGAAACGCACAAGGATTCGCTTGTATCTTTCCACTACTGCAGTCGGTGCGCCTACGATGGGAACATGTCGTGGGGCACACAAGGCTCGAATGAATCCGGCTGCGACGTGTCGGTCATTACAGAGGTCGCTGCCCGGGACCCCGATCGACGAGGCGTGGTCGCCGAAGGGACTATTGACCCGCACAGTGTGAGTTTTCGCGATGTGATGGAGGTGCCGGGATTCGAAGATACCATGGCCATGTACTCTGGGGTGCCTGACGACTACCCACAGGGGACGGATGATTTCGACGAGAACATCTATCCCGGCCTTATCCACGTTAAGGCCAGTAAGGTAGGTGGTTGGCCAAGTTGGGTCAATTCGCCAAGGCCTCCAGCCGTTGAGCCAGACGAACAACTCTACTTCATCGGGCAGTTGGATTGGATGCTTGGCGAGCAGACTGCTTGGGGCGGGGGCGGGTATGCCTACCTGTTCCTGATATCGTCCGACACTGGGGCGCTCCGGGGCGCGCTCATCGTTGACACGACGTGATGTCAACAACTCAAGTTCAAGGTGCGTTCACAGCAAATGGCTGACGCCGAGTTGTTTCGGCTGCGTCACAACCGCCCGCAAGAGTTTCCCAGCCCTCACAGACCTCCGCGGTGATCCGCAATAGCGCCAAAGCTGATAGCTGACAGCGGCTCTGTTTGCCCGTATGATCTCGCCCATGACCACCAAAGAACAACTGGTGCTTGCGTGCCCGACTGTCAGCGTCGGCGTCCTGACGGCCGACCTGCTTAACCTTGGCGGCGAACTGGCGGTGCTTGAACAGGCGGGCGTTCCGCTGGTGCACATCGACGTGATGGACGGCGTCTTCTGCCCGCAGATGACGGTGGGGCCGGGGTTCATCAAGGCCCTCAAGACGCCGCTGCTCAAGGATGTACACCTGATGATCGCCGACCCGGTCGACAAGCTCGAAAGCTTCGTCGCGGCCGGGGCCGACATCGTCACCGTCCACGCCGAAACCCCGCACGTACACCGCTCGCTGCAGGCTCTGGGCAAGATGACCAACGTCAACGACCCCGCCCGCGGGATCGTGCGCGGGCTGGGGCTCAACCCCGGCACGCCGCTGTCGGCCGTCGAGCCGGTCATCGACGAACTCGAGATGGTCGTGCTGCTGGCGGTGAATCCGGGCTTCCCCGCGCAGAGCTTTATCGACGCCACGGCCGCACGCGTGGAGCAGCTTATCGAAATAATCAACCGCAGCGGGCGCGACGTGATCGTCTGCGTCGACGGCGGGATCAAGAAAGACAACGTCAAAGCCGTCGCGGCAATGGGGGCCGACCTCGTCGTCACCGGCAGCGCCGTCTTCGATGGCAAAGCCGCCCCCGCCAACGCCGCGTTCATGCTGGAGGCCGTTCGATCATGACACTCGATATCGCGACAATCGCTCCCATGATCCGCGGCGCGCTGGCGAGGCCAAGCGGCGACGCCGACCGCCCCTGGAACCGCGTGATCCTCACCCCCGCGCCCGAGGGTGCCACGCACAACTCCGTTGTGCGTGTCTCTGACGCCGACTGCGCGGATGTGTCCAAGCTGCGGGAGGTGATCAAAGCTCAATCCGCCGCTCCGGCGGCAATTGAGGTCGAGGGCGTTGGCACGTTCGCGGTTGAGCGCCAAGAAGCTTCCGACGCCCGTCCGTTGGAGAACGAAGTGGCGCTGGTGACCGGGGCGGCCGGGGCCATCGGCGCCGGGCTGTGTACGGCGCTGCTGGACAAGGGCTCGCGGGTCGTCGTCACCGACCTGAGCGGCGAGAAGTTCCAGGCCTTCTCCGCCGACTTCTCCGCTCGATATCCCGACCGCGTGCTGGCCGTAGCGATGGACGTGACCGACGCGGCGAGCGTGGCTGCGGCGTTCGCCAAGGCCGCGGGCGTCTGGGGCGGCGTCGATATCGTCATCGTCAATGCCGGCATCGCGATGGTGTCCAAGCTCACCGAGATGGACGTCGAGAAGTACCGCCGCACGCAGGAAGTCAACGCCACCGGAACGCTGCTGACGCTGGCCGAGGCGGGGCGCCTGATGCGCCGCCAGGGCACCGGCGGCGATATCGTCCTGGTCTCGACCAAGAACGTCTTCTGCCCCGGCGCGGGCTTCGGGGCCTACAGCGCCACCAAGGCCGCCAGTCACCAACTCGGGCGCATCGCCAGCCTGGAACTGGCCGACGCCGACGTGCGGGTGAACATGGTCGCCCCCGACGCCATCTTCGGCGAAGGACCGTATCGCAGCGGACTTTGGGCGGCGGTCGGGCCCGACCGCATGAAGGCCCGAGGTCTCGACGAGGCAGGGCTGGAGGAATACTACCGCGGCCGCAACCTGCTCAAGGCCAAGGTGACCGCCCGCCACGTGGCCAACGCGGCGATGTTCTTCATCACCCGCCAGACGCCCACGACCGGCGCGACGATTCCCGTCGATGGCGGCCTGCCGGACTCCACGCCGCGATAGACAAACTCTAAGCACTAAACACTAAATTCTAAACAATATGGAAATTCAAAGTCTCAAAGCGCCAAACCATCTGCTCGGTGCTCTTGTATCGAGTCCTCGGTGGTTTTAAGCATTTGAATTTTGGATTTGTTTCGAATTTGTCTAGGATTTAGAAATTAGGATTTAGGATTTAGGTTGTGAAGATGCGCATTATCGTTCCCATCAAGCAAGTGCCCGAGACCTCCAAGGTCAGCATGGACCCGGTTACCGGGACCATGATCCGCGAGGGGCTCGAGGCCATCGTCAACCCGCTGGACCTGTACGCCATCGAGGCCGCACTGGCCCTGCGGGCCCAGTGTGGCGGCGAGGTCGTCGTCGTCTCGATGGGTCCGCCCAAAGCCGCCACCGCCCTGAAAGAAGCCGTCGCCATGGGCGCCGATGCGGCCGTCCTGCTGTCGGACAAAGCCTTCGCCGGCTCCGACACCTGGGCGACGAGCTACGTCCTCGCGGCCGCCATCAGGAAGCTGTGTGGCATGGGCGTCCCGCCCATGCTTCCCGCGTGGCATGGGCGTCTCGCCCATGCTCCCCGTGTGGCATGGGCGTCTCGCCCATGCTCCCCCTGTGGCACGGGTGTCTCGCCCATGCTCCCCGATGGCACAGGCGTCCCGCCCACAAAGGGGGCGGATTACGAACTGATCCAGCAGCGACAAGGGGCCTGTCTGCCACATTGGACTCGTGACGAAGCGGCATACGCAGTGAACTTTCGGCTGGCTGACTCGATGCCTCAATCGGTCCTGGAAGCATGGCAGAACGAACGCGAGGAGATAGTTAAACGCGCCGCTGCCAAAGGGAGACAGTTGACGCGGCAGGAACAGGAGGATTTGGACGCGCTGTATTCCGAAAAGGTCCAGGCCTATCTCGACGCGGGGCATGGGGACTGCCACCTGCGGAGGCCAGAGGTGGCGGCTATCGTTGCCGATGCTTTGAAACACTTCGACGGCATCCGCTACCAACTGCTGGCCTGGTGCATCATGCCCAATCACGTGCATTTGGTTGTCAGGCCGTCGGCGGAGTTCGAATTGTCCAAGTCGCTCCACTCCTTAAAGTCGTTTACGGCGCACAAGGCTAATGAATTGCTTGGACGAGAAGGTCCCTTCTGGCAGAGCGAGTATTACGATCATCTCATTCGCGACGAGGAGGACCTGTGGCATTCGATCGAGTATGCCTGGAAGAACCCGGACAAAGCGGGACTGCAGGAGTGGAAATGGAGAGAAAAGATCAACTGGCAGGAGTATGAGGAACAGAGCCAAGAGCATGGGCGAGACGCCCATGCCACACAGCAAGAGCATGGGCGAGACGCCCATGCCACACTGATCCTCTGCGGCGAGCGGGCGACCGATGGGGACACGGGGCAGGTGGGGCCGGCGATTGCGGCCTGGCTCGATCTGCCGGTAGTAACGTATGTCTCGTCGATAGACCCCGCCGATGGTTTCGTGCGGGTGCGGCGGCTGGTCGAGAACGGCCACGAGGTGCTCGAGGCCGACACCCCGGCGGTGCTGACGGTCGTCAAGGAGATCGGTGACCCGCGCCTTCCGACGCTGGCGGGAAAACTGCGGGCCAAGAGCCTGGAGATTCCGGTCTGGACGGCGGCGGATCTGGATGTCGATCCGGCGCGGCTGGGGCTGGCCGGCTCGCCCACGCGCGTGGTGAAAATCTTCAAGCCCAAGGTCGCCCGCCAGTGCCAGAAGCTCCCCGCCGGCGACGACGCCTCAGCCGCCAGGGCGGTCGAACAGCTCGTGCAACTGCTGCGGCAGCGAGAGTTGATTCCATGATGGCAGCCGGGGAATACAAGGGCGTGTGGATCATCGCCGAGCAGGACGGCGGACGCCTGCAGCGCGTCAGCCACGAACTGCTGACGCGCGGGCGAGCCCTGGCCGACGCGCGCGGCACGGAGTTGACGGCGGTGCTCATTGGCGCGCGCATGGCCCAGGACCCGCTGCAGGACCTCATCGCCCGCGGCGCCGACGCAGTGCTGGCCGTCGAGGCGCCCGAGCTGGAGCATTTCCTGATCGAACCTTACGCGGCGTGCCTGCTGGACCTGATCGAGCGGCGGCGGCCTGAGATTATCCTTGCCGGCGCGACAACCACCGGCCGCACGCTCATGCCGTTCGTGGCCGTCAAGGCCAACGCGGGTCTGACCGCCGACTGCACGCAACTGGAGATCGACGCGGCCACCGGCAATCTGCTCCAGACGCGCCCTGCCATCGGTGGCAACATCCTGGCGACGATCCAGACGCCCAACCACCGCCCGCAGATGGCGACCGTGCGGCCGCACAGCGGACCGGCCGCCGTAGCGGTGGCGGGGCGTTGCGGCAGGATCGAGCGCCTCGCGCCGCCGGCGGCGTCGCTGGCCAGCCGCGTGCGGCGCGTGGACTTCATCCCTCAGACTGACCGATGCGCCTTGGCCGAAGCGCAGGCGGTGGTGGCGGTGGGGCGGGGCATCAAGAAGGCCGCAAACATCCCGCTGGCGCAGTCGCTGGCCGACGCGCTGGGCGCGGCGCTGGGGGCCAGCCGCGACGTCGTCGACCGCGGGTGGCTGAGCTACTCTCACCAGGTCGGGCTTTCGGGCAAGACAGTCAGCCCGCGGCTCTACATCGCCCTGGGCATCTCCGGTTCGATCCAGCACCTGGCCGGGATGCAGACCGCCCAGACCATCGTGGCCATTAACATCGATCCCGACGCCCAGATCTTCCAGGTGGCCGACATCGGCATCGTCGGCAGCCTCTTCACCGTCGTGCCGGCACTGATCGAGGCGATTCGCCAGAGCGCCCGATCGCAACCGGCGACCACAGTTTCCCCGCCGCAAGAGGGTCTGCCGGCGGCGGGGGGCCTATGATGAAACGTGCTGCATATGGTTGACGAAACCGAACAGGAACTAGACTTGGCGCTGGCCGCCGAGTTGCAGGCGGCGCTGTTGCCCAAGGCCTGTCCTACCAACTGGCCGCACGAGGCGGCGGCGTCACTCAATCGCATGTGCGGGACGGTCGGCGGCGACTTCTACGACTTCATCCGGATCAACGACGAGCAGTTCGCCGTCGTCATCGGCGACGTCGTCGGCCACGGCGTGCGCGCGGCGTTGATGATGGCCCAGATCATGGGCTTCCTCCGCAGCGAACCGCAGCGCCGCAGCCGCCCGGTGGAGGTGGTTTCAGAGTTGAACATGATGCTCGTCGACCTGGGCAACCGCACCGGGTCGGTCATGCCCTGTTCGCTGTTCTATGCCGTCATCGACGCCCCGACGGGGATCGGGTTCTTCGTCAACGCCGGACATCCGCGCCCCTACCTCTGCAGCGACGGAGCATGCGTGCCCCTGCACCTGATGAACCGCAACATCCTGCTGGGCGTGCAGGAGTACCAGCCCGAGGAAGACTGCCACACCTTCACCACCGGCGAGCGACTGGTCCTGTTCACCGACGGACTGGTCGAGGCCGTCAACGATTCCCACGACTTCTACGGCGAGCCCCGCCTGTACGACACGATCAGCCGCTGCAAAGAGTGTACGCCTTGCCGGTGCGCTGAGGTGGTTTTTCAGGATGTCGAACAATTCCGAGGCCGCGCCCGCCAGAGCGACGACGAATCCATCGTCGTCCTGGACCGTGTCTAAGGTTTTTCCCCGCTATCAGAGCAATTCGGGAAGCGGAAAATGCCGATAATTAGATTGACCGCACCGCATATAATAGATAGGTTGAAGGAGCGGACAGCGCCTAATTTGTCTCGGAAAAGAGGACGCATCATGACCACCTCACGCCGTTATAGCATTGGATCACGTCGGGCGATGACACTTACGGAACTGCTGGTGGTGGTAGCCGTTCTGACCATTCTGGTGACGCTGCTGATCGCTCCGGTCGGAAACCTGATGCAGCGCGTCAGCAATGTGCGATGCCAGTCGAACCTCGCCCGCATCGCCCAGACGACCACCCTGCAGAACCGAGACAGCGACCCCGCGGCCAAGAAGGCTCTCGCGCAGCCGCAGGATTGGCACATCGCCGTGCTCAAAGACGTTGATAATGCCACGTCCGTTCTGCTCTGTACCGAAGGCAGCGGCGCCGACACGTATGGCCGCTCTGCCGGCTCGGGCGGCAGCGGTCCCGGTGCCGCCGACGAGACCATGCGAAACTTCCTTCGCGATTACCGCTACCGCATCGGGGCCTTCACGTGGATGTTCTGGACCAATCCCGACGGCACCAAGATCAGCGCCCAGGAGCGATGGGGTTTCAGCACGCCCTGGCAATATTTCCCGATCGACGGCAGCTACTTTGTCCGCCGCGTCTCCGAAACCGGGCGCAACACCCTCTATAACCAACCGTACCTCGATGCCAGCGGGAATGTGTTCTGGTATCGCGGCGTGTACAACACCTTCCTGCTGACGCAACTGGTGGATCAGAAGAACTCCGACGGCTCGCCCCGCTCAGACAAGAGACCCCAGCAGTGTGTGGTGATGTCGTATACGCCCGACAGCAACCCCTACCAGTATTGGATGTACAGCGAAGTCAACATCATTCCGCCCGACGCCAACATCAACCTGGCCACCAGCGACTGCCGCGGCGCCGGTTCGGGATGGGGATATTCCGGGCAGACCGCAACCTACAACATGAGCGGCGCCACCCGCGCCGGATCCGACCGCTGGTACACCTGGGAGGCCGGCGGCTACAACTTCCCCGAAAGCCCCAACCGCGACTCCTGCTTGCGCATCATTCACACGCCCGAAGCCACCACCGAGATCTCGATCCGCACCAACGAGCGAAACTACGCCTATAGCGCGGAGGTTGGCTATGACGGCTATTGCCCCACGATCGTGAAGAAGGCCTCGGTCCCAAGCGCCGACACGGTCGTTGTGGCTACAGATCAAGGCAAGGATAAGTGGACGGCCAATGATCCGGAGCTGTATGAGAGGGTCATCATCGGCACGCCCAGCGGCGGCGGTGGCGGGGCGGAAGAACCCGACGTCAAGGAATACGTCGTCAGCTACGGGATCAACCCCCTGATCACCAGCAGCGCCGGACTGCCCGCCAACCGCATCCTGGCGATCGACTACAATCACCTGGTGGTCGACAAGAACAACGCCGCCGACCAGGCCGACTGGGCCAACGCCACGGTTCCCTTCGCCCGCCATAACGGCAAGGTCAACGCTGTCTTCCGCAGCGGCGAAGTGCGGTCCTTCTATCCCGCCGACATCAACCCGACGATCCCGTCGAACTACGCGACCTTCTGGGGTCCGTGATCTGCTTAGCGTCTCACCGCAGAGATCGCAGAGACCGCAGAGGGGGAGGAAGAATGGAATAGTGGAAGGGTGGAATGAGATTGGGTGTCCGCCCATCTCCAATCTTCCCAATTCCAGCATTCCATTCTTCCAACATTCCAATCTTCCGTTTCTTCCTCGAAGCTTCCTCTGCGTTCTCTGCGACCTCTGCGGTGAATCTTCCTCGCTATTGACACGCGGCGGCGCGGTGGGCAGAATGTGGATATAGTTTATCCGCTTAATGGACATGCCCGACCCCGGAAGCGCCGACTATGGAAATCATCCCTCGCCACACCGACTACGCCATCCGTGCCCTGCTGTGCCTGGCGCAGCAACCCCAGACGGTCGTCCCTTGCGGGCAGGTCGCCCGCCAGTACGGCATCCCCGAGAGCTTCGCCTACAAGATTCTGCGGAAGCTCGTCGTCCAGGGGCTGGCCGAAAGCCGCCCCGGACGCCCGGGCGGGTTCCGCCTGGCCAAGCCCGCGGCCGACATCTCGCTGCGCCAGATCATGGAAGTGTTCCAGGGGCCCATCGCGGTCAGCCCATGCGTTCTGGACCATGATTTCTGCCAGCGCAGCGCCGCGTGCCCGGTGTGCGTCAAGTGGCGCCAACTGACGTCGCAGATATCCCAGTTCCTCACCGACGTGACGCTGCAGGAGCTGCTCGAGCAGCAGACCCTCTGCGACCCCAAAGCGGCGCGAAACAAGACCCGGAACTGATTCGATGGAAACCGCATGAGGATGACCGGAGGATATGACGTTCCCCTGGCGGGCAGACCCTCGTCGCGCGTCGAGGTGCCCGACGACCCGCCGGCGTTCTATCTGCCTCTCAAAAGCCGCCGCTTCCACTTCTCCAACATTCTCGTCAGCGACGGTCAATGCACCGCCCAGGGGCACGTGCTGGCCCGCGACGAAGACAACTACGCCGTCCCGCTCCTGGCCCCGCGAGCCGGCGTCGTCAGGCTCGGCCAGGTCCCCGGCCACATCGTTTTGGAAGATCTCCGTCGCCAGCAGGAGCAGCCCTGGGAAGTGCGCCAGGACCAGCCGCACATCCCGCACCGCAACGTCCGCGGCGCCCTGAAGCGCCAGAAGATGCTCGCCCTGGGGGCCTGGCAGTTCTTCTGCGACGCCCACAGTGGACTGCTGCCCGACCCGTTCGGCCAGGCGTCGGCCCTGATCGTCTCGACGCTGAACCTCGAACCCTTCACCGCCCGCGGGGCCATCCAGTTGCGCCGGCGTCTGACGCACGCCACGCGCGCGCTGGAGCATCTGCAGGGTCTGATGGACGACCGCCCGGTCTTCCTGGTGCTGCCCGAGATCCGGTCGGTCTTCGCCCGCGGCGTGCTCGAGAGCCTGCGCGGGCACACGTGGCTGAACCTCGTCGAGGTACCGCTGCGGTACCCCGCCGACAACTTCGCCCTGCTGGCGCGGGAACTGGGCCTGCCTCGCAGCGCCGACGGGCCCGTCTGGGGCGTGCGCATCGAGGGCCTGCTGGCTGTCGACCGCGCCTTGACCTATTCGCGACCGTCCGTGCGGCGCCTGATCAGCCTGGGCGGGCCCGGGGCTTCCAAGTGCCTCCACGTGCTGATCGAACCGGGCTACCCGCTGCGGGAGCTGCTGGCCGGGCGCCTCAAGGAAGGCCCCATGCGCGTCGTGCGCGACGGGGTGCTCACCGGCGCCGCCTGCGGCGCGGGCTACCTTGGCATCGATAGCGAATGCACGGGCTTCACCATCCTGCCCCAGTGCGACCGCCCCGGCGGATGGCTGGCCGAACTGGGCCCCGGGCGCAGCACGATCTCCTACGGGCGATCGTTCCTGGGACATCTGCGGGGCAAGCTCGTTCCTCAGGAAATGAACGACGCGCTGCACGGGCGCCCGCAGGCGTGCATCTCCTGCGGGCAGTGCAAACGCGTCTGCCCCGCCGGCATCATGCCGTACCTGATCCACCGCCACCTGCGGCGGGGCAACGCCGCCGCGGCTGCCCGCAGCCGCGTGGACCTGTGCGTCTCGTGCGGGTTGTGCAGCTACGTCTGCCCGGCCAAGATCGAGCTGATGCAGCAGTTCGTCGCCGCCCGCCGTGCCCCCGCGGCGGCGCCGCCGGAGGTGCGGCCATGAGGACGCCCTGGGCGTGGTCGATGGTGAATCCCTCGAGCGTTCTGCGCCCGACGTTGTGCGCGCCCGGCGCCCCGCACGTGCGCGATCCGGCCAGCGTTGCACGTCACATGTGGCTGACGACCATGGCGTTGGTGCCCTGCCTGCTGGCGCGGCTGTACGAGGGCGGCTGGCGGATGGCCGCCGTCGTTGCGGCGTCGTACGCGACGATGGCCGCAGTGGAAGCCGCCGATACCCTCCTGCGCCGGCGCGTGATCGACGAGAGCATCCTGGTGGCCGGATTGCTCCTGGCGTTGCTGCTGCCTCATTCCACGCCGCTGTGGATGGTGGCCCTGGCCGCGGCAGTGGCCGTCCTGCAAGGCAAGGTCCTGCTCAACGACGTGGGGCGCAACCGGCTCAACGGTCCGCTGGTGGCTTGGGCGCTGCTGGCGCTGCTGTGGCCAAAGACTCTCCAGACCCCCAGCGGGGCTCCGGATGAATTGTTCCTGATGGCTGCCGCCTTGGGCGGGGCGCTGCTGCTGGCGGCCGGCGTGACGAACTGGCGCATGGTCGCCACGTGCCTGTTCTGGGCGTTGGTGCTGTCGGGCCTGCTGCACTGGCAGCATGGCGCCGCCGCGCCACTGTGGCATCATCTGGGGGGCGGGCTGCTGCTGGGAACGCTGTTCATCGCCGCCGACCGCCTGACCAGTCCCATCACGGCCGGCGGCAAATGGATCTGCGGCACCATCGTCGGCATTTCGGTGGTCGCTCTGCGCGAGGCACTGGGGTTCCCCGACGCCGCCATGCTGGCGTTCCTGCTGGGCAACCTCCTCTCGCCCCTGCTGGACAACGCCGTCTTCGCCTGGCGCCTCAAACGCCTGCCCGCGTAGCGATCAGGTCTCAGCGATCAGCTAACAGCTTGCGCGCACTACCGAACGCTCCGCCGCTTGCGGCTTAGCAGTTGTTCAACGCGTCAGAAGCTGCCAAGCCGCAAGCGTCGCTGTTATGTGCGCTGCAACTGCCCGTCCAGAACCGCTGCCTCGCCGGCGGAAAGTGTCAGATAAACGCTCTTGCCCGTCTTCGCGCACCGCAGGTCGCACTGCCCGCCGCGGACGCTGCGGACAGTTACCTCAATCGGGGCGCCGTCGCGCCAGGCGATACTGACCTCGAATCCGCCGCGGGCCTTGAGGCCGCGCACGCAACCGTCAAGCCATGCCGATGGCAGCGCCGGCAGCAGCACGATCGTGCCGTCGTGACTTTGCACCAGCATCTCGGCGATGGCCGCCACGGCGCCGAAGTTCCCGTCGATCTGGAATGGCGGGTGCGCGTCGAACAGGTTGACGTACGTCCCGCCGGCGTTTTCGTAATCGGTGTGCGTGGCCGTCACCGGATCCAGCAGATTCTTGAGCAGGCGGTAGGCGTGGTCGCCGTCCCACAGGCGGGCCCACAGCGCGATCTTCCACGCACGCGACCAGCCCGTGCCGCCGTCGCCGCGGCCGTTGAGCGAGGTCTTCACCGCCTCGACGTAGCGCCGCGGTGGCACAGCCTTTCCAGGCTGTGCCCCACAGGCTGGAAAGCCTGTGCCACTGAACTGGCGGCCGGGATACGTGCCGAACAAATGCGAGACGTGGCGATGATGATCTTGGGGATCATCCACATCGTTGAGCCACTCCTGCAACTGCCCCCACCGGCCGATCCGGGGCACCAGCAGGCGGTCGCGCAGGTCGCTGACGGTCTTGCGATAGTCGCCGTCCACGCCCAGCGCGTCGGCGGCGGCCATGTAATTGGTGAACAGGTCCCAGACGATCGTCTGGTCGTAGCCCAGGCCGGTCGCGTCGGTGGGCCCGTGCTCGGGCGAGAACCCAGGCGGACCGATCAGCGACCCGTCCGGCAGCGGGCGCAGTTGATCCTGCCAGAACTCGACGCTCTCCTTCATCAGCGGATACGCGGTGTCGCGCAGGAACTCGACGTCGCCGGTGAAGGCGTAGTGCTCCCAGAAATGCTGGCAGTACCACCCGTTGACGGGCGTGTTCCACCACGCGCCTTGCCCGCCGAAGGGGTTGGACATGGTCCGCACCGTCCAGCCCCGCACCGGCCGACCGTCGGCGTGCTGGAACTCCGGCGCCGCCTGCGTGTTCTTGCGATAGACCGGCGCCTGCGAGCGGACAAAGTCCAGCAGCGGAATGTGGCACTCGGGCAGGTTGGTCGACTCGGCCGGCCAGTAGCACATCTCGATGTTGATGTTGGTGTGGTAGTCCGCCGTCCAGGGCGGGGAGTTGCTGTCGTTCCACACGCCCTGGAGATTCGCCGGCAACGACCCCGGCCGCGAGCATGAGATCAGCATGTAGCGCCCGAACTGGAAGTACAGCGCGACCAGGCCCGGGTCGGCGTCGTCCCTGGCGGCAGCGATCAACCGCTGGTCGGTCGGCAGATCGCTCCGCTGCGGCGGCGTGTGGCCCAAGTCGACGCTCACGCGCCCAAACAGCGCCTGGTAATCCGCCACGTGATCGGCCAGCATCGTCTCGTAAGGTTTCGCGGCCGCGGCCGCTATCTGCCGGGTGACGGCCTCGTGTGGATCGTCGCCAAACCAGCCGCGGCTGTGATCCGGTACGTAATTCGTCCCCGCCGCCAGGATCAGCGTGATCGAATCGCAGCCGCTGAATTCCACCCTATCGCCCGAGACCGTCGCTGTGCCGCCGGCGTTGAGCACCGCAAGCTGTGCTTCATACAGTTCGCCGTTGGGCAGTTTGCCGGCGAACATCAAGCCGGTTCTGCCCGCCAGCGGGCGGGGGGTGTCATCATGCTCGCCCGTCAGCTCGATCGCGCCGCTGTACGAGCCGCCCTTGTCGGCCGTGAAGCGCGCCACGATCACCTGGTCTGGATAGCTGGCAAATAGTTCCCGGCGGTACTGCACGCCGCCGGCGGCGTACCGCACGCCCGCCACAGCGGTGCCCAGGTCGAGATCGCGGCGATACTGGGTCGCATCGCCGTGGCCTTCCAACGCGATGGCGATATTGCCGAAGGCCTGGTACGCCCCGAACTCGTTATATGCTTCTGTTCCCCTGCCCGTGCCGGTCCAGAGGCTGATCTCGTTGAACTGGATCCGCTCCCGCTCGATGCCGCCAAAGACCATCGCACCCAGCCGCCCGCACCCGACAGGCAGCGCCTCGGTCATCCAAGCCTGCGCCGGTTGGGCGTACCAGAGCGTCAAGTTAGTGGAGGGGTTGTCTGTGGTGGTCATAAACGCGAAGCTCCAAATCCAGAAGTAGCATGGGCATCTTGCCCATGCAAATTGCGGGGACATGGCCGAGACGGCCATGCTACTCACGGGCGAGACGCCCGTGCTACTTCACTATCCCATGTCGATGCCCAACTCCGCCCCGATGGCGAAGAGTCTGCCGGCGGCGGCGCGGTAGTCTTCTTCGCTGCCGAGATGCTCGAGCATCAGCGGCGGCGAGTTGTCCAGGCGGTTGAGCTCGCTGAGGTACGTGCGGTAGTCGAGGTAGCCGGTGGCCGGCGGCACTTCGTCCAGGTGCATCGCCAGGGCGCCCCGCAGGACGATGTCCTTGGCGTGGCAGGAGGCGATCCACGGGCCCAGCCGCGCAACGCAGTCGCGCAGCAGCGAGGCAGTGTCGTACATCATCCGAGGCGTCAGGATGATGTTCACCGGGTCCAGGTGTACGCCGAAGGCCGGGCGGTCGACGGCCTTGATCAGGTCCAGGTACGCATCGACGCTGTCGGGCAGAACCCACTGCATCATCTCGAGGCCGAACTTCGCCCGGCGCGGCTTGACGGCGTCGATGATGGACCGCACGGTCTCGACGGCCAGATCGAACGTGGCGGCGGTCAGGTTCGCCGGGTGCGGACCGTAGTCCGAGTCCGGGTCCAGCGTGCCCAGGTAGTCCACGCAGCACCGCGCCCCGACCTCGTCGGCCAGCGTCAACTGCCGCTTGACGTTCTCCTGGTTGGCTTTGCGCTTCTGCGGGTCTGGGGCCAGCATGTTGCACCAGGCGCCAACCTCGGCGATCACGACATCCTGCGCCGCAAACTCCTTGCGGATCGCGGCGATCCGCGTGGTGTCGCTCAGATCCGTGTACGGGCAGTACGCCGCGCGGTAGCCCTGTTGGCGATGCGCACGGGCCAGCTGTTCCAGATCATCCTGCGGTAAGAATACGGGGGCGCCCAGGCGTATCATTACTCGGTCTCCAACTGGTAGTTGTCTTCGGGCAGTTCAGCCACCATGCGATCCAGCGTCGGCGCCGAGAGGTCCATCGGCAGCACGATCGTCCGCGGGTCCAGCCCGCTCTGCAGCATCGCCATCGACACCTCAAAGCCGCGGTACGCCAATTCGCCCCGGCACGGGTGCGGCTGCGACGGGTCGTCCATCCACTTCGCCAGGTCGGTGATGTACGGGGCCGTGTCGCCGCTCTCGTCGAAGCTGACGCTGTTGTCCTCGATGTATCCGCCGTCGGCCGTCACCGCGCGCCAGCCCTTGCCGACGACCACCTCAGCGTAGCCGTGCGTGCCCAGGACCGTCGCGCCGGCGTCGTACCAGAAGTGCTCGGGCATCCCGCGCGAAGGGGCCAGCGTCCCGCACTCGAAGAACCCGCGCACCGCGCCGGCGAAACCCACCTGACCCATGATGTAGTCCGGCGAGGGGTGGTTGTCGGCGACTTTCCCGCGGCCGTGAATGTGGCCGACGACCCACTGCGGCTTGGGGTAGTCCATCAACCACATCGCGTAGTCCACCAGGTGCGTGATGTAGTGGAAGAACCAGCCCTTGGAGGTGGCGTGGACGGACCGCACTTTTCCGATGCGGCCGGACTCGACGATCCGCTTGACCGCCTGCCAGTGCCCGCCGTACTTATGCTGATGGCAGATGACGTGCTTGATGCCGGCGGCGTCGCAGGCGTCGCAGATTTCCTTGGCCTCGCCCAGCGTGGTGGCCATGGGCTTCTCGTAGGCGATGGCTTTGACGCCGTGGCGAATGCCCAGCTTCACCAGCTCCAGCCGGATCGCCGGCGGCGTGACGAAGCAGAACACGTCAGGCTTCTCGCGGGCGAGCATCTCGTCGGCCGAGGCGTAGATCGGCAGCGAGACATTGATGCCCGCCAGCATCGCTTTCATGCGGTCGGTATCCAGATCGCATACGGCCGCCAGATCAAACCGGTCCGCGTTCTTCAAAAACGCCAGAGTATGCGCCCGCCCTCGCTGCCCCGCGCCCAGAACGACTGCCTTGTATCGCTTCATGATCCTTCCTCAGTTCAACAGTTTTTCGTTGGGTAGTGCTCCAGAACCGGTAGTGTACCATCTGCGAACGTTAGCGGTCGAGGCCGCTCGACGATTTCTAAAAACGGGAGGTTACGTCCACGAATGTCACGAATGACACGAATGCAGAGGACCGTTAGCGGCGGGGCTTGCCCGGCGCGTTTCGAGCATCGCAAGACCTGTCGAGCGATATGGACCGCCAACAACAACGTGCTCGATCTTCTTCCCATTTGTGTCATCCGCCTTCGCCAAGGCTACGGTGGACAGGTTCGTGACGTCCGCCTTCGCTGCGCTACGGCGGACAAGTTCGTGGGCGTAATTCTTTCGGCAGTGGTATAGTGTGCTAAGGAGCCAACGCTATGCCGACATACGAATACAAGTGCAGCAAGTGCCAGCACGTCTTTGAAGTCTTCCACAAGACCATGAACACCACGGCCGCCCAGAAATGCCCCGAGTGCGGCAGCAAGACCCAGCGGCAGCTCACGGCCGCCAAGGGCATCCACATGAAGAAGTCCGGCGGCGAGGCCCCGCCGTGCGGCCGTCAGAAGGCCTGCAAAGCCTGCCCGGCGATGGGCGGGTAACCTCTGCCCAGCCGCCTACGGCTTGGATGCTCGAATGGTGTTCAGGGCATCCTCGGCCCATGATTTGAGCATGTCGTCTGTGGTGATCCTGGCGATTTCCTGCAGGCCCGGTTCGGCGGCAGGGCCGATCTCGATCAGCACGCTGATCAGGCTTCCGGATACGGTAGCATGTCGGCTGTTGGTGCTGATCTGATTATTCTCGGCATTGGTGGCCGCGACGATAGCCTTCAGGGCCGGGGCGGCTTTGGCGCCCAGCTTTTCGAGCCCCAAGGCCGCGCACGCACGGGCGCGGCGGGAGGGGCTTTCCAGATGTTGCACCAGCGCCGTCAGCCCTGCCGGTCCCATCCGGGCCATCGACTGCCAGGCCAGCCTTCGCAGGTTGTCCTCTTCGTCGCTCATCAGCGGGTCCAGATGCTGCAGCGCCGGCTGGCCTATCCCGGCGATGGCTTCGATATAGATCTCCATGTCGCGGTCGTCCATGTAAGATCGTTTGCCCTCGATGGCCTTGATGAAGAACGGAACCGCGCCGACGGCGGCCGGACCGAGTTGCCCGCACGCGCGGATGACCATCTGACCTTGCCTGAAATCTTCCTGCTCGTCCAGGACCTTCAGAATCAACGGCATGGCCGCAGCGGCATCGGGACCAATATTCCCCAAAGCCGCGACAATTTCATACCGGCTGTACCGGTACTGGGGAAGTTGCAGCCACTTTACCATCGGCAAGACTGCGGCCTTGGCTCGGGGACCTATCAGGCCCAGTGCCCGGATCAGAAGGTCTCGGCGTCCTTGCCGGACAAGGCGACCGTGCATCTGCCGGTAGAACTCGTCTTCCTCGGCAACGGCCTGGGGCGTATCCTCGCGCTCGATGGCCTCGATAATCACGCTGACGGCCCCGCTGCCCAGGCCGCCTAGTTCCGCCACGATCACGCCGTCGGGTCTGGCCGCAGGAGGGTCCTCGCCCATCAGGCGCGACAGCGCGCCTTGTTCAGGAGGATGGCGCAGTTCGTGGATGAGCTCCGCAGCGCGGACGGCATCGCTGGTGAAGTAACAGATGGTCGCAGTTGCCACTGCGGCGATCAGTGCTATCGGCGCGAAGATCGCCACAAGCTTGCGCCGCCTTGACCACGGCTGCGGGCGCAGAGCCCAGGCAGGCGGCGGTGGGGGAGTCAAGACCGGTTGGCTTGTCATGTCATGTTCCTTTAGGGCGTTCGCACATCACGGACGTATCTTCCTGAGGGCTTCATCGAGCATGTAGCATTCTTCCTTCTGGGTCGCCTTCTTACGGCATTTTTCAAGTGCGACAAGGGCTCCTTTGGCGCGAGGGCCGATCCTGCCTAACGTGTTGGCTGCAAACGTGCGCATCCGCCAGTCCGGATCGTCCAGCAAAGCGGCCGTGCCCTTAACGGCAGAAACGCCGTTGGCGACTATCAGCTTGGCCAGATATTGCGCGCGCAGCCAGAAGATCTTGTCAGGGTCCGCGGGCTTTGAGTCCCAGTCAGAACGAATTGCTTCAGCCAGATGCGCCGGGGACTCGGTGACGCCAGCCAGAGGCGACGTCTTGGAATCCATGTATGACAGGCAGTGGGCTGCATGGAGATGAAAACTGGGATCAGGATTCCTCAGCAGCAGGATCATCCGCGGCAAAGCTGCCGGTCCGATCTTGCCTACGGTTCTGTATGCGAGATTCTGCCCTTGAAAACCCCCGTTGCACATCAGCTTGATCATGTGCGGGATGATCGGCTCGCCGAAGCCCGCCAGCACTGCCGCCAGCTTCTCCTTGTCCGAATCGAAGATTGCCACCTGGTCCTGCTGGCAGTACGCCGCCACCGCCGGCAGGGCAGGCGTTGCGGCGTCCCCCATCGCGCTGAGCGTCTCGATGACCTGCATCTTCTGGTAGTGAGCCATCGGATTGGGATCTTCCAGCACGCTCTTGAGGTAAGGCACGGCCGCCGCGGCGGCAGGACCGTTCTTCCTCAGCGCCGCGAAGATCACCTCTTGTTCCTGATCGTCGCAGCCGCCCTCGAGCGTCTGCACCAGGATCGGGACCGCCTTGGGCCCCAGCGCCTCGAAGGCCTGGCGGAAGGTTTGTCCGTTGCTGTCGTTGACGGGGATATCGCCCAGTGTGGCCGACCAGTCGTGGCGGTCGATGGTTCGCATTCTATTGACGAGGAAGGTTGCCCGGCGCTCATCAGCAGAGGGAAAAAGGCAGACGATAATCGCCACCAGCGCCGCGACGCCCGCCGCGGCAATCAACCACGGCCAGCGTTTGCGTTTCTTTGCCATCCCCGGTAGCGGCGGCGGCAGAGCCGATGGCGGCAGTGGCGGCCATACTTCTGAAGGAAGTGCAGGCGGGACAGGTGGACGAGGTGGTGGCTCATTCATAGCTTCCCTTTCGATACAAGAAGCACGCGCCCCAGAAACAAGGGTAACGATTCAACCAACCCGGCAGCTATTTCCGGATCGGGATGATCACCAGTCCGCTGGCGACGCTGACAAACGCCATCAGCGTCACGCCGGCGAGCAACCCGAAGGAATCCAGCCACCATCCCAGGAATACCCCGGCAAAGGACGCTCCGACATACATCCAGCCGTCGAGAATCCCCACGCCCGTGCCGCTGAGTTCCTTGCCCAGGATGTCGCCGGGCAAGTCGAACAGCGGCGTCTGCACGGCCTGAATCAGCCCGCCGGAGAGGAACATCGCCAGCGACAGCAGCAAGATTCCGGTGGTGATGGGCACGGGAACTTTGGCGGGTTCCGTCGCGGCAGTTCTCTCGGTCGCGGCCATGGCGGTGGCGGCAGGGGCGGTCTTGGGCGTCGCCGGCGCCGTCTGCGGCTTCCGGGCGACTGTTTTGGCTTTCTCAGGCGGCACCCAGACGGTCCAGAGCGTCGCGCCGGTGATGGTCTTGGGCCCCTGGGCGATATAGAACAAGGGAAGGGCCGCCAGAACAAATCCAATGGTGATCGTCTGCCATCGCATGCCTTTGAACACCCGGTCGGTGACCACGCCCAGGACAATCGAGAAGAAAGCCCCGCCCCAATGAGCCAGCGAGGCGATGATGCCGGCGATGATCAGAGGAATGCCGAACCCGCCCTCGCTGACATGCACCTTGAGGATCTTGACCATCCACGTGATGATCCCCCACCGCACGAAATTCGCACCGAACCCCGATACGTAAGCCAGAATCATCCTGTAATTACTGAAGGCCGCCCAGTACTCCTTCGCCCCGGTTCGCCGAACCGGTTGGTCGCCGCTGTGCGGTTGCTCCCATTCCGGCTGGAGGCCCGCGTCCTGAGGTTTGTTCTTGCCGACAATCATGAACACCAGCGTCATGACCAGCAGGAAGGCGGCTGGGATGGAAAACGCGCCGCGCCAACCGAGATAGGAAATGGCGAAACCCGCCACGATGGTCACGATGGCTCCACCGGTGTAGCACAGGGCGTTGTAGATGCCCATGTACGTTCCCCATCGCTTCTCGGGGAACCAGTTGAACAGGATGCGGGAGCCCGGCGCCCATCCGCAGGAAGAGAAATAGCCGTTCATCGCCCAGAAGAGCACAAAGAATGTCAGCGACGCCGAGATGCCGAAATACAAGTTGGCGATCACGCTGCCCAGCCCGCCCAGGATCAGGATATTCTTGGGTCCGTACCGATCGCCCAGGAACCCGTTGATGAACTGCCCGCCGGCGTAGACCAGTGTGAACGTGGTCATTACCCACCCGAACGCCGCACTGCTGATGCCGAACTCATTTTGAATGTCATCGGTGGCCGGGCCGAGGTTGTACTTGCAGAAATAATAGAACAGGTACAGGATCGCCATGCTGAAAAAGGCCAGCCCCTGTTTGGGATGAAGGCCTTTGGCTCGGAGAGTGGCGCGGGGAACGTTGTGGTTCAAAAGACGTCTCCTCTTCCTGTGCCCGCAAATGCCGCCCTACGATAGCCAGGGCGCTCGCTGCCGTAAAGGGCAATCCGACGCCGAAATCATTTGCCTGCTCAAATCTGCGCCAGTATGCTGGCACCCGTCGTCAGTCGCCCAAGACTGCTTTGGAGAGATCGCACATGCAGAGCCGGAAATCAATCTCGGGTTGGAAAGACAAAATCCTCTTCACGCCAGGACCACTGACCACCAGCCGCACCGTCAAGCAGGCGCTGCTGCGCGACCTGGGCAGCCGCGACTTCGAATTCATCAGCCTCATCAAGGACATCCGCGACGGGCTCGTCGCCGTCGGGCAGGCGTCCACCGACAAGTACACCACCGTCATTGTCCAGGGCAGCGGCACGTTCGCCCTCGAGGCCGTCGTCGGCTCGACCACCCCGCCAAACGGCAAGTTCATGGTGCTCATCAACGGCGCGTACGGCCACCGTATCGCCAAGATGGGTAAGGTCCTCAAGATCGACACGATCCCCGTCGAGTTCCCCGAGAACATTAAGGTCGACCCGGTCAAGGTCGCCGAAGCCCTCAAGGCCAACCCCGGCGTGACGAACGTGGCCGTCGTCCACTGCGAGACCACCACCGGCATCATCAACCCTATCAAGGAAATCGGCGCGGTCGTCAAGAAGGCCGGCGCGAAATACTTCGTCGACGGCATGAGCAGTTTCGGCGCCGTCCCGCTGTCGCTGGAAGAATGCCAGATCGACTACCTGGTCTCCTCGGCCAACAAGTGCATCGAAGGCGTGCCGGGCTTCTCCTTCGCCGTCTGCCGCATCGAGAGCCTGCTGGCGACCAAGGGCTACGCCCGCAGCCTGAGCCTGGACCTGCTCGACCAGTACCAGGGCTTCGAGAAGAACGGGCAATTCCGCTTCACGCCCCCGACCCACGCGATGATCGCCTTCCGGCAGGCGCTGGCCGAACTCGAAGCCGAGGGCGGCGTGCCCGGACGCGCGGCGCGGTACAAGTCCAACTACGACACGCTGGTGGCCGGCATGCGGCAGATGGGCTTCAAGGAATACCTGCCCGCCGCTGACCAGGGCTACATCATCACCTCGTTCGTGTACCCCAAGGACCCGAACTTCGACTTCGAGGCCTTCTACGAAAAGCTCAACGAGCGCGACTACGTGATTTATCCCGGCAAGGTCTCCAACGCCGACTGTTTCCGCATCGGAAATATCGGCCGCATCTTCCCCTCGGACGTACAAGACCTGCTGGGCGTGATCCGCGAGACGATCGCCCAGATGGGCGTGAAGCTGTAGAAGCGATTCACCGCAGAGATCGCAGAGAACGCAGAGGAAAGGAAAGAAGGAATGATGGAAGGATGGAATATTGGGGGGTCTGATGGACTTTCTTTCCCACCATTCCAACATTCCATTATTCCATCCTTCCGACATCTCCGCGTCCTCTGCGAACTCTGCGGTGAGATAAACAGAGAAGATATCACTGACTGAAAAGGAGCCAACAATGGACTTCGTGTACAAGAGGACATACCGCGGGCCCGTTAAGATGGTCATCTTCGACTGGGCCGGCACGACCGTCGACTACGGCTGCTACGCCCCGGCCGTAGTGTTCATCGAGGTCTTCAAGCAGTTTGGCGTCGAGATCACGATGGACCAGGCCCGCGCCCCGATGGGTCTGCAGAAGAACGAGCACATCAAGGCCATTGCGCGCATCGACGAAGTGGCCGCCCAGTGGAAGGCCGTCCACGGCAAGCCTTGCTCCGACGCTGACGTGCAGAAGATGTTCGAGGTCTTCCAGCCGCTGCAGGTCAAGTGCATCGGCGACTACGCCGACATCATCCCCGGCACGGTCGAGACGACCAACGCCCTGCGCAAGATGGGCATCAAGATCGGCTCCTCCAGCGGCTACTTCACCGAGGCGATGGAGATCAACTTCATCCGCGCCAAGGAGCAGGGTTTCGAGCCCGACACCAACTCCTGGGCCACCGCCCCCGGCGTACCGTACGGCCGCCCGGAGCCCTGGATGGTGCTGGACAACATGCGCCAGGCCCGCATCTACCCGCCCGAGGCCGTCGTGAAAGTCGGCGACACCAAGCCCGACATTTCCGAAGGCATTAACGCCGGCACGTGGACGATCGGCCTGGCCAAGACCGGCAACGAAGTCGGCCTCAACGAGAAAGAGATCAACGCCCTGCCCAAGGACGTGCTCGAGCGCAAAGTCGCCAAGGCCCGCGAAAGCCTGGCGATGATGGGCGCCCACTACGTCGTCGACGAGATCTCGCAGGTCCTGCCGCTGATCGAAGAGATCAACCTGCGCCTGAAGATGGGCGACCGGCCGTAACGATTACGGGGGGAATAGGATTGGGATTAAGAGCAGGATCGTCTTGGGATGATCCTGCTCTTATATTTAGCTGTAGATGTGCCGGTCATCAACCCTTGGGACGTTGCACATTTGTTGCACATTGTTGCACTTTTCACAGCAGATTCTCGGGTCCAAAAGACACCCGGCTCGGGTAACAATTGTCTTTTCTTGTCTGTTTTTCGTGAGATTCGGAAAACCGTATTCTTGTAAGCATCTATTTCATAAAGACTTATGTTAACAGAGTCATTGTCCGCCCTTTTGGCCAGACAATGCATCCGGCGCTCAACTGAAGGCTTCCAGATATATACCAACCGTTTCCAGATTTAGTCCATTGGCGCATTTGGGTTATGCGATTATCATACGCCGGTAATTGCCCCGTTTTGTACCCGGGAGAAGCCGTTATATTTTCGGCTGGGTCAGCAGAGGCGGAGGCGGGCATTTCTGTTTGAGAGCGATCCGTAACACCTGCTGGTACTGGAAGAAAAACGAGGATGAAAATGAAACGAGCGGCAATAAGATCGTTAGCTGCATTCTTGACTGTGGCTTTGGGACTGGCTTGCGGGGCTCAGGCCGGCAGTGCTTGGGATTTTACGCCCATCAACTGGACCGGCGCAACGAACAACGTCTGGTCGAATACGGGCAATTGGAGCGGCGGTGCCGTTCCCATAACCCGTTTCAACGCGCCGTCTTTCATCAACGGCGGCAACGGAAATACGACCATTGATCTTGGCACAGGTGCGACAGCGGAATACATCATTTTCGATACGGCCAACGCCGCTGCGTACACAATCGGCAGCGGCGGAGTTGGGGTACAGAACCTCACGTTCTATTCGGCAGGTCGCGCCAGGATCGTGATGGGCGCCGCAGTGGCCAACGATGAACTGTTTAACGCCAATGTCATCCTGGGCACAGGTAATACAGTCAGTGTTGTGCAAGATTCTGTAAACACATTAACATTTGCCGGCGGCATAATGGCAGGGGCTAGCGGTGCCAACACATTAGCCCAACTTCCGCAGTTGGCGACGTAAGTGCTTTATTATCAAGGGCAGCGCCCTGAAAGTCTTCACTACATCGCTACGAAGCAGTCAGCGGCGGGGGCATGATCTTCATCCTCGACGGCAGGTT